>SKJB01000012.1 GCA_007116145.1 Limnochordia bacterium | reverse complement strand
TGGCGCGCCCGACAGGATTCGAACCTGTGACCTCTTGATTCGTAGTCAAACACTCTATCCAGCTGAGCTACGGGCGCACTATTGCATAAAAAAATGGCGGAAGGGGAGGGATTTGAACCCTCGGAGGGTGTTAAAGCCCTCAACCGCTTAGCAGGCGGCTCTTTTCGGCCACTCAAGCACCCTTCCAACATTACTGACAAAGATTATTCTACCACAGAACGATAGTCCTGTCAATACTATAGCTAGTTTTCTTCGCTTCCTTCTTTGGCCAATTGCAAGGTTAGACTTACCTGGGTTCCTTTTCCTACTCGACTTTCGGCATAGATTTTACCTTTATGTTTATCAATAATATGCTTAACAATCGACAAACCCAACCCAGTACCACCCATATCTCGAGACCGCCCTTTATCAACACGGTAAAAGCGCTCAAATATGCGATCAATTTGTTCGCTAGGAATACCCACACCAGTATCTCCTATGATAATTTCCACTTCATCTTGCTTGGGTTTTACCTCAACCCAGACACGCCCACCTGGTTTTGTGTATTTAATTGCATTATCAACTAAGTTAATCGCTACTTGATGAAGAAGTTTGGCATCTCCCATTACCATAAAATTCTCCATCTTGTTTTCAACAGTAATACTTTTTTGGCTCGCTTTCGATTCTAACATAATAATTGTGTTCGCAAAAATCTGGGTTATGTTCACTGGCTGTAAAACAATCGTTTGCTTCCCGCTTTCAATCCGGGATAGATCTAATAGATCGTTTATCAAGGTGATCATGCGGTCTGTTTCACCACTAACAATGCGCAAAAAACGATCAACTAAGGCTGGGTCATCAGTCTTTCCATTAAGAATAGTCTCAACAAAGCCTTTAATACTCGTTAAAGGGGTACGCAATTCGTGCGATACATTGGCCACGAACTCTCGCCGCATCTGTTCTAAGCGACGAAGTGTACTTACATCCCTTAAAACAGCAACTACACCGATAATAGAACCATCTTCTGCTTCTAGCGGATTGCTACTAACAGCAATCGTCCGCCGACTACCTGGATACAGTTTTATTTCAGCATTAATAGACTTTTTCTTGTTCATGGTATCTTCTATTATCTCGGAAAAATCGAAATTCCGGATAACCTCTACCTGATCCTTGCCTATTAGACTCGATCCCTCTTCCTCTCCAATTAATTCGGCTACTGCGCGATTCGCCAAAATCACTCTGCGATGGGTATTTACCGCTAATACGCCATCCTCCATGCTTGATAATACAGCATTTAACTTACTTTCACGATCATGAATGGTGTCAAACATTTTCTCGAGCGTCATAGAGAGATCGTTAAAAGCACGGCCTAATTGACCTACTTCATCACGACTCCGCACTAGCACTCGACGGCCAAATTCTCCATTTTGCAAGCGTTTCGTTACTAACAAAAGATCGTGGAGGGGATCGGTTATATTACGATTAATCAAGTAGGTTATAGCCAGAGCTCCAAGCGCTACTAAGAGTGTCAAAAACAACGCTCCCTGTATTAGCTTCGATGTAGCATCCCGAATAATTGCACTAGGAGCTGCTACACGAACAGCTCCGCCTCCCTCTAGTGGTATGGCCACATAAATGCGTTCCTCACCCGTTGTAGCGCTCCTTCGCTCTGCAAATCCTTGCTCACCACTTAATGCTTGGGCAAATTCTGGACGATCCCCTAGATTAATGATGAACCCAGGTTCATACTCTGAGTCAGCTATTACTTTTCCATTTTGATCAACGATGGTAATCCTACGTTCCGTTTGACGTCCCATGGCTTGTACTGATTGCTGTGGAGTACCGTCTAATTCTTCTAACCAAAAACGGATCAACAACCCATCCGAACTTAAGTCAGTATGGACCTTTTCTCTTAAGGTTTCTGTCGCAAACATGGTTACAAAAAAGGTGGTAACCCCCGTAGAAACTAAGGTTACCACTAGAACTAACAATGTTAATTTAAGGAGTAATGGCTTATGCAAATTAATTCCCCCTTATTTTATAACCGACACCATGAATCGTTTCGATCCGATCTTCTCCCTCTGGACCTAATTTGCGGCGTAAGTGTCGAATATGTACATCGACAGTGCGCGTTTCGCCTTCATATTCATAACCCCAAACTTTCTGTAGCAGAAACTCTCGAGTTAGCACTTTACCAACATTCAGCAAAAATACATGAAGTAGATCGAATTCCTTGCGAGTTAAATCTATCATTTCACCTTTAACAACTACTTCACGAGTCTCCACTCGCATCGCAATACCACCGACCTCGAACTGATCGATCTCTTGAGGATCTGGACCAGTAGAACGGCGTAAGACGGCCTTAATTCGAGCCACTAACTCGAGGGGGCTAAAGGGTTTCGTCATGTAATCATCAGCACCTAATTCTAACCCTAAAACACGCTCTAACTCTGTTTCCTTTGCTGTCAACATAATAATCGGCGTGTTACTTGTCCGTCGGATACCCTTACAAACATCATAACCATCTTTTCCTGGCAACATTAGATCCAAAACAACTAAATCAGGCTTACAGGCTGCAAATCTTTCTAAAGCAGCAATTCCATCGCTGGCTACTTCCACTTCATAACCTGCTTGCTCCAAGTTAAACTTGATTAACTCCTGAATCGGGACTTCGTCATCAACAATTAAAATCCGTTGTCTCACTCGTATCACCCCTCAATTTCTGATTTATTGCATACGTTTTATTCAAAACGTAAATCCGTCTAATTCTTGTTCCGGTCCTTGGTCAATTACTCGTACAATTAAGCGATGAGGAAGGCAAACAATGGTTTGACCAGAACGCTGTACCCATCCAAAATTAACACAGATCTGATCGGGACAGTTAGCCTCAATAACTCTCACCTTGCCTCTATCAAAAGCTAGTACATTCACTCCGCGACCAGTCTCAATTTCGACGTTCTCTTGCGGCAGCCCTAGATCATAGCGTTTAACAACAGTACCATCGATCTCAACCGATACTTCATTTCCAAATTCCTGTCTAGGTAGATATCGCATTTGAAGAACGAGAGCGCTGATCCCTATAACTACCAATACGACGAATATAAGTAAATCTCCTTTGCGAATCTGCATTATTACTCCTTTTATCATAAAAACCCTATCCAAAAGTAAACACTATACTTTCTAGACAGGGTAAATTTGAATCTTGGTATACAAATGGCGGAAGGGGTGGGATTTGAACCCACGGAGGGCGCAAACCCTCGACGGTTTTCAAGACCGTTCCATTCGGCCGCTCTGGCACCCTTCCAGACACAGAACATTATACCGCATATCCAGACAATTTACAAGTTTTTTCTCAACAAACCAACCTAACTCAATAAATTCGAGTAGCCCCACCCATGTAAGGTTGTAGAACCTCGGGAACTGCTATACTACCATCTTCTTGTTGATAGTTCTCCAAAACTGCTGCTAAACAGCGTCCTATAGCCACACCCGATCCGTTAAGAGTATGAAGAAATTCAGGTTTTGCTCCTGGTTCGCGCCGAAAACGAATATTCGCCCGTCTTGCCTGGAACGATTCAAAGTTACTACATGAAGAAATTTCTACATACTT
>SKJB01000078.1 GCA_007116145.1 Limnochordia bacterium | reverse complement strand
TGGTTAAGGCAGAGGGGATCCACCTGTTCCCATACCGAACACAGAAGTTAAGCCCTCTAGCGGCAATGGTACTGCCACATCTCGTGGTGGGAGAGTAGCTCACTGCCTGGAATTAAGTTTAAGCCTTGTACGCTCTTAAAGAGCCTACAAGGCTTTTTACTAGTGTGCCACGCATGGCGCATAACTTGGCGGTGAAAGTCCGCTATGGGGGCTGGCAGTTGCCAACCATTAGCCAAGCGCAAGGGTGTCCACCGCGAGGGGGAATCTGAAGGAAGCGTGATGAGCAAAGTTCCGACCCGAGGAACACGAATCATATCAGGCATCCAAAGTGGGATGAGTCTGCTAGACAAGACAAAATCCAATAAACTGCACAGACACGAGGGTGTAAATATGGCGGGTACATGGGATGAAGGTTATGCGTCTTACCGTGGGAGGTCTCACGGACAGGTGGAAACAGAGTATGAAGCCTGGTTGAAACAAGATTTATCGTGAGAAGTCAGCCGAAGCCATAGTACGGAGGTGCTCTAGACACCGATGGAAGGGCTGAACCAGAGGAGGTGAGGGTCAATGAGAGTTACTGAAAGTGGTATTGTAAAACACAGACAACTTCAACTAGATTTTGAGGGCTATCCGCAAAAGGTATCCGCGGAACGGAAAGAGTATGCGGAAGCGTGTGCACCACCAAAGATAACTGAAACCGACATCACCAGCACTAACGAGCAGACGGAGGGATTACTTGAGCAAATCTTAGACACCAGGAATCTTGAGCAAGCGTATAAACAGGTCAAGAGGAATAAAGGTGCAGGTGGAATCGACGGAATGCAGGTAGATGAACTTCTACCTTACCTAAGAGAAAACCAGGAGGAACTCATACAATCTATCCGGGATGGTAAATACCGTCCAAAACCCGTTCGTCGGGTAGAGATACCCAAAGAGAACGGAAAGATCAGAAAGCTTGGTATACCAACAGTCGTGGATAGATATATTCAGCAGGCAGTGAGCCAGAGGCTAACCCCGATATTCGAAGAGCAGTTCTCAGACAACAGCTTTGGATTTCGCCCTAGGAGAAGTGCGCATGATGCACTACGAAGGTGTCAAATAAACATCAACGAAGGATATAAATATGTCGTTGACATGGACTTAGAGAAATACTTTGACACAGTTAATCATAGCAAGCTTATCCAAACCCTATCGGATACGATTAGAGATGGGCGAGTTATCTCTCTCATTCACAGATTCTTGCATTCAGGAATCATGGTGGGAGGGTCATTTGAGGACAGCTTGGAAGGCGTACCCCAAGGTGGGCCTCTCAGTCCGTTACTTGGGAACATAATGCTAAACGAATGTGACCAAGTACTAGAAAGAAGAGGACACCAGTTCGTCCGCTACGCGGACGACATGATGATATTCTGCAAGAGCAAGAAAGCGGCACAACGAACGCTCAGCAACATTATCCCATACCTCGAGGGGAAATTATTCCTCAGAGTTAATCAAGAGAAGACGCAGGTTGCGTATGTCAACAGGGTAAAGTTCCTAGGATACGGCTTCTACGTGTTCCGAGGCGAAGGAAGGCTCAGGGTTCACCCGAAAAGCCTTCAGAAGCTAAAGGAGAAGCTCCGTGCAGTAACCAGGCGCAGTAATGGGGTGGGTGTTGAAGAACGGAAACGTCGACTGAATAGTATCATCAGGGGATGGGTCAATTACTTCAGGCTAGCGGACATGAAAACGCTGCTAAAGAGCTTAGACAGATGGGTTAGAGCCCGAATCAGGATGGTCACTTGGAAACGTTGGAAGAAAATAAAGACACGTTTCGATAATCTAAGGCGCCTAGGAGCCAGCAAAGACCAAGCGTGGCAGTGGGCTAACACAAGAAAAGGCTACTGGCGCACAGCCAACAGCCCAATCTTGAGTACTACCCTATCCAACGAACGATTTAAACGAACTGGATATATTAGCTTTCAGGAATATTTTCTGCAAAGGAAAGTGTAAACTTTGGAAGCGCCGTATACCGAACGGTACGTGCGGTGCTGTGGGAGGTCGGCTACTCAATTAATGGGTAGCCTCCTACCCGATTCCACTGCATAATTATTGTCATAGTTATGAAATCATTTGAGCTTTTGGCATAGTATACCCAAGGCTAGAAGGGTTAACTCAATGAAATGAGCTGCTTGCGACTTTATAGACAAAGCACGACTATAATGGTATACCTTTACACAGAAAGGTTGATTAAACTTATGATTAATGGCTTATGTATTATCAGACCTACTCACGATGATATGGAATCAGCCTATAATGTGTTTGAAGAATCAATTACTGATGCTTTTGAGAAGGAGGGACTTGGATATTTAAATGTTGACATTGCAAGAGAAATCGAATATAAGAAGGATTTGCTAAAGTTCTCCTTGGAGAATACGGATTCCAACATTACTTTCCTAACTGCGAAGATTAGTGATAGTGTTATAGCAACCATCTCTTTCGGGCCATGTGGAGCTGAAATCAAAGAGTGTACTAACAATCAACTTGATTCAATTGGGGAACTAGGTAGTCTTTACGTTTTACCGAACTATCAGGGTAAAGGTGTGGGGTCAGCTTTGATCAATGCTATGGTAGATTATCTCCATATATTAGGGGTTGAACAATTCTGTTTAGATAGTGGCAACAAGCGTGCCCAAAAAAGATGGTTAAGGAAATTTGGTGAACCTTATAAGGTAGTAAAAGACTACTGGGGAAAAAATGGTGGCCATATGGTATGGTTATGCAAGGTAGTCGATTATATTGATGGAACTGTTAAATGATATTGGGTTATTATTGGTTGAGTTGATGTAGTTGGACATCCACCAAATAGTCCGCAAAAGCGATACCAGGCATAGCCGACTCTGGGAATTATTCCTGAGGTCGTTTTACGGGTTCGTAGACAGTATCTATATTCTCTCATATTCTCCATTAAGTTGCTTTTAGTTACGTTTAGTTGACATTGAGGCAAAGTTTGGTATAATGGTACCATAAGGCGCTGGAAATGAGGTGACACAATGAGTTCTGAAACTAATGATCTCATGTCCATGATTGAATCCTTGCCTATAGATGTAAAAACTGCCTTGGTAGAAAAAATACTTAAGAGTTTGCACCCCTCGGAAAAAAAAATAGATGATCTATGGATTGAGGAAGCAGAACGAAGATTTGAGTCAATTAAATCTGGTAAAGCCCAGATTATACCTGGTGACGAAGTCTTTAAAGCAATAAAGAAAAGGTATGAATGATGAAATATTCATTCCATTCAGATGCAGAGCAAGAATTGAGGGATGCAATGGATTATTATGAGACCTGTAGTCCCGGACTTGGTATGGAGTTTGCTGATGAAATCTACTCAACGGTTCAGCGGATAATTTATTTTCCTAAGGCCTGGTCGCAATTCTCCAAAAATACGAGGCGATGTTTGACACAACGTTTTCCTTATGGCGTGATCTATCACATTATGACGGACGAGGTTGTCATAATTGCCATTATGCAACTGAATCGGGTGCCGGGGTATTGGAAGAAGAGATTAAAATAACCTAGTGGATATACACATGCAGTCTAAAGGACACTCCATCGGGGTGTCTTGTTTTGATGGGGTTGTTACAGGCACAGAATGCAGTTTAGTGTATTGCAGCGCTGGATATAGCTGTTTTTGTAGGATCATGAGTAGCAAATTAGGTCGTTGAGCCTTGAGCCAGGAGGTGTGCTATTTATAGATGACACTATTGTGCAATATGCTTGACGCAGATTTTCAAGTAGATACTCTTATATATGCACGATTATATGGTATAATTGTGTTAAGAGCTATCCCAAGGAAGAGGTGGTTCATTGTGCCTAATCATACTAAATTGCTAGATAGTAAGAAGCTCCTTGAGATATTTGACTATTTAAATGAACGATTAAAAGAGAACCAATTACATTTGGAAATCACGATCTATGGTGGTTCAATAATGACTATGGTGTATGATAGTAGACCGGCAACGAAAGACATAGACTGTGTTTTTAGTGTAGTTAATGATAAATTGCTTAATAATATCCTTGAGCTTACTAGATATGCTTTTAGCCTGCCTATTGGTTGGATTAATGAAGAAGTTAAAGAACCGTTACGCTTGATATTAAAAGAGGACATAGAGCCCTATAAAGCATACACGAATTTAGCGATTCTAAAACCAAAGGCCGCCCAATTATTAGCAATGAAAGTTTTAGCTGCGAGACCAGAACCTGCAAAAGATTTTGTTGATGCTTACCTCCTGTGTAAAGAGCTTAATATTGCTACTAAGGAACAACTGTTACAAATCGTCGCAGATTATGTTCCCTTAAAGTTATTAGGAGAGCGTCAGTTGCATTTTATTCGTTATCTAGGAGAGGATTTAGGGTATGATTGGGAATGAGTATTTGCAGGAGTTATACAAATTTTCTGATCGCGATACTAGTATTAATCAGCTCTTAGAATTTCTTAGAGGAAATGACAAAGAATTCATCGATAGTTTGGCAACGTCAATCGATTTAGATCATTGTACTAAGGAGGAACTAGCATATCTAACTATAGTTACAGCTCTAATTGACTACAATCTGCAGATTAATAATTTGCCTATTCCATTATGGATCCGTGATAGTAGGCTGAATTTTGTCAAGCCTTTTTTCTATTCTAGTCGGTTAAACGACTTTGAAAAAGTGCGATTACTCTATACAAGTCCTGCTCCTTTTAAGGCAAGAAATGTTTATTTTGACGTTGCAGGACTACACAGAGTTTAGATCTTAACTCCCTTCTTTTCGATCGAAAGATAAATGTGTTTCACAATATCTATCTTCATCATTTAAGTTGCTTTTAATTGCTTTTAATTGACGCTGAGATGAAGTTTGGTATAATGGATCTGGAGGTGATATCCATGCCAGTGAAATCTGAACTAATGACTGCGCAAGAACTAGCAGATGCGTTGAGTCTATCGGTGGAAACCATTTGGCGCTATACGCCCACGAAACGGATTCCCTGTGTAGAAATTGGTACACGTCAATACCGTTATGAGTTCAACCAAGTCATGAGAGTTTTGAATCAGCTAACTGAGGGTGTTGCTGAGGATTCTAGAGAGTATACTACGGAATCATCGCTCAGCTATACAGACTACCTTAAGCTACCAGAAGAGCCTGGCATTCGCCATGAGATATTAGATGGATTGTTAGTTGAGGAGCCTTCGCCAAGTATTCGGCATCAGCGAGTCAGTTCCCGGTTACAGAGCGCACTTCGTGACTATTTTCGTAAAGTTGATCCAGAAGGCGAGGTACTCTACGCCCCGTTGGATGTGGTACTTTCAGAAAAGAATGTGGTGCAACCGGATCTATTGTACATTCCTGGTAGCGATAGCGCCATCTTTAAACAAACCCATGTTTTTATTGCCCCTAAACTAATCATTGAAATCCTATCTCCTTCTACTATCCGTCGGGACAGACTCAAAAAGATGGACATATACTGTAAAGCGGGAGTTCAACACTACTGGATTGTGGATCCGGATACTTGTATGATTGAGGCTTATGTTTTACAGAGCAATTATTATATCCGAGTGTCTGTTGACTGTGATACTGTCTTTACTCATCTAGATTTCCCAGAGCTAAAGATACTCGTGAGTGATATCTTTCCAACCTAGCAGCCAAACGGATAAGGTACAGAGCCTCAGCTTAACATCTTGAGGTCTCCGACTTCAGAGAGATTAGATAGGATTTCACGAGTTCCGTTGAGCGCTCAAGCTGCAGATTTGTGGTTCGATGGATTACGATAGAGAAAGTGGCAACAGTATAAAGATACGCATTACCTATCTAGTTTTGTCTATAGTTACTAGAGTTGTGCGGAGGACACAGGGTTTGCTAAAAACGATGGATGACATATTGCCTAACAATCTTATAATACAAGAGATACAGTGAAGGAATTAAAGGCTTTAGGCGTTATAAGAATAGTGATGCTCACTGGCGATAGTGAAGCTATTGGAAGAGCTATCTCCACGCATAACGCATAATTTGGCGGTGCAAGTCCGCTATTGAAGTTGGTAATTCTATGTATAATGTTACTAAGAACTGTCTGCGGAGAGGTGGTTCTGAATTCCGTTCCTTTACAGAGAAAAGTAGGTGATGAAAGTGGATCGAAGTAATTTAATCAGATGTCATAATCGACGCATCGTTCAGCTTTTATGGATTGCATCGGCTCTGGCGTTTCTAAACAATTTGGTGAGTGTAAGGGATCCCATAGCTGGGTTTATTATTGTGTTTGCATGTGGTGGTTTGGCTTTAGTTATGTCTTACGTCGTTTATACAAATCGGATGCCCTTCACTACAAAGTATCTTGCTTTGGCTGGAGTTTCTTTGACTGTATTTGTCTTCATTCAGTTTACTCCCGGTCTGTTGTCATATCTGACGATATACATTGGTTTACTTATCTTAGGAATTTATCAAGATGAGCGTCTGATAGTGATGGCCGGTGCCTTAAGTGTAACCATCTCAACGTATGCTTTCTTCGCCCACGGTACGTTGATTTTCCACGAGCGCTATCTTAATTTTTGGTCCATGGTTTCTCTGAATTTCTTTCTTGTTCTAGCCTGCTGTCTTTTGGTTTTGCAGGCTCAGTTTGGCTACCGATATTTTAGTGAAAATGGTTTGGATGACCCAAAGTAACCAGGCCATACTCAAGATTTGGATTCCTTTCGATATCGGGGAATACAAGCAGATCAAGTGAACAGTTTTAGCTGTTCACTTTGCTTATTATCTGGGAATGTGTGTAGATAGCGGAAGATCTGTTCGTTATCGCTTACAATATTGTGTTTACGACATTTCGAGAAGAAAATCTCCATGAGTTTGTTGTTGTTATCACTAGTTATGATATACTGATATCCATATTTTTTATGGTACCGCTGTCTTAGTCCAGGGAAGTGTTGGTCTAGCTTAGTATAGAAATACTCCCGGTTACCTTCTCGTAAGGTAAGACCTATTCCAAAGCAGATAATACCGTATACCTCTGCTTGGATACAGTAGTCAAGGATTCCGCGTAGATTAGCTTCTGTATCGTTAATGTATGGCAGCAGCGGTGTTAACCAGACAACGGTAGGAATACCATTTTCTTTCAAGGTTTGTAAAATTTCAAACCGCTGTTTAGTAGTGGCAACTTGTGGTTCAATTATTTTGGAGAGAGATTCATCATAGGTGGTTAGAGTCATCTGTACCACACACTTTGCTTTTTGGTTAATGCTAATAAGTAGATCTAAATCCCGTAGGATTCGATCGGATTTAGTTTGAATAGCTAGTCCAAACTTGTATTTATCAATGAGCGCTAAACTTTTTCGTGTATGCTCAAGATCCTGTTCTAGATGAATATATGGATCAGTCATTGCTCCAGTGCCAATCATACACTTTTTTCTTTTGCCACCAAGGGCCTTTTCTAATAATAGTAAGGCATTGCTTTTAACTTCAATGTCTTCAAAGTCATGGTTGATTTGATAACAACGACTTCTTGAGTCGCAATATATGCAACCATGGGTACAGCCTCGGTACAAGTTCATCCCGTTTTTGGCGGACAAGATGCCTTTAACCTCTTTATAGTGCAAAGTAATCACCTCTCCGATCATGTATCCTTAGAAACAAGTAGTTTTACTGTGAATAGTGTATCGTATTATGTTATCTTTGTCACCCGAAAACACATAGATGCAGTCGCAGCCAAGGCATCATTTTGAAGGAATATTGGTCAAATTGCTTAAGAAGACGAGGAGAGTGGAATCGTTAATTTTTTAATCTTTTACTATCTCGAAGGATTTTTTAGGTTATAGAGAGAAACATATAGTGTAAGATATTGCTTGAAATTATTGGAGGTAATAGATACGATGAAATACAAAATTGAAGTGTATGAAAAAACAATGGCTGGTCGCGTCGTGGCGATTCTGCGTAAGATTGATGCCACGAAGGCAGTTCCTTTGGCAAAAGCTTTGGTTGAAGGTGGTATTACTTCTTTAGAAGTAACCATGGATACCCAAGGCGGTCTTGGTGCAATCGGAGAAATTCGAAAGGCATTAGGTAATAATGTGGTGGTTGGAGCTGGTACTGTACTTGATCGCGAGACGGGCAGAGCTGCACTGTTGGCAGGAGCCCAATTCTTAGTTGCACCGAATCTAAATGTTGATGTGATTCGTTTAGGAAATAGTTATGGTAGGATGGTTATCCCTGGCTGTATGACTCCTACAGAGATAGAGCAAGCTTATGAAGCAGGAGCAGATATTGTGAAAGTATTCCCTGCTGGTGTAGTAGGCGCTAGCTATTTTAAAAATGTACTTGGTCCGTTGGATCATGTTACACTAATGGCGACTGGTGGGATTAGTCTTGAAACCGCTCGTGAATTTAGAGATAATGGAGCAGAAATATTAGGTGTAGGCGGCAATTTAGTCGACAATACATTAATAGCGGCTGATAAGTTTGACGAAATAACAAAGTATGCACGCCAATTGGTAGAAATCGCTCAATAAGAAAAGCTAGTTAGGCTACTTATCAATGTCTGGGTATAGACTTGGAGTAGCCTCTTTTCTACATTACGCTGCAGACTGTCTTGTTGTAACAGAATATCCAGCTGATGCTGGTTTTTTATTTGTGTTCATACAAAACCCAGACGTTGATGACCATAGAAATCCAAAAGATATGTGTGATAAAGGTGCTAAACGGTAAAAAATATGATACAATATTTAGTAGAAATCAAATGAAGCAACGGAGGATCTTTCGTGAAAATAGGTATCATCGGGACGCCCCAAAGTGGAAAAAGCACAATTTTTCAGTTGTTAACAAATGTCGAATTAACGAGTGGCAACAAAGCAAATATGGGTATGGCTAGGGTTCCTGATCAACGCATTGATCGGTTAACTGCTATGTATAACCCAAAGAAAACAACCTATGCAACTATCGAGTTTGTGGATATCGCTGGTTTAGTAAAAGGTCAGTTAAAGAAAAGCAGTGAGTTTCTTAATGCTGTACGCGATGTGGATGCCATTGTTCAGGTTATTCGGGCATTTCATAATGATTTAGTGCCCACAATCGATGGGAAAATCGCGCCCTTAAGCGATTTAGATGCGATCCAATCGGAACTGATTCTCACCGATTGGAGTCTTTTGGAAAGTAGAATGGAGAAATTAGAGAGAGAACGTGTAAAGAACCCAGAAGCCACTAAAGAGTTAGCGGTTTTAGGTAAGTGTAGAGATGTTCTAGACAATGAACTACCGCTAAGAAGCTTAGAACTTAGTGAGGAAGAGGATAAGTTAATTCGAGGATATGATTTCTTTACCAGGAAACCATTGATTCTAGTGGTAAACGTGGATGAGGACCAATTTCGGACTCGCGATTATCCACAAAAGGCTGAGTTAACGCAATGGGCTTGTGAGCGCAATATTCCGTTGGTTGTTGTAAGTGGGCAAGTCGAGATGGAGATTAATCAGTTAGATACCGAAGATAGAGAGTTGTTTATGAGCGAACTAGGAATTGAACAGACAGGTATAGCAAGGCTCGCACAAGCAGTTTATGGTGATTTGGGTTTAATTTCATACTTTACTGTAGGCGAAGATGAAGTGCGCGCCTGGACTATCCGCCAGGGTACGAACGCGCGGCAAGGAGCAGGTAAGATCCACTCTGATATTGAACGAGGTTTTATCCGCGCTGAGGTGGTTGGGTACGATGTCCTCATGGAGCACGGAAGTATGGCAAAGTTGAAAGAAAAAGGACTTTTTCGTTTAGAAGGGAAAGATTATATTATCAAAGATGGAGATATTACCAATTTCCGTTTCAATGTCTAACCAATCAGGTGTTTTGTGATTCACAGTTAAAAATAGCTAAAAGGGGAAAAGAGATAATGGATATCTTACAAAAGACACAAGAATTAGCCGATTCATTAGTTGAAAGTAATGAGTATCAGAAATTAGTGAAAGCAAGAAAATCAGTAGAGAGCCATCAAGCTGCGAAAGTAATGTTGCGGGATTTTCACAAAAAGCAAATGGATCTACAACAGCAACAAATGGAAGGAAAGCCAGTGTCTGAAAACCAAGCAGATGAACTGCGAAAGTTGTATGAGGTACTATCTATTAATCCTTATATTCGTGAGTTATTTGAAGCTGAGTTTGCCTTTAGCGGACTGATGATGGAAGTGCAAGATATTATTAGTAAAGCTCTAGGTTTAAATGAATCCGACGACGAAGAGACGAAAGATGCTATTGAAGAGACAAAACCTCCGCAGAAGAAGCTGTGGACTCCGGGAAACTAAGGGGTGGATCAATTGTCTAAATTACGGATTGGTACAGCCGGGATACCTGCGTCTACTAGTTTGCGGTCTAGCCAAGCCGGGATCCAACGGTTAGCCGAATTAGGCTTAGGCTGTATGGAATTAGAGTTTGTACGTAGTATACAGATGAAAGAACCGACAGCGTTGGATGTGAAAAAGGTAGCTGAAGGCACTGATATTGAACTAACGGTACATGCGCCTTATTATGTGAACCTAAACTCAAAGGAACCTGAAAAGGTAACGGCTAGCAAAGAACGGATTCTCAAAGCGGCCCGAATTGGAAGGGTCGCTGGTGCTAATAGTGTAACCTTCCATGCGAGTTTCTATCATGACGATGACCATAATATTGTGTATGAGAGAACAAAAAAGCAACTGATCGAGATTCGTACGATTTTAAATGACGAGGGCAACACGATTGATTTACGACCTGAAACCACGGGATCACCGACTCAATTTGGTACCGTTTCGGAAATTGTACAATTAGGTGTTGAGATCCCAGGGGTGTATCCATGTGTCGATTTTTCACACTTACATGCTCGATCAAATGGTGCCTTTAACACCTATGAGGAGTTTTGCCAGGTTCTAACACAAATTCAAGAGAATTTGGGTAAAAGTGCAATTCAGCGCTTGCATATGCACGTTTCTGGGATAGATTATGGTGTAAAAGGGGAGAAAAAACATTTGCCGTTGCAAGAGTCAGATATGGCTTACGAAGCCCTTTTACAAGCTCTCATTGACTTTAATGTCGGCGGGTGGTTGATCTGCGAGAGTCCTGAATTAGAGAATGATGCCTTGTTACTGCAACGAGCATACCAGCGCCTATTAGAGAAAGAATAGGGTGAATAAGGTTGAATGAAGGGGGATTTTGTATGGCGAAAGCAAAGAATGTCGTAATATCCCAATCTGGCGGGCCGACTCCGGTGATTAACAACTCACTGCGAGGAGTAATTGATGCTTGCCGTGCATATGGAGACCAGTTTGGTACAATCTATGCGGGATACCATGGTGTTGAGGGGATCTTAAAAGAGGAATTGCTGGATTTAAGTGCACAAGACCCTGACGAAATCGCTTTGTTACGGACAACACCAACTGCGGGATCGATTGGGACCTGTCGTTACAAGTTAAAGAGCGACCAGAAAGAAGATTTTCAACGAGTGATTGAAGTTTTAAAAGCACACAATGTTGGGTACCTATTCTATATTGGTGGAAATGACTCCATGGATACCGCGCATAAAATCAGTGTGCTTGCTCAGGAACAAGGTTTAGATTTAGTTGCGGTCGGGGTGCCGAAAACGATCGATAATGATGTGGGTGACTCTGAGTTTAAAGTCATTGATCACACCCCTGGTTACGGAAGCGTAGCCCGCTATTGGGCCTCATATATTCAAAATGCGAACGAAGAGAACGCCGGGTCATCACCAGCGGACCCAGTCTTGGTGGTACAGGCCATGGGACGAAAAATTGGCTATATACCAGCCGCAGCACGGTTAGCGGATCCAAACCGAGAGCTTCCGCTACAGATCTACATGGTTGAATCCAAAGTTTCAATAGCAGAGATGACGGATACAATCAATGATCAGTTAAAGCAAACCGGCCGAGTCATAGTCGTGGTGGGTGAAGGATTACCGATTGCAGAATTTGGGGAAACCAAAGATTCATTTGGTCATACGCAATTTAGTTCGAGTGAGCTTACGGTTGCTCAAATTGTAGTTAACCATCTAAATAAAGTGGGTTTATGCGCAAGTGGTGCCGCACGTGGTCAGGTTCCTGGAACTGATCAAAGAGGAGCCATTAACCTCGCCTCACCTGTAGATTTGGAAGAAGCGTATAAGTTAGGACAAAAAGCAGTAGAAATTGCAGTTGAAGATGGCAATGGGTATATGTCCACAATCCTACGGAAACCAACACTTATGTATGCTGTGGAGTACGACAAAGTACCTCTTAAGATTGTTGCGAATTCAGAGCGATCATTCCCAGAAGAATGGATTGCAAAAAATCGAGTTGACGTAACCGATGATTTTATTCGCTATGCGCGTCCATTAATCGGTGAAGATTGGGTATCAGTGCCCATGGTTAATGGGTTAATGCGGTTTGCTAAACTCCAACCTATTTTTGCTGATAAAAAACTACCGCCATACCAACTAGAAGCCTACCGCTAAACTACTTAATTCAAGGAGGAATAAACGTGAGTGATCCAGCAAAAAGTCTAAAGGCATTACAAAAAGACCAAGAATTTCTAGTCGGCATTGATTCTGATGGCTGTGTGTTTGATACCATGGAAGTAAAACACAAGGAGTGTTTTATTCCAAATATCATCAACAGCTACGATTTACAAGCAGTCTCGAAGTATGCAAGAGAAGCAGCAGAGTTTGTTAACCTCTATTCGAAATCAAGGGGTATAAATCGCTTTTTTGCTCTTGTTGAGGTTATGGATTTATTGGCTGATCGTAGTGAAGTTCAAAATCGCGCGTTTCAAGTTCCCAATATAGATTCGCTACGCGCATGGACTAAAAATGAAAGTAAATTAGGAAATCCAGCTCTCCAAGCGATAGTGGAACGCACTAACGATCCCGGGCTCGAGCAAGCTCTTCAGTGGTCGTTAGCCGTGAATGAAACTGTGACAAATCTTGTTAGAGCCGTTCCGCCATTTCCCTATGTGCGCGAAAGCTTAGAAAAAATGGCTAGTAAGGCTGATATGGTCGTAGTTTCAGCTACACCAAATGAAGCTCTTGAGCGCGAGTGGGAAGAACATGATATAGCAAAGTTTGTCAAAGTTATTGCTGGTCAAGAGATGGGTTCAAAAGCAGAGTGTCTTGACTATGCGAAGACCGGCCGTTATGCGAACG
>SKJB01000077.1 GCA_007116145.1 Limnochordia bacterium | reverse complement strand
TTTTCAGTATGAGCACCTATTCTCCACTGATTGGACAGCTATGAAGGGGTATCACTACCTGATGCGCATAGGACACTTGCTCAATGAAATGATACTTCACTTAGTAGACCTAAAGAGCGCTTCTATGCTCACACAGAAGCAGGAGTTATTGAAGTACTTAGAGAAGCTCTGTCCGGTCCGTGGTTGGACCTAGAAAAGCTCAACAAAGAAGTGCGGGGTTGCTCTCAATTGCGCCTAGTTGGATAAGAAAACTATTAAGCATTCTTTTTTGAGACTTAAATATTCTTAAATGATTCTCTAATGCAGAGGCTTATTTATTGAACGCAAAAGCACCTGTAGAACAGACGATGAATACTGTCAACAAATAAATATGGACCAGTGTGCTCCTCACTTTCTTGCCGAGATGCGTCTATTTACTCATCATCTGGGGTAATTTAGCTTTAAGACTTATTAAAAAAACTAGATGCGTCAGCACTGCCACGTCTAGAGTTCCCTTGTTTCCTGTACTCTAGCTTTTCATGGTGACCTTAGCGTCTCTCTTTGACCCGCTAGTTGTCTCATTACCCGCTGCTGGTAGGCGAGAGACCTCTATCCCTTAATGGATAGAGATCGATATGGAAACGAAAAATTCCATATCCATAACTAGACCTCCCTAAAGAGGTGCTTATCTTGATTTGGTGTAAACCATAGCTTACGAGCCGTACATACGAGAGTTCCTGGTGTGTACACATAGCCACTTTATAGCCCCCCGACTACATTCGCTAACCACTTCACAGGTCTGCTTTTCGCCGACTTCACCGAGCTTCGTACACGTTGGGGATAGTCCCTCTATGCACGTCGGAGGATTAGGCAGAACACTGTCAGCATTCAGTTTCTAGCAGGTACTTCCCCTGCCAATTCCAGTACAGAATTCGGGTTAACTTAGTGTTAAGCCGCCTAGTTTTGTTAGGTGTTACCACCAAGATTGTCTAGGAACAATGCACAATGGCGCACTACCAGGTACCGTTAAGAAAAATCGAAGGTCTGAAAAAGCTTTTGAACAAAGGCTTCGATTGCTGACCTGAGAGTTTTCTGCGATCAATCACCAGTGGGTACAGGAATGTAGTTTTCCAGGTGTTTGGATGAATCCGAGTACACCGATTCGCTCCCCTTTTGCGCTGAATTTCAGTAGCGATTTTGTCGCGATAGAAATTGGATATCATTTTGATCAACCTGTGTATATTCTCACCTTACGTCATAACGTGGTTACTTTGAGGTTATGGATTGACATGGACGAGTTCATTCTCCTACGAGAAGAACGATTTAACACTGTCAACAAAATACAGTCTATTGCTTATAGAACTGAAGTAATAAAAAATCCTCGGTTTCCCGAAGATGTATTTGTCTATTCTCCACAAGCTAACGTCGAAGTATATCGATCTCGAAATCAATGGATAGGCGTACGTGAACGTACACTGCTATCTGAGTTAAGCGGCTTTACGGTGCGCTTTCCAGATAGGATCCCAAATGGATACCGGTTTTGGCGGAGTAATATCATTTCGGAGTTTGATCACGAGATTGTAATCATACAGTTTGAAAATGCAGGGGATATCCTCTCCATTTTCCAAAATCTGGGAACCTTTTCACGTGCTGAAACAGCCACCCTCCGGCGATACCTCAGCGAAGAATCTAGCAAACCGTTAAATGTCCAGACAAGAAATGTGGACGGAATATCGCTCGTTGCCATTGGATCCCTAGCAGACGGACAACTAAAAGTGGTTCTAGATTCTATGGAGTGATCAATTTTACAGCATTTAGTGGCCAATAACGCAAAACTGCTCTACCAACAACATCCTCTTTGGGCAGGAAACCAACAAAAGATCGACTATCAATGCTATTTGGCCGATCATCGCCCATAACCCAAAATTTGTCGTCAGGTACCGTATAAGGACCCCAGTTCTGTGTGGTCTAATTTGTAACGTATGGCTCCTCAGTTGGCTCACCATTTAAGAAAATTACTCCGTTTCGTTCTTCGATTGTATCGCCGCCAACAGCTATTATTCGTTTCACATAAGCGCCTAAAGGAGTATCTAAAATGATTATTTCACCTCGGGAAGGTTCTACAAACCAGTAGGAAATTTTATCCACGATGACCCGTTGTCTATCATGTAAGGTATTTTCCATTGATGCACTATCAACGATGTAAGAGCGACCAATAAAGGTTATAATAAATAATGCAAGCAACGACGCCCATACTATTGTTTCAAGCCACGCCATTGTGGTTTTATTTTTTTGTGTGTATTGGTAACCTCAGGGTTTTTCATAACTATCATCCTCCAAATTTTGTCGGCTATTCACTTTTGCGCATACGTTAAGCTATTAGCTTCTGATAATCTCCTGTATCAAGTAATGTCTTTGGTTTGCTACTTGTAAAAAAACGTAAGTTTGACTTTTCAAATTTTTCAGAATATGTTATACTGTTTATGCCTAGCATTCAGTGTTACGAAACCATATTACAGAGGAGGGGATCATTTTGAAAAACTTTATTCAACTTAATGAAAAAGAACAAAGGCAAATTGACGGAGGATTGCTTCTTACGGTAGCAGGCCTCTATATTGGAATGAAAGCAGGAGCAGCAATGGCTGTTAGTGTTGGCAAGGCGTACGGTGTTGCGAAAGCTACTGCAGCAGGAATAGGGATTGCAACAGGTGGTGCTGCTGGCGCAACGGTTGGTTGGCATCTTGATACAGAGTGGGGGCCATGGTAAGTAATGCTGATCGTCCTTGGTCGAGTTCTGTTTAGCGCTCTTGGAATCTTAGTAGGTCTAATTATTGGGTTGCGGTATGTGGCAAAGAATTGCCACAAAATAGCTAACCTTGAACAAAAAACCGAAGCAACAGAGCTAGCAGGGACCCTACTAAGCATCTATGTAAGTGAACTAGTTATGCGATCAGTCGTCTATGACTCCATATTACTAAGAGTAATTTCAGGGTAACACATCACTGAATGCTAGGTGGTTTTTTAGAATTTCACCCAATGCGTAACTTTAGACAATACGCTTATAACTTTGGCTTCTACTATGGAAATCCCTGTTTACTTGAATTTAGAATTGTAGATTGCAATGTTGATTTAATAAAGTTTTTCATCTCATCAGCAATAATATCTGGTTCTTCACTATGGACATAGCGTCCACAGTCAAGGTATTTGTACTTTCCAACATCAACTTGCAGCAGGTAGTTTGACACTAGGGTTCTCCAATCAGACGACCCTGCGACTTCTTTTCCATCTGAGACAAAGAGTACATAGGGGTTTGTGCAGGGACTTCATTTAAACCTACTTTTTTTGAGTTTTCTTGTAAATAATCAATTTCACGTAACACATTTATTTAATAGGTACTCTTATAAAACATCGCCAAGAATTGTTCTTGCTCCTCGTGGGAAAGGTCATCAGAACGCAACAATGGGAACATTTCTTCTGCTTGAGACCTTGGCATGATCGACGAAAATGCCAAGGCCACCAGTCTAAATCGTTTTAAGAAGGCGATTATGAGTTTTTACATTTTCTTAACGGATCGAGTAAGCCGAGACCTTGCGGTTCGGCTCCTCCGCCGATCTTATCCCGCAAAATGCGGCATCCCGACTAAATGTCACAAACCCTCATATCAAGCCCTTCTTTCGCAAAAATGGCGGGATAATATTTACTGGCTTAACCCATATAACTGCCTTATTAACGCCTCATCATCTTCCCATTCAAGATAGGCAGTTTCGCCGGATAGCAACGGGTTTAATTTTGAAGTAGCTTTCATGATAGCCTCTTTTTTCATTTCAGTATCAGCATTCGCATAGTATACATTAAAAGCATTCCGATCGCCCTGTCCCGGAGCGTCAGGTCGTTCTTGCGGTTATCCAATGCTGCACGGATTCTCAAAATCTCTTCGCCAGTAAGGTACTGGATATTTTTTCTGGTCGTGCGTAGGGATGGAAGAAAACAAAGGACTCTACTGCATTCTATTTCGTTCCAGGCAAGCCCGGCCTTAAAGACGGCAGCTATGTCCTTCTTATAGGAACAGCTTTTGATAAGCACGCCTTCTTCAGAAATAAAAAAGGAAATTACCTGTTCCTCTGTAACCGTCTTAAGATTGTTTGTGCCATCCTTCTGGAGGGCAAGAAGAAAGGATGCTGCATGATGTGATTCGTTATAGATGGTTGGTTGTCTCCTTCTTGCCGCGCTTTTTTTCAGCTTCGCAGTAGAAATCAATTAGTTCTTGAAATTCAGGAACAAGTAGGTGATAAGCACCTCGACTGAAAAGTGTGTGTCCACGTCTTCCGTTCGGATAGTTCCCATAGAGATCGAATTGCTCGATTGCACCGATGATGGTCCTTTTATTGCGCAGGCAATCCTTTGAACGAGTAACATGGGTATACTCCAGATAGATATCCTTGTAAGAGTCCCATTGTTTTTCTCCTGAATTCCGAAGTATCCAACCGATTTCATTCCTGAACCGGCTTACATAAAGGTCGGAATACCCGTTACTTTCCATATAGGAAAGCAGTTCCTGATGATGCTCAAGTAGATTATGAAAATCCATAGTATGACCTCCTAGGTTGTTATGGGATAATCATACAGGACTAGGAATAAAAATAAAAACCAAACCTTATTCCTGGGAAGGCGCAACAAACCTGGCCTTTCTGCGGATAGTTTGGATTTTATTTAAGTTTGGATAACTGAGAAAATCTAAACGTTTGGATTTTCTCAGAGTGACCTTTGCTGTTCATTCCCTGAAGAAACTGACCGAGAATACAATAGACGTAAATGCCGCCCTATAATGTCTCCCTACCTAAATTGATTGAACTTCATTGTGTGGATTATGATAACTTCAGGAGCAATTAGAGTAACATTACACACCCAAGCAAGCATTTTTATTCTAATTCGACAAAAGACTCTCTCCTACGGCCTTGAGAAAATTCAAGTGGACCAAGTTTTAAGGGCTCTTTTTCGTCAGTACTCCAACCAAACGACAATGATAAGCTTACAGAAATACTCAGTGCTTCAGAAAATGGCTGACCATTTTTGTCAACATCATATCTTCGAGGTAACTGGTAACCAATTCCTCCTGCTCGTAAGTTCAGGACTGCTTCTGGTGTAGTAGAAATTTCAACCTTTGGTCCAAGTGCTGGACCCATCTGGAACATCCCATTTGTCTCTCTGATCAACTTTTATTTGAGCGTTTATTACTGTAAAACTAGGTATTACACCGGAATCAGCATCAAGCTTCAGAAATTCAAACTCTGGGTTAACATACCCTACCGCTTTTTGGGCAGCGTGAACGATCGTAGCACTAAAGTTTGCAAAGCTACTTATCCAATCTTCAGCCCACATCCCCGTCGGATCTACGAACCGCATAGGATTGTTGTTAGCGTACACACTCCAATTCAACCCATCCCGAGCCGGATCCAAACTAATAAACCTACCAAGCTCAGGGTCATAGAATCTGGCGCCATAGTAATACAGGCCTGTGCCATCCATGGGTTTTCCAGAAAAGCGATGGTTGTGGTCGCCGTGGTGCCAGTTTCACCTACCACAACTCCAAAGGGATCATACGTAAATGTTCCTGCCTCTGCTCCACTTAAAGCCCTAGTAGACCCAAGATGATCTCCATGATAATACGTTGTATTCTGCCATACCCCACTTACACGTTCTTGCCGAGCAATATGTCTACCTAATCCTAGTATATACCTTCGCTCAGTAGTTTGTAAACCTTCTACAATTTTTTCGTAGGCTGTTTCATTGCCTATGGGTAAGCGATACGTGTAAGTGTTTCCTTCCTTTGTCCTCACTAAGCGTCCATAGGGATCATAAACATACTGAGCAATTACGGTAGATCCCTGACGAACTTCCAGTAGCTTACCAACGCTGTCATACACATACGTTTGAAAGATGCCATCTTTCAAACGTGTTTCAATGCCACCAATTGCATTGTAAGTGAACGTCTCTGGATCTCCACCACTTATGTTCATAAGTCGATGCCCGGTGTACTGATAGTTTTTGATCACACTATTAGTCTCGTCCTCAAACTCTTTCCGATTTCCAGAACCATCATATTTATCGTTATAGTGATAGACATTACTATGATGTGCTTTTGTTAATCGATCTATGTCGTCGTACTCAAAAGTCTGTTGGGTTGCCCTAAATATTTCAGTATTGTTGTGAGTCGTATTGATCTCTTGAGGTCTGAACCGGATGTCTGGTGTAATTGTTGTAGTCGCTTGATTCCCATACTCTATTTGCTTTAGGAATCCGTTTTTAGAGTATTGAATGCTAGTAACAAACCCACTAATGCTGTGTAACCGTGCATCATTGTTTCCATTTGAATATACATAATTTACAGCGTCGTAAGCGTTATCACCAGGATATAGCATACTAGTAATACTACCTAAAGCATTATTACTAAAGGCAAGAGAATACGTTTCTAAGACATTGTTTTCATTAGGGATCGACCAGGTTTCTTTGACTTTCCTACCCAATGGATCGGTCTCTACAACAACCTTCCCAACTTCAATGCCAGAAACTAACTCACGAGTGGTTGTTCTCTTCCCTTTCAATAACCCTTCTATGAAGTGTGTATACTCTGGTTGTATATGTTTTTCTGGTATGGTTACACCGCCACTGGTGATAGATGGGTACACCGTGCTTATCAAGCGATTCCACGCATCATAATTGTTTATAACAAACCCATAACCATAGTTCAATGTTTTTAAGTTACCACGATTATCACAAGTGAACTTCTGCACCTGATTGCTAGGAGTGACTCTTTCACTAACATATAGGGTATACCAGTTTTAAGTCTTCGTTTTGAACCACTCTTCCAGCAATATTAAAGGTTTGGTTCATCCTAGTCTGAAGTCCTTTCATACATACGTTTCCAGACTAATTATTTCACACACCAAAAAAAACTGTCCAGCCTTTTTGCGAAAAAATAATTCTTGGTTCCTTGGTATGACTCTCTATAAGCTTCCTTTAAATTAATGCGTCAGCACTGGCTATGACTGTAGTTCTAAATGCTAGTTGTGAGACTGTACTGTAAACGTTCAATCATCTCGCTCTTTCTGCAATTTCTTGTACTATTCTTTGCATAAAGTCTGCTTTTTCCATCGCACCTAAATCCCCTTCTTTGCGTGAACGAACAGCAAGTGATTGACTCTCTACTTCATTGTCACCAATAATGAGCATGTAGGGAATTTTTTGCATCTGGGCTTCTCGTATCTTATAGCCAATCTTTTCGTTACGACTATCGAGCTCGACGCGAACACCAGCTGCTTTGAGAAATTTGGTAATTTGCTCTGCATAGTCTTTATGCACTTGGGCAATCGGTAATATCTTAGCTTGAATTGGAGCTAACCAAGTTGGAAATGCTCCAGCATATTTTTCAATTAGCATCGCTAAGGTCCGTTCATAACAACCGATTGAAGTGCGATGAATAATAATTGGGCGTTTACTAGTATTGTCTTTATCAATATAGGTTAGATCAAAGCGTTCTGGTAGCGAGAAATCGATCTGGACCGTGATTATTGTATCTTCCTTACCATGAACATTGCGGGCTTGAATATCGAGCTTAGGCCCGTAAAAAGCTGCTTCACCAATTGCTTCTTCATACTCTAAGTCTAGATTATCCAAAATCTGCTTCATTTGTTTTTGGGTGTATTCCCAGGCTTCCGGATTATCGATATATTTTTCTCTATTATCTGGATCCCACTTAGAGAAGCGATACCAAATATCGTCTTTTAAACCTAAGGATTCCATCATATAATTGATCAGATCGACTACACCACGGAACTCTTCGTCTAGTTGATCTGAAGTACACATTAAGTGACCTTCGGAGATAGTAAACTGACGAACTCTGATTAGACCATGCATTTCACCGGACGATTCATTACGAAATAGTGTGGACGTTTCTGCATAACGTAACGGTAGATCCCGATAACTACGTAGCTTCGACTTATAAATTTGAAACTGAAACGGGCAGGTCATGGGTCGTAGCGCTAAGACTTCATCGTCTGTATTCTCGTCACCAATGATGAACATCCCATCTTTATAATGCTGCCAATGTCCAGAGATCTCATACAATTCTTTTTTAGCCATTAACGGTGTTTTGGTATATAAGTAGCCGCGCTTCTCCTCTTCATCTTCGACAAAGCGTTGGAGAATTTGAATTACCTTCGCACCTTTTGGCATTAAGAGCGGTAGTCCTTGGCCCACCGAATCCACTGTGGTAAATAACCCTAATTCTCGTCCGAGCTTGTTATGGTCCCGTTTCTTGGCTTCTTCAAGACGAACTAAATGTTCCTCAAGTTGGCTCTTCTTGGCAAAAGCAGTACCATAAATACGTTGTAGCATTTCCCGTTTCGAATCACCACGCCAGTAGGCTCCAGCAGCACTTAGTAACTTAAACGCTTTCACCTTGCCTGTACTCGGCAAATGTGGTCCACGACACAAGTCAATAAAATCTCCCTGTGTATATACACTCGGATCATCGACAAGATCAGCCAATAATTCTAATTTATAATCGGCTCCCATCTTGCTAAATAGTTCCCGAGCTTCGTCTGATCCTAATTCTTTTCTCTGAATGGGTAAATTCTCCTTAATGATTCTACTCATCTCTTTTTCAATTTTTCCTAAATCCTCAGGCGCTAGTGAATGACCACCCAGATCAAAATCGTAGTAAAATCCTTGATCGATTGTGGGTCCAATGGCTAGTTTTGCTTCAGGCCAGAGCCGCAATACAGCTTGCGCCATAATGTGCGCTGTGGTATGCCGCAAAACGTTTAGACCTTCCGGTGAGTCTTGGGTGATAATTGCAAACTCGCCATCCTCTTGTAATTCGTGTGAAAGATCGACTAACTGTTGATTTAACATTCCACAAGCAGCTGCTTTTGCTAAACGAGGACTGATTTCTCGTGCGACTTGCTCCACAGTTGTTCCCTCTGCGACCTCACGGTTGCTTCCGTCGGGCATCTTTAAGTTAATCATCATAGTCACTCCTCTTTTTTATTCATAACCAGATCCTTATAAAAACAAAAAAACCCATCCCTATATGGGACGAGATTCTCGCGGTTCCACCCACTTTGATTAGCGAAATTAAGCTAATCCAGCTTCAAATGGAGATAACGGTGGCCCCGGTCAGGCTTACTGATTAATTCAGCCCACAGCTTAGAGGTGGTTTTCCATCAAACATATACCTAAAGAGGTTTGCAGCCGTTGACCTCTTCTCTCTATAAGGATGCTTGATTTACTCTTCCTCATCAACGCTTTTGTTATTTACGACATATTATAACGAATTGCGATACGTCTGTCAAGACATTATTCTGCTAAACCTCCAAAAGATCAAGAGCGATTGAAATACTCCGATTAACAGTCCAAGAACAGCACCGAGCAATTCAATATGACGCAATTCTTGTTTGGCAATTCCCTTAATAAAGTTTTCCAACTCGTCTAGGTCAAAGGTTTGGATGCGACGTTCTACCATTTCTCCAAGCTTAGCTTCTTCTTTTAGCTTGTCCATAGTACTACTAGCTACTTCAGCCACACCACGCTCCGCTTCTCTCGCTACAATATCGCGGACAAATTCACGAATTAAAGACTTTATGTTTTCAGGTAGAATGCGAGGCAGAACCTCGTGTAACCGTTCATCAACATGAACCGTTATTGCCTTCACAATGTGTTCCTGATACCCATTAGTTTCAATATGCTTTAATACTTCATCAATGGGCAAAAGATTCTCATCAACTGCTTGCCCTAAACTACTCGCTAAGTCACCTTTACGCTTCGGTAAAAGACCAAGATATTCCCAGCCGAAGATCGTAATCGGTGTTTTTGGCCAAAACAACATTTTGATGGCTACAACATTGGTGAGCCACCCGATAAGCCCACCAATGACTGGCATCAATAAAAGTTCCCACGGAATTTGCATCCTTATTTTCCTTTACTTCTGTCGATATTATGATTCGGTTGTCTTTTCAACATCATAACAAATCGCACAGCCTGCACACAGAGTGACACGTTCGTCAAAAATACTGAGAATTGTTTGTGTTGCGTGATTGTCGCTGTGTAAATGCAGAATAATTTGACTGGGAGCCACAGTTATTAGTGCACTAATTAGTAGATCCTCAAAGTCTAATTCATTATTCCCTATTTCTAGGATAATTCCTTCTAGATACTCCGTATGAATAATATTACTTTCGTTATCCATTAATTTAAAATCACCATTTGTATGGAGAATGACATTAACCATGCCGATCTTAGGTTCCTGTAATTCCACAAAGTACCGTAAAAGTTTAATAAACTCCTGATATTCCTGATCCATTAAGTACGCATCAACAGCCTTATCAAGTGTATCCCGTAAGAATGCCCAGTAGGCTTTCATTCGAAAACGAATAAACCCCTCCACAACTAGATGATTATGAACAGCTAAATAGTCTCTCAAACCTTGGCACATATACTGAAAGTTCTCCTGTGCCTTACGCTGCAAGTCGGGTTTGGTATGTTCAATAATGAGCAGCTGTTCTTCCTGATCAAAGTAGCTGTAATGAGTCTGAAGTAGCCGTTGTAACCACTTTATCTGTAATTCATCAATAATAACTCTAGCCAAGAGTTGCGTCACAAGACCAGGTGTCTTTAGTTCAAAAAATGTAAAAGAGCCTTGATCACATTCTTCGATCAAAGAGTACTTCTGTTGAAGGCAATGTTTTAGTGGTTCTACTGTTAATGTACTTACGCCTATCGTTACAGATGACATAAATTGTTCCTCCTCATTCCCTCTTAGTATATGTGAGGGTTCAAGCTGATATTCTCATGCTTACTGTTTGGTCATAAGCGGAATCAGGTGATCGATATTTTGTTTATCTGTTAAGACGGGAGCGAATATATCTCCCACACTGTTTATCCGATCGATGATCGATGAGACAGTGAAGTCTCCAGGGTGAATTGATCCTAGTTCATCCCAAGTTACAGGAGTAGATACAGGGGCATTGTTTAAGGGCCTAGGAGAATAGACGCCCACAATTGTTTTGTTAGCACGATTCTGCATATGATCAATATAGACCCCGTTTCTATTTTTAATTAATCGCTCCTGCGTTACCTGCATTGGATAAAACCTACTTAGTAGTTCCCCAATAAACTCAATGAGCCTGTTGGTTTGTGCAAATGTGTAAATCGGTTCTAACGGGATGTAGATATGAACTCCTGTTCCACCCGAAGTTTTTGGATAACCTCGTAACCCTAACTCGTCTAGGATAACCTGGGTATATGTCGCCACTTGGACAGCTTCTAAAAACCCTGTTGGCGCCGTGGGATCTAAATCAATAATAGCAAAACTAGGATTACTTAGATGTACGAGATCATATGTTGCTGGATGAAACTCTATTGCACTCTGATTTACCCACCAAATTAGGGTTGACAGTTGATCAACAACAATATCGTTGGTGACTGCTTCTTTCCCGACTGGCAGTACCCTCTTTACCCAATCTGGTGCTGATTCAGGGCAGTTTTTTTGATAGAAGCCCGTTTCTAGCACGCCTTTAGGATATCGAGTAAGAGTCAACGGCCGATTTTGCCAATACTTTAAACTATAGGGAGCTAGCTTGATATGGTAATCTAGTAGTTGGGCTTTATCTATCCCTGGGTCGGGCCAAAGAACCTTATCTAAGCTAGATAGTTTTACTTCACGTTCTTTTACCACTATACTTTGAGTTCCCAGCTTATCTCCCCACCTTATCGTCTAATGTACATTCCGTAGGGTGTTTGTCGCTCCGCAGACCAACAAAACTAGGTTGTCGCAATCGCAAGTCTGGGGTAAACTCCAGATAATTAATGATGGCAACGAATAGAGGCTTCACCCATACGCCTTCGCGTATACCGGCTGACAATGGCCAGGGAGCGAACTTTTGGCGGATGCTTGCAAACCCCGACAGCAAGATTCTCCGCTCTTGAACAGAAAAGCCAGTACCCACATTGCCGATATAGTGGAGTCCATCATCTGCATACAGAGCTAGATATAGAGATTTAAAACCCTGCTTCGCAGGTGAATAGCCGACAACAACTGCATCAATCTGTAAGCGATGTTTAATCTTATACCAGTGTGGACTCCGTAGTCCAGGCAGGTATCGGCTGTGTTTATGTTTTGCCATAATCCCCTCTAAACCTTGATGAATTGCTAATTGATAATACTGCTTTCCCTGTGTCTCAATTGCCTGCGCGAGCCATAAACAACCTAGCTTATTCTGACCTCCAAAGAGTAAGTGCAAGCGCTTTCTGCGCTCAATCAATGGTAATTTACAGATGTTGACATTATCATAGTACAGCATATCAAATACTATATACGTAACGCGACTATCTCTAGACTTATGCTGGAGTGCAGAGAAGTCTGGTCTACCTCGTTTATCAAGAATTACCAATTCCCCATCCAAAATATAACCTGATGGTAGAGATGCCAAATCTGAAATTATTTGTTGAAATTGTTGCGTAAAATCCTTACCATTGCGGCTCCGTAACAGGATACCATCTGAATGATAGGCAAGACAACGATAGCCATCCCACTTGATCTCAAATAGATACTCTTCCGAATCAAACGCTTCTTGACGCTGTTGCGCCAGCATTGGACGGAGAAACGGCAACTTCACCAACCTCGCCACCTCGCTCTGTTTGTTTTTCTACAGACTTCAGCGATGCTTCAAGTGCCGCCATTAGGTCTATGACTTTAGCATTCTGCGGAGTGTGGACTTGGACTTCGACTCCTTGCTCACCTTGGATACGTCGATCAATCAACTCAATAACTTCCTGACGATATTCATTCTTATATTTGTGTGGATCAAAATCTACAGACAAACTTTGAACCAAGGAAATAGCCATCTCTAACTCTTTTTGTTGTACTTGCACATTTCCACCTAACAGTAAGCTCTCTGGCGAGCGAATCTCTACTGGAAAAAAAAGCGTTTCCATGACGAGCACATTGGCATACACACGAATAGCTGCTAACACTTGCTTTGAGCGAATAACTACTCGAGCTAAAGCTATTTTACTCGTTTGAGCTATTGCTTCCTTTAATAATTGGTAAGCTTTCATCCCTGTTTCTGCGGGTTCGAGATAGTACGTTTTATCAAAGTATACAGGATCAATTTGATTTAGATTGA
>SKJB01000120.1 GCA_007116145.1 Limnochordia bacterium | reverse complement strand
GCCTGCAATGCGGTCGATTAGGATGGAGATCATTCCATGTCTCCCATTTCGACGCCTTCAAACATGTCTTGCTCGCCATCACCAAGCGGCGTTTCCTCGGCTTGCTGGACGTTCTTGACGGCCTGACGGAAGTAAGACGGCTTCAACTCAATCCCGATGGCCTTACGGCGCATCTGGACCGCAACGTAAGCCTCGGAGCCGACGCCAAGAAACGGGGTGAGAACGGCATCGCCGGGGTTGCTCCAAAGTGCAAGGCAACGCTCGATCACGTCAAGCTGAAGGGGGCAGATGTGTTTTTCGTCATTGGGGTCTCTTGCAACTCGATATTGCAGGTTCCTTGTCTGCCTGATATCCATCCAAACCGGGCTGGCGTATGCTCGCCATTTGTTGTGCATCAGGCTGATGCCATCCCCGCTCGGGGGGTTGCTTCCCGCGTACCCAACTATCCCGGTGGGGTTCTCGATTGGAAAAGCATTTTCGCCGGGGTTTCGGAACGTCAGAACATAGTCAGGGAGTCCGACGCGGCACATGGATGAATCCTTGATGACCTGCTTCATCATCAGACCGAGTGCCTTGGTTCTTGTAGCTTCAACAAGAGGGTCTTTCCAGATTGTCACGCGAGAGTGATAGACAAACCCGGCCGATGTCATGGCGCGTATGATTTCACCGGAAAAGTCTTTCAGGCCAATCACGCCGTCGCGCTCCTTCATCGAAGGTATGTCCATGCAGTGTATAGACACCAACCGACCGGAAGCAATGACACGGAAAAGCGAACCTGAAAGCATACCGAACAACTCCATAAACTCCTGATGGGATCGGCAATTCCCCATGTCCCGCTCACTTGACGAGTAACAGTAGAGGTCGGAGAACGGCGGGGAAAAGATCGAATATCCGATCGACCCGTCCGGGATTGATTCGAGAACATCCATGCAGTCCCCGTTGTACAGCGCCGCGTTTGCGGTAAAGTGGCTGTCTATGCACTTCACATCCATGATGGGAGTTCCACCTTTCTGGTTGGTTCGTACTCTGTCCTAATTTCCTTGTAATGTTTCGACATTGACCGGCATACCATCTGGAAAAGTTCGTTTGCCTGCCGCTCCTTCCTCTTCATGTTTTCCACGATGGGAGAGAGAGAATCAGTAGTGACAATGTGGGCGTTGACCTCCCGCTCTTGCCCGAATCGGTGGAACCGTCGGAGAGCCTGATAAAACTGCTCGTGGCTGTGCGACGGAAAAAAACTTGTGTCCGCGCAATGCTGCCAGTTGAGACCAAACCCGGCCATCTGGGCCTTGGTCACAAGACACCGGATTTCACCACGGGAAAAGGCAAGAATCAACTCCTCCTTTTCGTCGTCAACCATGTTGCCGCGAAGCTCCTTGGCGTCGTCTATCCGCCGCGCGATGGATTCGCTTTCCGCGTTCAAGGAGCACCATGCAACAAAGGGGCGCTTTGGCGATAGGTGGCGCAACTCTGCAACCTTGTCCGCTCGCATTTCGACCGTATCGCGAAGCTCCCTCAATTGTTCATCTCGCGTTATGGCCGAGATCGGGAATAGTTCGCCCTCTGGAACGTGGCCTTCAATCGTATGGGTTCGGAGTCTATACGGCTTCACCGTGAAATTTCCGTCGTGAAATCCGAGGTCCGAAGGCTTGCGCACGGCTCTTGCCCAACTTGCGACAAACCGCCAGAATGGTTCGGAAGCATGGCCCTTCAGCCGCCAGTCGCCAGTGTTTGCCGAGTCATGGATAAAGTACTCGGAAAGCATCTGTACACGCGTCCTGATACCGAGGGCTTCCACACTGTTGCCGAGTTCCGTGACATCGTTGGGCGAGGGCGTGGCGGTGCAAAGAAGTCTATACGGCAACGGCCGCATGAAATCAATGATGGCGGTTCGCGTCTTGCCCGCATAATGTTTTAAGATGGAAGACTCGTCGCAAACGCACCCCGTGAAATCATCCGCGTTAAAATAGTGCAACCGTTCGTAGTTCGCCACGGTGATTTTGCCCAGATTCTTTCCTTCCCGTGAATAGACGGCCTCAATACCGAACTTCTCAGCCTCTCTCACGGTCTGGTGTGCCACGGCAAGGGGCGTCAGGACCAGCACCCGGCCGTTCGTTTTCCTGACGACGTTCTCAGCCCAAACCAATTGCATCGGAGTCTTGCCAAGACCACAATCAGCGAAAAGTGCAGCACGCCCCTTGCGTATAGACCAGTCAACCAAGTGCCTCTGGAAGTCAAAAAGAAAGTCGGGCATCCAAACCGGGGAAAAACCCGCGTTTGTTTCGATCTGGCTCTTGCGTTTGATAAAGTCCTGATAGTCCATCAATCAATCCCTTCCACTTCTCGGATTAAAATCTCTTCGATTTCTGCCATTTCAACATCACTCAGCTTGTCGATGTCCACGGCCTGCCAATCCGCGTTGCGCAGGTCGTCAATTTCGACGCTCGGCCCGCAACCGGGCGATTCATGCGTCGCTTTTTCACCGGCGGAAACCGAGAACTCCGCCATGTAGTCAAGCCCATTCCACCGGAACAGCGCGATATAGGTTTTCACAGGACTGGCTCCGGTCGCTTGATTCCCTCGCGTCGCCACTTGTCCGCAAGCAGGCGCACAGCCGCCTTGAATGCTGGTCCTGGCTCGGGGTCGGGCTTCCAGGCGACGTTGCGGGCGTTTGCCCATCGCGCCACTTCGGTCATTGCGCGGGCTTGTTGCGCTCGGGTCGCCGGGTTCCCTGCGTCTATACTGCGGGCAATTATTTCCTGCGGTTTCAAGTCGAAAAGTGAATCGAGGAATGAGAGGTCAGTCATTGGCTTTTCCTTTCGTGTCGGTGGGTTGCGTCTATACAAGGCGCGTTCCCGTGCATCGCTACCGCCTCCCAAAACCTCGACCGCTCGCCGGGGAGCCTGCTGAACGGCTTGCCGTCCTTGCGCACGGGCCACGGGCAACCCGTAGCGGGCGAGACCTCCCATCGCCAGAGTTTGCCGGTCGAGTCGCGGCCCTCGTATTGGTCTGGTATGGATAGGTGGATGATGGAATTTCCTGGCTTATCCATGGTGGTCACTCCCCTTCCTTCATGGCGGCGTCGATGATGGCGCGGGCCACGTCGGTGAGGATTGGAGCGTACTCAGTCCCCAAATCTATAAAACGCCCATTTCCGGCGCATAGTTCCCACTCTTTTTTGGAGAGGTCGAAATCAGAGTATTTAATGCACATAAATGGCGCCTTCTCTTCCAGCCGTATTTCCCGTGTCATCGCCCATGCGATCCGCTCGCAATCCCCCAGGCGCTCCACCTCGGCCTCAAGCTCCCGAAGGCGGGCGGCGGCTTGCTGCATTGTGGCCGCCTCGTGCGTCCAGTCCTGACACTCGCAACACTCCGACAGTCTTTGCAGTTCATCCGCCAAGGTCTTCGTGTCTATCCGTTCACTCATTGTCCAACCTCCTGAAGTTTTCCGGCGAATAGTTTGCGAAGCTTCCGCCTTTGTCATAAATTCCCGCAACACCGATTCGACCAATACCGTAGATCACAGAGGTAATTGTCACTGGCTCCCCGTGCATATCGCTGTCGGGGCAATCCATCACCATTCGGTCCCCGATCCAAAAGCGGTTGCCGTCAGCATCCTTCGGCTTGCAGATTTTATTACTCAT
>SKJB01000027.1 GCA_007116145.1 Limnochordia bacterium | reverse complement strand
TAATCCAACCGATGGCTATGGTGGCGCCTTAGTATGCTGCTCCATTAAAGAACGAGCCGAAGTTACTATTGAACCAGCGGATCAACTCATCATCGAAAACCGCTTTGGTCAAACCACATTATAATGGGAAAACGACTTTAAGAACCAAGGTGATTACTTCGATACAAACCATGAAATTCAAGATAGCTTACAGTGTTCAGGGGAACAGAATAATTATATGATCAAGGTAGCCAAAGCCAATGGAGCCAAAGCGGCGAAGTTAGCTGGAGCTGGTGGCGGTGGAACGATTATAGCTTTGAGTTATGAGCCGGAGCGGACGAAAGAAGCGCTATTGGCGGCTGGGGCGGAGTGTTTCTTGGAATTGGACCCGCAGGCTAGTGGGGTTACGGTGGAGTATGTGAATCAGGACAGTGCGCGGAGGATTGCTGCTACGGGAGAGTAGATTAAGGTAGTAGTAGGTGATGAGCTAGTATAAAGTGGTTGCTTGACGTTCTTGAATAAGTATAGAGTATTTGTATAGGCTTAGCATATAATGCTTAATTAGTTGATATGGGCACAAAAAAGGTTTACAACAGAACAAATGTTTGATAAAATGGTTGCATGGAGCGATTAGTGGTTATATATCTTTACAAGCACACTTTGAAACGAAAGCCCACCGTTTAGAGAGATAGCAATAGGGACAGACCTTGAGTGAGTTAGGTGGGGGTCTACGAAAAAGTAGTGATTCCTACATAACTGAAAATTTTCACTATAGGAGTTAGCCTATGTCTATTGATATATTGTCAATATAATTGACAAATAGAAGAAGAAATTGAGATTTGATTTATCTAGTAGTAGAACACAGCGTATTGTTACTTAGAGTTGTTTCAAACCAAGGAGGATGATCTTCATGTCAAGGAGATTGGCAGGTTTGGCCGCTTTTATGAGGGAACTAAGTCTAAGTTTGGACGGATTTAGTAATAGAATTTTAACACAAAAGACGATTTACCTTTGTCAAGTCGTCGGCGTTGACTTAGGGTATCGCTACAACTGGTATTTAAAGGGGCCATACAGTCCAGCCCTGACTTCAGATGCGTTTGAACTAAAAGACATAACACAATTTCAAAACGTAAGATTAAAGGATCATGTTAGAGGTAAAATTCAGGTAGTAAATGATTTATTGGCTAAACATCATAATTACGATTTGGAAAAGGCTGATTGGTCAGAGTTACTTGTATCATTACACTATTTGAGGCACATTTCACCACAGCCAGTCAAGAAAACTAAGGATGAAGTTATTAATGCTTTATGCGAATGCAAGAATTACTTTACTTCTGATCAAGCGGCGTGTGCATGGGATGAACTTAATCAAATGGGTTTAATAGAAAACATAGAGGTGAGTATCAATTAGAGTCTTCTAATGGAGGGTCGTGATGGCATTAGATACATATTCGCGCAAGTATTTTAATGACACTATCTATGGAGGTATTGGAGTATCTGACTTAGAAACGGAACTTATTGACACACGAGAGTTTCAGCGTCTTCGAAGGTTAAGACAACTCGGTTTAGTCAGTTATGTTTTCCCGTGTGCAGAACACACAAGATTTACCCACTCTCTTGGTACTTTGATGTTGATGGGTAAGATGACCGAACACTTGGTTGGGCAGGGATGGCTATCACGTGACGATCAAAAGAAACTAAGAGTTGCTGCTTTGCTTCACGATATTGGTCACTACCCTTATTCTCATCTTGTTGAGCAAGTTTATATGTACAAGAGCCAAGAGGAATCTAGCGTAGATCGCATAGTCGATGTTGAATTTGAAGCAGAGAATTCAGATAGCCTTCTTACTATGTTAGGGAAAAAGGTCAAAGGAGGCGGACGAAAGGCTAATCATGAGCGCTTAGGGGCAAAAGTTCTAACTGGACGCTCGGTAATATGCAATATTTTGAAAGCTAACGATTTAGATCCTATCGAAATTGGTAGTATTATTACTGGTGAGTTTAGAGAAAATAATATGATCTACTGTCAGTTGATGCATTCCAGTTTGGATTGTGATCGATTAGACTATTTGCCTAGAGACTCTTACTCAACAGGTGTAAATTATGGAGTTGTAGACGTGGATTACCTAGTTCGTCTCTTAACAAAGGGAAACGATAGGATACTATCAAAGGAAGACGTTATAGGGATAGATGAAAGAGGACAGAATGTTGTCGAACACTATTTAATGGCTAGATATTTCCATTATTCTAAAGTTATCGGTCACAAGACGATTCGAGCCTTTGAATGTGTTGCAAAGGCAGCTAGTTACATATATCTGAAAGAAAGCACAACATGGCCATTTAAAAGCTATGAGCAAATTGTATCCAACATTGATACTGCAGAATTTCTTAATTTTGATGATTCCTATTTAATGCAATGTATGGAAAGAGAGGCTAACGGGTTAGGTGAAGTCTTCTCAACTTACGTTAATGTTATTAGAAACCGAATAAGACCACGCGTTTTATTTGAAGTGCGCAGCATGTTTGATTCAGAGACTAATAGTTGCTCTAATAATCAATATCATGATTTACTCCGCGAACTAAAACGTAATCCTAGTTTTATTGCAGAAGCGATGAACCTTCACAAGGATTATGTAGGATGGCAAGAAGCTATTGTTAATATTGAAGATGATCCGTTTAAGCCTGGTGAATTCGATGAGACTAGATACAGGGAAGCTGTAAGGATAGTTGATAAAGATAAAAGGGCGGAGCTTTTAGTTAAAATAGAAGAGTCTATAATAAGCAAATTGGCAAAATATAAGAGTGCTTCACTGATTATTTTTTACATAGAAGATCCTAATGACAATCCCGAGGAGGCTGAAAGACGTTTTACTAGAGGCAAACAGGCTATTGAAGACGTAATTAAAGCTTTTGACTAGAAAACCTCGTTTTGAGAATCGCTTTCACTCTACGAGACGTAACTAGGCTGCTTTCTTGTAAGTGCTCGAACTCGATTCGCTTACGAATCTCGTCTAAGGTGCCTGGCCCCAATAATCGCCAAATTTCTGCAATAGTATATAATTGATTTTCTGCAGATGAAATCGGTTTAACAGGCTAAATACCTTTATCTACTCAACCACTAATCAAAGATCAGACTTTGAAGTACAATAAAAACGAGTATAATAGGTCCGTTTTTCGAAGTTGACGCAGAATTTCGTTACGGATATCGCACCAGTATTCCTGGTCGTCAATTATACAGCTCAGAACTAATGCTCGGGATCGCTTCTTACGAATCTCACCTATGGTGCTAGGCCTGGTGAACGGGTGGTCACATTAAAGTGCTATAGAATGATAACTTTGTGCATAAAGTCTTTATAGGTGCCTGTTTTATCTGGAAAGCATTCCTGCAATTCGGTTGCTTAAGGCATAATATTTGTAAGCATAATGGCTGTTGTAACACAATATAAGCGTTAGATCATACCGAATTTCGTAATTTTAGCGTAATTCTAAACCTGTCAAATCCTCTTGTTGACAAATTATGCCTAATTTGGTAGTGGAAATCCCAACCAACGACGTTTATAGACTTCCTTCCACTCCGCTGAGTCACGAAGTATTCTAGGAAACAGGCGTAGATCATCTTTGGATTTCGTTTTGTATGTACGTCCATATTTAGCATTAGAGCATGGATTC
>SKJB01000117.1 GCA_007116145.1 Limnochordia bacterium | reverse complement strand
CCTAGGCGGCGTCTTAATCAATCCATTCGAGCACAATAGTAGCAATACCACTATCAATGACCACATCAACTTTTTGTCCAGAGTCTGCGAAATAGTTAGGAGAGACATAACTATCTTGATGCTTTGTTAACCCATCTCGTTCTAGGCGATGAAGAAAGGCTGGAGTAGACGGTGTAATGCGAATTTCCATTGAGTGAGGAACTTGTAATACAACACGGCCAACTCCACTCTTAATGTGGATGCGCGCCGGATGTATCGATTGATTTCCTAATCGTAGGGTTAAGTTGGAGACGCCGGATGAAATGTCCAAGGTCCGCCAGGCTACGTTTGATAAATCGATCTTTCCGTTTGCCACAGCAATATCCAGATTCATAGTCCAAACTAATTGTGGTGAGAGCAGGATATTCATTGGAAATCCACTGGCATTAAAAGCCCAAAAACGCGCTACAGAATCTTGCCGGCTGGATAAACTATAGACCCCTGTCTCATTGGTCTGTCCTTGTTGCCAGTCGCCCACGAATTGACTTTCCATACCTGCCCAAACGGCTGGAGCATCCAACTGAGGGTTTGCTTCTAGTGATACATTAGCAACAGGGAGACCTCTTATAGTAAGTTGACCCTGCGAGATGTTAGTCTGTAGCGGGAGGGTGGATTTCACGTAGTCTGACGTCGACCAAGGCGTTGTCGGAATACCCACATATGCTATAAAGAGTGTGATCACAAGGACAATTGGTGCTAAAAATGCTAAGATTCCCTTAGGAAAGAGTATTTGTAATCCAAGTATCACCAAGAATAATGGCCAGAGTTGGACCAAGGATCGCCAGGGAATGGAGGTGGAAATTCCTAAATTGTGAAGGAGAAACAGCATTCCTACCACAATTAACAGAGTTCCATGAGTTAAATAATGACTTTTCATCTGTGACCACCCATACCTCTAAAAATATAGACAATTCCAATCAAAATGACTCCCACCGGCCAAGCTAAACCCCAAGGTATCCAAGGCATCATATTACGTAATAGGAAAAAGATACCAACAATAAGCAGAATTACTCCAAGGTTTCGATTAGATCCAGTTGGTAGGCTCTGCTCGATTCCATCATACGAGTCCTTCTCCTCTCCGTCTAACGTTTCTTCCACCACAATTTCATCGGAAGTAATATCCCGCGGACGTTCAGGGATAATGATCATGGCAACGATATAAACAATAGCACCAGCTCCAGTAAATGCAGCAAAGGCCCAAATCAGACGGACTAGAGTTGGATCTATTCCTAAGTAATTTGCCACACCACCAGCGACTCCGCCGATCACCTTGTCTCTTGATAAATATAACCGTTTTGTACTCATCAGTGTTCAACCCTTTCGTTACATATTCCGCTTTTTCGATACACTTAATTCTTATTCGAGTTGTATGAGGAAAAATCCTCTTGTTTTTCGGAAAACCCCTGTTTCCTAGGAGCAAACTCGAAAAGTCAGCGAAGCGCCGAAGGAATCGCACCTTAAGCCCGAATTTTTTAATTCGAGCTTAAGGCAGGGGTGGAGTGCTTTGGCAGTGGGATACGGGGTGGAGCGGCCACAACTGCGAATCCAAGGACAAGTAACCATTCTATTAGTTGAAGCGGAACGAGGTGAAACAAGCGCTGGATGGGGGGGAAGTAAATCGATGCTAGTAGTAACCCTCCTGACAAAAATACGGTTTTGCTCATGGTTGGATTCTTGGGCACAGGTAGACTCGGTTCCAAGAAGCGAGATTCAAAAAGATGGAGAATTTGCTCCACCCCAAGCGCCGCTAGCGTTCGAGTCCGTGCTGTGTTTAGTGGAACACCTTGCCAAATACTTAGTCCGTAGAGTCCGAGTGTGGTAAGTCCCATCCGTAAACCACGTAAGACAATCCTCCGCTTAACGCTCTCCGTTAGTAGAGTTCCATCTCGCTTGCGCGGTGGACGATCGAATTCATGTCCATCGGACCGATCCAAACATAGAGCTAGTGCAGGCGGACCATCGCCTAACAAATTAACCCAGAGTAATTGGATGGGTAGCAATGGCATAGCCATCCCCGAGGCTGTTGCGGATAACAGTAGTGATATTTCACCGGTATTCGAGGTGAGTAAATACGAAATCACTTTACTAATGTTGTCATAAGCTGTCCGTCCTTGCTCAATGGCAGTAATAATCTGCGCAAGATCATCAGTGGCTAGAATCATATCGGATGCCTCTTGCGCAACGTCTGTACTCTTTGCTCCCATGGAAATGCCCACGTCGGCTGCTTTTAACGCAGGTCCATCGTTAACTCCGTCACCAACCATTGCCACAATAAAACCGGCTTTTTTCAATGCGATAACAATATCGCGTTTTTGCTGTGGTTGTACTCGCGAAAAGATTGAGATCCGGTTTAGCACCTCCTTGAGATGCTCTTGATGGACTAGTGCTAATTCCCTGCCAGTGATGGTCGTCTCTTCCGCTGCTTGCAGCCCAACCTGGTGACCAATGGCAATTGCTGTCTCTGGATGATCGCCTGTGAGCATGATCACATGAATTCCAGCTCGTTTGCAGCGGGCGATTACCTCCTTAACGTTAGCTCGCGGTGGATCCATCATACCCACAAACCCCAAAAAAGTAGCACCTTGTTCAAGATCGGCAATGGATTGTTGCTGATAGTTTGGGATCTCCCGCTGGGCAAAGGCTAAGACCCGTAAACCCTGACGAGCTAATTCTTGCGCTTTCACTAAAAGTTCCTGTCGCGTAGTTTCATCGAGGGAACAAAGACGTAAAACAGCTTCAGGAGAGCCTTTAATTGCAAGTAAATAGTCGTCTGCAATCTGTGCTAATACACCCATGCGTTCTCGCTCTGAAGAAAAGGCAGTTTCTTCCCTACAAATAACGGATTGCCTAAATGTATTGGTGTCGACGCCCGCTTTTTCAGCCATTACCAAGAGAGCGCTTTCTGTACCATCGCCAGTCACCGCAAATTTACTCCCCTCTACCACTCGTATTTGCGCATCATTACAGATAATCGCTGTGTGAATAAGCCGCGATAGTTGTGGGTGAGCTGCGATACTGACTGTAATGCCCTTACATTTTAGCTGCCCGTCTCTACTGCGGCCATCTCCGGTTACTTCATAAGACTGATCGGTGTAGATTTGGTGGACGGCCATTTGGTTCTGGGTAATCGTACCGGTTTTATCTAAACAGAGGCAGGTGACACAAGCCATAGTTTCCAAAGCAGCTAGCTTGCGCACCACAGTCTTTTTTTTGGCTAATTGCCGAACTCCTGCCACTAAACCAAGTGTAACAAAGGTTGTCATTCCTTGTGGAACAGTTGCTGCGGCAATGCTCGTACTTGTGAGTGCCATCTGTTTTAACGGCTGACCGCGCAGAACTCCAATACTAAAGACAGCACCACAGACGAGCACAAGGGCCTTCAGTAAGTGCCGACCAAAATTGTCTAAATGGAGCTGCAAGGGAGTGGGTCCGCGGTTGTCTTCCCGCAGCATTAAGGCAATTTGCCCCATTCGGGTCTCCATTCCCGTTCTTGCCACTAACAGTTGTACGTTTCCTTTAATCACTGTAGTGCCAGCAGAGAGTTGGGTCATTGTAAGGTTCGTTGCTGTCTTGGTAACGCCTTCAGACTCACCTGTTAACAGTGATTCATCAATGACAATATCGTTTTGCGAAAGAAGCCAGCCATCGGCCGGCACTCGATCACCAGTATCTAGGTGGAGAATATCACCAGGAACAATTTGTTCTGAAGATATGTTTTTGATTTGACCCTCGCGTAAAACCTGCGAAGTACGGGGAGTCAGTTGATGCATGGTACCCACAGCCGTGTCTGCTTTATCGGATTGTAGCGCCCCCACCATTGCATTGATCAGTAATACGCTACCTAATGCTAGACTATCCCAAATCCCACCTGCTAACAGAGATACTCCGGTACTACCGAGCATCACTAGGGCCATTGTGCCTTTGCATTGAAGGGAGAGTCGCTGTAAGAGAGAGATCTTTTCAGGATCAGGTAGCTTGTTAAGCCCAAACAGGCTCAAGCGATGCTTTGCTTCTTGATTTGTTAAGCCAGAATCACGATCCGTGTGTTGTAAATCGCAACCATAGTCCTTCACCTGATCGGGAGCGCGCAATGTCCCTTTTCTGCTCGAGTTATTTCGGGTAGTGCGGGTGGTGCTGCGAATTTTTGGATTTGCTTGTGGTGTTTGTAGCAACGAGTTGATCAGGACAAAAAAACTAAATCCATGATGGATATTGAGAGCTGCAAAGAGATTGATCTTGCCGGATAGAGCAAAACCCATTGTCAAGAGTTGTGCGAGCTGCACATACCAAAAACTACTAGATTGGCAGGACTTTACAGAGGCAGCAAACTGCCAGATAGTGTGCAGTTTCCCACTATCTTCGCTCGGAATGCAGATATCCGCACAGGCCGTGAGAGTTGAATCGGCTCCAAGGAGTATACGTACTGTGCTAGAATCAAATACGTCTGCGTCTGTATGCGCATCACCAACTAGTGTAAATCGCATATTTGTATCCGTAAGCCGTTGGATAACTGCTGCTAGCTCAGCAGTCTCTGTGGTGGCAATTACGGTGTAACCGTTTGAAGAAAGCATCTGTCCAAGCTGTTGTTTGTAACGACCTGGTGCAAATATCACGTGTGAACAGCTTACTAATTGATGATAAATGCTCTCGCGGTGAATAAGAATGCCATGTTGCGCGCTACTGCCAGTGGCTAGCCCATTTGGAAGATGACGTGCTAGTGAGAACGCACAAGGACAACCAAGGATAAGTATTGTGAGCATGCGACTAAAACCAGCCATTAGCAGACCCGTTCCGGCTAGGAGTAGGGTAATTGGTAATAGAGGTTGCGACACTCCCTCAGGAAAATAGTCAGCCGTCGCTCGATCAGAGATTTTAAGGACATGCTCGGCAGAGAATCCTCTTTGGGTTGTGATGCCGTAATGCATAATAATTTGCTTGTGCTTCTCTGCTTTATGATGGTTCCAGAGTGTGGTCACCCCAATCAGTGACAGCACACCGAAGCCAATCACGCTTTCACGGAGCAAAAGCGAAGCAGTGGTTACCAAACCGAGTACCCAAGCTTCTGTGCTACTGCCTTTGGTGTAGGTGCGATTCACTACTTGACGCAGACTTGGATAACCAACAAAGAGGGTTATTAGACCTGATATAACTCCCAAGGTTAGTGACTGGGTTAGCATCCCAGCACCAAACAGCATTTTTTTGCTCGTAATACCAAACAACAGACAGATCGAGAGTAGAGTGGTCGCAGGACGGAGGCCTAGATGCTGTATCTTTGGCTCAGGTAAAATCGGGTTTTTGGGCATAGCGTTCATTGGCATAGTGCGCAATTGCTTGATAACTTGGTCCACTGATACTTGTCTTTGGTCGAAATGTATTAAAACTGTACCCGTATAGATATTTGCGTCCACAGACAGAATGCCTGTTTGGTGCAGTAGATGAGTTTCCATCCACCTCGCATACATTCGGGCATTTTTAAGACAACGGACACCGATGCGGACGCGACCGGGTAATGCGTGGACTATTTCCTGGGGTCTGTTAGACGGGTTCATCAAAGGAAATCACACTCCTAAATGGGGGTAGAGCTTCCTCAGATGATTAACGAATCGAGTTAGAGGAAGCTCTATCTGTACTACCTTTAGCTTAAAAATTGGATTCAGTCACGGTATTTTCTGCAGACTCTGGTTCACGCCACGCTTTTGATATGACAGTATCTGTTGTCGATTGTACATTGGAATTCTCGTTCCTAGCCTCATTTACCAATTCTTGCCATTCATGTTTCCATTCACTGCTTAAATGGGTCACACTTTCTGAAAGCTTATATGCTTGACGGGCTGCTTTGCGTGCTAGCGGACGAATAACCCGTTTGCTCATGGGCATGGCGACACTGACTAGAGCAGCGCCTGCAAGTACTACACTTAATGAACCACTCATTAAATCACCGCGCAAAAGCTTCAGTCAAAACACCTCCTTTACATATATATTTCCCAAGCAAAGCGCTTTGACAAGTTGTATCTTAATGTAATAATTGGGAATAATACGTGTGAAATAACTTGAAGGAGAGTGGACAATGGCAACAAGAAGGGACTTAAAGACCTTTGGATTAGGATTTAGTGCGGCAGTGTTGGTTGGATCCATGTGGCCAGGAGTCAAAGATGGGATGCGTCCGGTCACTAAAGCCGTGTTGCGAGGGCTTATGGTAGCATCGGATAAAGTGCGGACCCTGTCAGCTGAGTTTCAGACAGAGATGGAGGATCTCGTCGCTGAAGTGCAATTTGAAAAAGTACAGCACTCTAATGATACATATCATACGGATCCAAAAGAGGAAGGACGTTCAGTCGATGACACAGGATACCCATCCTAAACGAGAAGAACTAGAATCACTCATCTGTCAAATTATCCCAAAAATGCGCAGAGCGGTAGACATCAGTATTAGTATAAGAAAAGACGGAGATCAGCAATATGTCACCGATACATGGGAAGAATTTCTCCGCGAGTTTATTCGCTATCTTAAGCTTCAAGGAGTTGAGAATGGCGAAAATGTATTGGCAGATATTTCTATGCACAAAGTACTCTCCCAACGCTAGACACGAAAGGCAAAAAACCGCTGTTTTTTACGATAGCGGTTTTTTGCTAAGTACCCATAAATAGCAAAGTCCTGACGAACGGGTGTATAAGGAAATATATTCGTATGCAGCAGGAAATACTTATATTTACAGGGAACTTAGATCAGTGATAGCAAGAGAGTTTCTTACTTGGAAACGTAAGGCTAAATGTAGTAGAAAAGGGGGAGTAGCAATGGAATTCTCCGATAAGACGCAAATGTTTTCTGCCATTGACACGGAGAAGATGAATATTGCAGACCTATTAAAACGGGTGAATGTAGCCCTAGAGGAAAAAGGGTACCGTCCGCTTGATCAGATTGTGGGTTATATTGTAAGTGGTGATCCTTCGTACATAACCTCACACATGGATGCGCGCCTACTCATGCAAAAAATTGAGCGTAATGATTTATTGGAAGAGATTGTCGCCTATTACCTAAAGAACCTAGAATAGATGAGAGGGGGTTTTATATAGATGGCTCGGTTAGTGATTTACGGTGGTAATGCCTTACATGGTGAAGTGACAATCAGTGGAGCTAAAAATAGCGCACTGCCGATTATAGTAGCAGCAGCTTTGGCAACGGAAGGCGAAAGTGTTTTAGATAATATCCCCCACGACAGTGATGTGGGAACCATTTGCTTGATATTACGCAGTCTCGGTGTAAAAGCGTGGTTTGATCAAGAAGGTAAGCTACATGTGAATGGGCAAACATTGAATAAATACCAAGCACCTTATGATTTAGTGCGCAAAATGCGCGCATCGTTTTACTGTGCAGGTCTATTATTGGCCCGGTTAGGACAGGCTGAAGTTCCCTTGCCTGGAGGATGTGCGATTGGATCGCGCCCAGTTGACTTTCACATTCGCGGATTCTCACAAATGGGAGCCGAAATTATCATTGAGCATGGATTTATGAAAGCCCAGTGTAAGGAGCTTAACGGTACGAATTTCTATATTAATCGTTCGAGTGTTGGTACGACGATGAATCTAATGATTGCGGCTACTCTAGCAAAAGGTACCACAGTATTAGAGAGCGCTGCGAAAGAACCTGAAATTGTAGATTTAGCCATCTTTCTCAACGGTATGGGAGCGAAGGTACGGGGGGCAGGAACCGATGTGATTCGCATCGATGGAGTGGAAACACTACATGGGGTTGAGCACACAATTATTCCGGATCGGATCGAAGCGGGCACCTTTATGTTTGCATCGGCGATAACTGGCGGTGACATTACGGTCAAGAATGTCGTAATTGAACACTTGCGCTCTCCATTGATTAAGATTGAAGAATCTGGATGTATCGTGGAGAAAGGGACAACGGAAGTTAGAGTAAGCGCACCTAAGCGCCTGCAACCGATTGATCTAGAAACCTCTCCCTATCCTGGTTTTCCTACCGATTTACAACAACCTCTCGTTGCAGCTATGTGTCTCGCTGGTGGGGCAAGTGTAATTAGAGAAAACATCTTTGATCGTTTTCGTTATGTGGATGAGTTGCGACGAATGGGAGCAGATATTAAGGTAGAACGAGAAACTGCAATCATTCGAGGAGTGTCACAGCTCACTGGTGCTCCGGTGGAAGTTACCGATTTGCGTGCTGGAGCAGCACTAGTAATTGCGGGGCTAGCAGCCCAAGGACGCACAGAAATTTACGGGTTAGACATCATTGATCGTGGGTACGAAAACTTCGAAGAAAAATTCCGGAGATTAGGTGCCGATATCGTCCGGGAAGAGACAAAAGCAGCAACGGATATTTTTGGCAAAATTCAAGGGATTAACGTCTAAGAGGGTATTAAAGAGCCCTCTTTTTTCTTATCATTGGCGAATGCTAGCAGTCCCAGATGAAATATTGATAAAAAAGCTAAGCTGATCACTGATGACTAAGTACTGTAGTTTAAGGGTATACGGCTGATCATTTACATACAGAACGCGAAGATCAATGATACTACGAATTAACTGTGGATCGAGTGAATCCACCTCACGACCGATGAGATCATTAACAAGCTGGCGAATTTCGTCAGAGAGTTTTAAGCTTAAGTGACGGTCTTTTACATCAAGATTAATGCTAATTCCTTTAATCACCCGGTTTCGTCGCTCTTGAAGACTGTCCTCTAAACGAGCAATCCGACTATCTCGTTCGCCTAATTCACTATAGAGAGTCTCGCGTTCAATTGCAGCCTCATCAATGAGCCAACCTGCATAGAGCATGCTGCAAATACTACCGATTAGTAATCCAAAAATAAAAAAAGCGATGACTAAGGAGGCTTGTTGTTTGGTGAGGACGATAAATGGCATCCTTATTCACCACCAGTCAAAGTAATAATTAGCCAATACCCTAGATACGCCCCTAATAGGGCACTAACTATAATGGCAAATTGCCGGATAATGGCCGATACTTGGCCATTAAATAATCCGCTTTCGATCATCTGGATGGTGGGAAATGTCCCCCCGATTGCCACAACAATCGCCCACATGCGAATCATTTTCACTAATTCACGCATTATCCCAAATGGCGACTCTTGGGTTAAGAAAGCTGCAAATGATCCAATGATGGATCCCCCAAGAATGACCCCTAATGCAGAAAAAAAGGCTAACAGGATTTCACGAGAAACGTGCAGAAACATAACAGAGATCACCTCAAGGATATATATGCAACTATGTAGTGAGAAATGAAAGTAGGTGGACGATTATGTTCTCAGCCATACATACTCATAGTGATTATTCGCTGCTCGAATCTTGTATTCAGCTCAAAAATCTCATACCCTACGCAAAATCTTTGGGCTACCAAGCGGTAGCGCTAACAGATCACAATAGCTTAGGCGGGGTTGTGGAATTCTACCGGCTGTGCCAGGAACACGATATCAAAGCAATTATCGGGATGGAATCAGATGTAGTGGGCTTTTCTGGGTTGTCGAAGGTTGTTCTATTGGCTGAAAATAATGAGGGATATCACAATCTCCTTGAACTAGCATCGCAGAAACCTCCGATCACGGAAGCTATGCTCCATAAATATGGCACAGGCCTGATTTCGCTGATCGGCTGTGAGGATCTAGCAATGGTGTCACCAACCTACGAACGGTTTGCAAGCATACTTGGCTGCAAGCAGGTTTATCTAGAATTACTCGTATCCACAGCTAGCCAACGTGCGCTGGCGAGTGAATTGATTAAGCGTTTTCCAAATTATCCGTTTGTCGCAAGTCAAAATGTCTATTACTTAGAAAGCCAAGATCAACAGATTCTGCAAGTAATGAAGGCCATTAAAGATGGTAAGGCTCTCGACGAAGTTGATATGGGGCATTGTGAACCCCTATACAGTGTCGCCGAATTACAAACAGTATTTGCTCAGATGCCAAAGGCGCTAGACACGATGGAGGATCTTGGAGCTCGCTGTGATGTGCAATTGGTGGTTGAACATGCCCTGCCTACATTAGCAGATGCTCCCCATTTACCGGATTCGGTCTGGGAGGCCGCTCGCAAACGATACCAGGTCATCGACGAAACGATTCGGACCCGGATCCAGTACGAACTTGATGTTATTCATGCAATGGGTTTCGATGACTATTTCATGATTGTAAGTGATATTGTCGCATATGCCAAAGCACAGAAAATTCCAGTTGGTCCAGGGCGAGGAAGTGTAGCTGGTAGTCTGGTTGCTTATGTATTGGGGATCACAGAGATTGATCCCCTGAAATACCAGCTTGTATTTGAGCGATTTCTCAATAAACATCGCCACACTATGCCAGATATCGATCTTGATTTTTGCTATTTGCGCCGCCCTGAGATTCTGGCTTATATTGCGAAACGGTTTGGTTCATCCCACGTTGCGCAGATAGGAACCTATGGTACCTTTGGGTATCGCTTAGCGGTGCGAGAAGTAGGTCGAGTCTTTGGATTAAGCAAGAGCGAGATCGATCAACAACTAGAGTCGAAAAGTCAAGGAGTCCAGCCTGCTATCGAGCAGATTGTTCAGGGTTTGATCGGGTTGAAACGTCATTTTTCAACCCATGCTGCTGGAATCCTAATAACGCCTAAGCCGATTCGTCATTATTGTGCCTGTCAGGTGCATAGTCAGGGAAGTGTGACACAGATATCCATGGATTCTGTTGCCCATTTAGGTCTTTTAAAAGTAGATGTACTTGGTTTGCGTACCTTAACACTTTTAGCCGATGCTCAAGAGCAAGTAGCCCAAATCGAACCTGGCTTCTCGCTCGATACAATAGCAACAGACGATCGGCGAACATATCAATTATTGTCAACCGGACAGACCTTAGGTGTTTTTCAGATGGAGAGTCCGATGTTTCAAGATGTGTTGCGGCGTTTTCAGCCAACATGCTTTGCTGACATCATTGCTCTGCTCGCCCTATGCCGACCAGGCCCAATATCCCATATACCGACCTATATTGCAAGAAAAAACCACCCACCAAATACCCAACATCGCACTGAGCAGCTTGCAGAGATACTTGCAGATACCCATGGACTTATGATATACCAGGAACAAGTGATGCAAGTAGCCCACCAAGTTGGTCAACTCAGTCTGGAAGAGGCCGATTTATTGCGGATGGCTATGAGTAAGAAAAACCGGAATGAGCTTCTAAAATTGAAACACCAATTTATCGAAGGCAGCCTTCGTGTGGGTTTTCAACAAGAACAGGCTCACCGGATCTTTGCAGATTTAGAGCGGTTTGCCGATTATGCGTTTAATAAAGCCCACAGTACGGCCTATGCATGGATAACGTATCAAACAGCGTATCTAAAGGCGAATTATCCGCTCCAGTTTTATCTGGCTCAACTTAAACATGTGACGGATCAGAGGAAACGAGTGGAGTATTTACTCGAGTGTAGAAAGCGGAGAATTGTTATACTGCCGCCTGATATACGCTACTCCCAAGCGCACGACTCCCTAGAAGGTAGTAGTATTCGGATTGGACTCGGAACGCTAAAGGATGTGAGTCTGCCAGGGGCAAATCATCTCATCACCCGGTATGCACCAAGAGAATCCAAAATGCTTGATTTCTATTTGCGATCAGGTGGGGGTAACGGCAAAATCCTTTATACTCTAGCCTTAGCTGGTGCATTTGACTCACTGCTTCCTCGAGGGAGAGCACTTCGGAGTATTCGTCAGTTTTATCAGTTACCGCACCAGGAATTCTCAGAGTTAGAATTGCTCCGAGCCGAAAAGGAAATAGTAGGTTTATACCTCTCTGAACACCCTGTAAATCGGTGGGAGAGTTTTATTGAAAAAATTGGCGCTGCCTTTCCACATCATATTACAGGTGAAGTGTGGAAGTGTCACCAACAGGGAAGTGCCTACACAGGAGATATAATCGGTTTTCATGAAAGCATAGCATTTACTCTGCCTAAGGAGTGCTATCATTTTCACGATTACATTCACCAAGGGGCGTTAGTCGCCCTTTTTGGAGCCATTGTCGACGAAGTACTCGTGGTCCAATGGGTCTTACCCTTAAGGCCGCTTTTAATGGTACAACCGATAGTAGAAAAACTAGGAAGTCTCCAGAAGTTCCTGCGTGCGCATAAAGGAAATACGCCTGTAGTGCTCAACCTAAAAAGAGGATCTATTCAATTGGTTCCTCCTCAGCTTTGGATGAATGTATCATCCCAGATGGAACTTGAACTTGCTGCTTATTGTACGCATTGCCAGTGGGTTGATCCATGGACTGAAATTTCTCGCTGATTCCTTTGGAGAGAACAGAAAAAATTTGAAGGGATTTTAAGGTTTATTACAGAATAACAATCACTTAAGATAAACCCCCGAAAATCTTACGCAATCTGGCTGCGTTATATGATGAAGGTATTTCTGGTATTATACATTAGCCAAGTAAAGTAGTATTATATAGAGGAGAAGTATATTAAGGGAGGAACAGCTTGTGTGGACTGTTGTTTATATTGCTCCGAACCGCATGATTGCCGATATGTTAAAAGAACTTTTAGAGAACGAAGGGATTGTAGCCATGTTACGTCCGATTGGGGCACCCCATCTCGGCGCCTCAGGAAGCGTTGAGATGTTAGTTCCAGAGTCCGAGGTTGAAGAAGCTCACGAGATAATTGCGAGTTCTTACTAAAGCTAAGAGCCTGTACCATCACATTTTCAACGCAAGCTCGTTTGAAACAGCTATAACCAAGTGGAATTTCGCATACTTTTAAGTAAGCAGGTGAAGAAATGTTAAGAGTTTTTCGTAGTAAGCCAAAATATGTAACCGTCCGTTCCACCCCGCAACAAATAGACGATCCATCGCAACCGTTAGATGGGGAGCTAGCACAACAATCCGTTAAAAAGGAAGTTCCAGATAATCTCTGGGCTCGTTGTGATAAGTGTTCCACTTTAATCTATAACAAAGAGTTAGAAAAGACCCAGCATGTGTGTGCGTCTTGTGGTTACCATTTCCGCATTTCGGCCTTAGAACGATTACGATATATTAATGATGAAGAAACATTCACGCCATTACCTCCATTGATTTCCATGGATCCCCTGGGGTTTCCCGGCTATGAGGAAAAGTTAGTGCAAGCCCGAGCAGCGACCAAATTAGATGATGGAGTCATCATCGGTGAGGCACGGATTCAAGGGTATGCATCAGTGCTTG
>SKJB01000040.1 GCA_007116145.1 Limnochordia bacterium | reverse complement strand
GCATCATTATTCAGCCAACGTCTCATGCACATTAGTAGCCACTGCAAAGTTAACTCCAAGAGACTCAAAATGCACTACACCGTCCTCTGCAAGAAGATTTCTTGCTAAATATAGCCTAGGATACATCATATTCAACCACTTAGTGTGATATCTTCCCTCATTTGGAGTATTTGTAGAAAACTTCCTTCCATCATCATCTGCTAAACCTGCATAGGAAAGGTAAGTATCTAGTGATTCGGTATAGTTATCAGGATAAATAAACTCATTCCCTGTATTATAAGGTGGGTCAATGTAAATCATCTTAACCTTACCATAATATGATTTTTGCAGTAGCTTAAGGGCTTCTAAGTTGTCACCTTCAATAAAGAGGTTCTCGGTCGTATCAAAGTTAACCGATTCCTCACGGGAAGGCTTAAGTGTGCCTAACGAAGGCTGCTGAATTACCTTAAGAGCATCTTTTTTACCTGGCCAGTCCATGCCGTAGCGTTCCCGACGATTTTCAAACAGATCAGTAAATGTTCCTAATTCTGCCTTTAGTTTTTCAAAATCTACACTCTCCACTAACTTGCCTGCATCGTTCTGGATCTCAACAAAAACTGACGGGAATAATTGCTTTAGCCTCTCCCGATTACTTGCGCTAATATCCATTGAATGCAAAGGAACTTTTCCTGAAGTCATACTGTCCCACTCCCTAATTGTAAAGCTCTATCATTATCGTCTTAAAAGCCGACGTGACTTAAATTGTCCACTTTTAACATTAAGCATTCCCTCGTCAAATCCCTGCCTGGTTACCAAAATGTTCCTTGGGTAAAAAAAGCTCCTGAAGAACCGCAGGAGCAATTGCAATTCCTGACGAATACTACTAGATCTTAATCAAGCTTAATACTCATCAGCAAACATCATCGTAGACTCCTCACTACTATCAACCACAAACACTTTAGCATCCACTGGATTGTCCACACGGGCAACAAAGCTCATCTCATACGCAGGACACTCACTGCTATGGGTTATTAGTTGATTCTCAATTACTGAATAGTGATTTATATTTTTAAGGTCAGACACCTGCAAGTAATCCATTTCCCCATTGGTCTGCGCTCTTAACTCATCTATCTTACACCACCGCAATTCTATTAACCCTGGTTCTAATCTTGTTTATAAACACCTAACTTAGATTAGCTCTAATTCTCGCATGCTTTCATACTGACCAATAGCCACATGACTAATCACTTCAATTATTAACACTGTTTCAGCATCGACTGATCGTTTGGTAATCCTTTTAGTAAAACTAATGTCTGGTTTTATTGAGTGTTTCCACCCCCATTGTGCAGAAACAATTCGCACGGTCATTTGCCTCCTAGGCGGAATACGTGGCGAAGGGGAGAATTGAAGTACGAGCAGACCCTCTATGCGAGATTCGGACAAGGGAAGAGTTAAGATCAAGTACCTATGTTCTATACTTCACCTACGATGATGACTTTGCAACTGATCGATTTACTTGAGCTACGCTACAGATTACTATATTATGAAGGAATTTATCCAATATATATCGAAATCATTGATAATGATGCATTTTTAAATTTTTAAAAAAAGATAAAATGTTAAGAAAGGGTGGTTATGTTGGGGGTAGATAGACCGAGAGTCGCCGTTGTTCTAAGTGGCGGTGGAGCAAAAGGTGCCTACGAAGCAGGAGCTTTAAAAGCTATTGTCCGGAAAACAAAACAGATTCACATTATTACGGGGGCATCAATAGGAGCAATTAACGCCGCTGTCTTTGCTGTCGAATACGAAAAAACTGCAAATCTGTTATCAGCAGCGAACAGAGTACAAGCGGTCTGGGCGGAGATTAGAAGCTTATTTGAACTTGAAATGTTTAAGGTCGGAAAGAAAATGTTTTTCTCTAGGCTCCGAGGTAATTCATTTTTTGATATTCCCTCTCTAGTAAGGAATGATAAGATTGTAGAAAAGATTAATGACCTAATCCCAGACATAAGAATTGGTGAAATCTCTCGAATTGAGCTAGCTATCAATGCTACGAACATGAATACTGGTAGGTCTGTTACGTTTAGCAAGGATGCGTCTTTGCGAGAAGCTGTTTTAGCATCAAGTTGTATTCCAATTCTGTTCCCCACTCGGTTTTACGAGAAGGCACATTATGTTGATGGAGGACTCTTTAATAACACTCCCTTAAGAGATGCCATTGTTGCTGGAGCTACCCATGTTTTTGTTGTCGAATTGAAGCCCAAGGATACAGATCAGTATAGGTCAATGATTGGAGATTACACATCGTATGAATCTGCATGGCAAGTTGGAACGAGGTTGCTGGAGCTGATTGTCGATAAAATCATGTATGACGATGTACAGAAGGCTAAAAAATTGAATAAAATAATTAGCGTTATTCGAAACCTTGAGTCCTTGGATAGCCATAATCCTGCCTTGCATGAGTTAAAGGAAGCGATAAACTATGAGAAGAAGGGGCGTGTGAAGAAGCAGATCATCTTCCATGAGATTGCACCACTTGATCGTCTAAATCCTCCAGGAACTCTAGGGTTTGATAAGTCGCAGGACATTCAGAGAATTATGAAGCAAGGTGAATCAGATGGCGATGCGGAACTTGTTGATGTACTAATTAATTGGGATGAGCCAGAGACCAAGCACGCCGATGCTCAAACTTCATGTACAACTGTCGCTTTGGATTGGAAAGGAACTCTTTCTATATCCAGAGACCAGCAAAAAAATCTACTTGAAGAACTTTTCTCCTGCCCTAGGTGTGGCAGACCACACAGACATGATGATCCTTCGGAAATTGCAAATAATTCTCTGTACTGTGATACTTTCGATGAGCGAGTGGATTATCCCGAAGGTGTACTAGAAAAATTAAATCGATTTATGACGTTGTCGTATGAAGGTTTAGATGTTGCTGAAAAGCAAAAGTACCATGCTGATGACCAAACCGGTATTCTTAAATTTCAGCTGCGCTTTTAGGTTTGAACAATACACCGATTAACGGATTCCCCCTCGGCAGTGACTTTGAAAATAAAGACGGATCAAAGGAAAGTCAACACCTTTCCATGTATTTGATATAATAAAAGTGATCCACTCCAACCAAAAACCTGTTATTCTTGATGAGTAACCAACTTATCAGGAAGCAGGTGTAAAAGGAAGTGATTGAAGTGGACATCTATGATCGTATCAGAGAATTGAATGTAGTGGAAGGACTTTCACAAAGAGAAGTAGCAAAACTTCTTGGCATTTCGCGAAATACAGTACGTAAGTACTGGGCTGGAAAGACTTTGCCTGGTGTTACTGTAGAGCGCGGCACGGGTGCATATTTGGGATTTACTTTTATTTTGCGTAATTAGTTGATCAGAATCGCGCGATGATTACGTATATAATTCCGAAGAAGGAGAATTAACCGCAATAAAGGAATAACTAAAGAAAACCACTAAATAAGGTGAGATTCTTGTGTTAAACCCTGTGCAAAAGAACTCAACAGAGTCTATTGTTGGAATCATTCTTTTGGCACTTGTTACCAGCCTGCTATTCTCTGGCTTTGTTCATACATCACCTGAGGCCTGTACTTACAATCTTAGCTTGCATCAGGAATATAGACGGCGAAAGCGTCTGAAGCTCCGTCATCACATTATTGGGCGGATTATGCAAGAGGAAGCATTTCGCATT
>SKJB01000119.1 GCA_007116145.1 Limnochordia bacterium | reverse complement strand
TAGCAACGGACAAAAAAATGCCGCGACACACGGCACAATAAAATCTGGCTTTTACAGTAGAGGCTGAAATTATTTTGTTGTAATCTTTGCGATTCCTAAGACTTTAAAACGCAGTTCTACAATAAAGAACCCACCGAGTTGGTGCATTAGAGAAAACGACTACTTGGTGGGTTTGTTTTATTGGGGTGTTTTAGAAAAACATGTGCCTTTGTGCAGGAATGAACAAAGGTTATCTCGACAAACAAAGAAGTGTGAATCCGCAAACTGTTTCGGTTATTATGTTGCTGAGCGTAGATTTGTGCGCCCTATACACTTTGACTATTGACTTGAGCACTTAGCCGAGCTACTATAATAACGAACAGTACCCAACGTCTCTTCACAATGCGTATCACGGTGAGTCATTATTTATTTCTGAGGAATATTGGATAGTGTTCTTTGGTATGCTATTATTAATCAGGATTTAGATGACTTGGTATCGTGATTAGTTTCTTCAAAAGAATCGACAGATATTCCTTTAAGACTTAGTTGGTCATGGAATTGGGACATAGTGATATAGGGATTATGGCCCGAAAGGCGTGTTTACGCTGGAGGCAAGCCAACTCCAGCCAGTTGCCAATGAAATTACGCTACAGGAGCAAGGCAGACAATAGGGTTCTTTCTTAAATGGATTGGCAAAATCACCTGAGGATGGGCTATCTATTTTCTAATATTTGGTTGTTGCTCTTTGGCGTGCAGTGCATAGGGTAAGACTGTAGAATTTCGCCGATAAGCCTTTTCGATAATGTACTGACAGATAACGCAGATATTTATCTCATCTAGAAGAAAAGATACGGCTAGTCAGAAGTGCTAGTGTGTGTTATAATGTATGCATATAGAAAGATTAAAGTGTAGACTATTTATGAAGGAGGGATTAGGATGGCCACATCATCTTTTAATAAGAATTTCACATTGAATTCCAAGAAGGCTGTGAAGTCATTCGAAAGGATTATTTCCACTCCTGCGAAAAGTGTCAAAATAAATAGAGACTTGGTATCGCCTGAAGAAGAGCGGCGAGGTGAGTTGAAATTAAAACAAATATTATCTCGTTAAAGAGATTAATAGAAATGAGTGACGAGGCGAAAGCTCAGGAACTTATTTCTATTTTTGCTTGTAAGAAGGACGAAGACATCGAGAACTTTTTAAAAAATAGAGCAATCAGTTTTGAAAAACTTGGAAAGAGCAGAACGTTTTTTATCTACGATGAAAACGAAGATGATTTCCAAATTCTTGCGTATTTCACTCTGGCTATTCAGGTTCTAAAAGTACATGATATGATTTCTAATAGAAAAGCAAAATCATTGGATGGTTTCAGCTCCACTTTTGCAGATGATTAAGATTCTTCGTGAAGATGAGATCATTGAATTCGAAGATGAGATCGTCGAACAAATAGATTCAATGGTTACATAAGCTATGAATAGTGCGTGCCGTCAACCTTGTTTTTTCGGTCTTTATTTCCTTATCAATCCAATGTAGCAAGTCATTGGTGCGTATAAGCGAATTGGAATATATGATCCAGCTCATCGCCAGAAATGGCTATGGGCTTTTTTGTTTGCTTCCGCTCCTATAGAGGTCGCTAAAAAGTACATAACGCCTGTAAATACAATTATCGAAGGGGATGCCCTTAGAAATACAGTGAACTGCCTGGAATATGTTCGTATGCTACGGGATCTGCCAAAGCCAGTATCAGTTTATTTTGAGAAAGAAGACATTGATATGTTGGATGAACACGGGGAGATGTTGTTAACACTTTTCAGTAGTCTCGCTCAGGAAGAATCCAGAAATCTGTCTGAGAATGTTAAGTGGGGATTGCAGAAGAAATTCGAACAGGGTGTTGATTGTTATCCCTGGCCAGAGCTTTATGGGTATACAGTCAATGAACATGGGGATTGGGTCATTGTTGAAAATGAGGCTGAAGCCGTGAGGCGTATATTCAATGAATATCTAGAGAGGAAGAGCCAAAGGGACATAGCCAATGGTCTAACTGCCGATGGCGTTGTGGGTACCAAATATAGAAGCACCTGGTATGCTGAGAGAGTGCGATTCATTCTAGGAAATGAAAGCTATTGTGGGCGATTAACTCGGGGAAAGCGTGTGGTTGAAGATTTTGTAACCAAGAAGGTGGTTCACAATCATGGGCAAAGGCCCAAGTACAAATCAAGAGGCAGGCAGCAAAATTTACTGACAATAGAGCAGCCTCGATACGACACCATAGACAAGAGTTCTCCCAAACATTCTACTGTTCACATTGTGGCGGCTTAGTAGTGCGTAGGCTTACATGTTTACCGGATAAGACTCGGATCCAGTACTGGCGGTGCCATGCATCTGCAGTGAAGGATATTTCTGCCAATTGTGAAGAGAAAAGTTACCGGGAAGAGTCTATGGAACATGCGTTTATGAGTATGCTCCAAGAGATGAAACAGGGAGATCGGCTAGTGAGTGAGGCTAGAGAGTCCATACAAAACCTCATACCGGATGAGATAGAGGAAGCCAAGATGCAAGCAATAGTACAGGAACGAGACGTCTTATATCAAGAACTCTACCAGGTAGTTGACGCTGGTTCGACCGAAGGCGAAGATGCTAGTAGGGTTCGTGAGATAACCAGTCTGATCATGGGCCTACAGGAACAAATCAATCAATTTAACGACACAAAGGAAAAGGTCACTACGATGCAGGAGGATCTGAAGTGGCTACTCAAGGAGTTAGAGGGGTTAAGGCCGTTTAATCCGGAGAAGGAGCGAATAGAATTTCGGGGCGATATCTTTAGTCGGATTGTTGCGAAAGGGACGTTCTACCGTGATGGCATTATTGTTTATGATCTCTGCTTTGGAATCCAGTGGACAGCGAAAGGAAATAAGATGCGAGCTTGGAAATTGAAGATGAAGAAGGCCAAGCGTACTAAAAAGAAGTAGATAGTAGCCAGAAGAATGCTGCATAAAGCAACCCACCTAGTTGGCGTATTGGAAATAATACAGCTACTTGGTGGGTTGCTTATTGGTCATTCACTCGGGTTCGTTCTGAAGATAATCAAAAGAGGACCAGACGCATCCAGTCCCCTTAAGTGCGAGCCGAAGCTACGCACCGCGATTACCTATATCCTACTACACTTCTGTTTATTGGTAAAGCGCGAAGCAACTCATACATGGTTAGTTCCTTGTCATTCCTGTATGGCTTGAATTACATCTTCCTGGGACTGATGCAAGTAGAATTGCTCCCTGGCCATACGGATTCAAGATTAGTGCGGTGGGAAGTCGTGAGCTAAATGGAGAAGTCAAGATATCGCTGTATTAAATGAAGGAACTTATCTCTCGCCTGCCAATAGGATTCTCGGGGTCGTGTGTCTAATTATACTAGGTAGCCCAATTTGTGCATTACGGTGGGCAGATATTGTATCTAGACAACACCTAGTGAGATTTTCTATTGGCAAAAATCATGGAATCAATTGATGCCAAAAATGTTGACCATGGCTACCGGGAGTGTTATAATAGAGATGAACCAACCAGTGGAAGAAAAGCGCATTGAAGAGGAATTGGACGTACAAACGTACCTCGACAGATTGAAATATGCTATTAAGAGTAATTTGACCCAGATTAACTTTATCAAGGACCGACAAGTTGACGAGAAGAGGGATAAAAAGTTTACGAATAGATATACTATGG
>SKJB01000160.1 GCA_007116145.1 Limnochordia bacterium | reverse complement strand
TTATTCCTTAGGGAAACGCATTGAACAACTTTATCACTCAACCAAAGGCAGGGCTGCATAAGCAGTCAAGCAGACAAAACAAAACCCACATCATTGGTGCGCTAACACCTAGTGGGTTTAAATATCTAAAACAGAGGTAAATTATGCACCAGAACTTAAACAACATCAATCCACTTGAAATCCTACGTGAGTTCGAGAGGGGTAATAACATTCCAGTTTTCAAATACGCCTTACGTCACATGGATTGTGCTGAAGAAAATGCTAATTTTTTTAGCGCACTGGAGGGTGTGTTTAGTCATTATCATTGTGGCGAATTGAGTTCCGAACAAGCAATGAACGCCATAGGCAGTGAGTATGAGTTACTAAAGCAATACTGGGATGGTGAATCGGTAGCCAATTCAATACTAGAAGATCACTGTGATCTAGGTTTTGTTTATGCGTTAGTGAATGAGTCTATGCCAGGGTTATTCAAAATAGGCTATACAAAAAATGCTCCTCATATAAGAGCTAATGAGATGAGCAGTTCAACTGGTGTTCCAACTCAATTCGCTGTTCTCTTTTCAATTCAAACTATGAATTGTAGAAATGTTGAGGCTGATATTCATAACCTACTGGATGATATGCGCGTAAATAAGTCCAGAGAGTTTTTTAAGTGCAGCATTAGTGATCTGTACAACGCATTTAACTCTGCAATAGTCACCAATTTTATACTTAATGGATTTGCATTTGATGGTCGTGTGATGAGGTCGTGTGATTACTATCCAGATATATATATGGCAAAACAACATTGCCAAACCTATTTGGATAATCCTGAGCAGATTTTTAATGTGCAAAAAAGAAAGTCAGGCAAGCGATCATTTAACAAGGAGTGTTAATTATGCAGTCTCAGGCTTCAGCGACAGTTTTAAAATTCAATAGGCCAGCTATGCAATCAGAAGAAAGTTCATTATTAGAAACTGGATTTATTAAATTGTATAGATCACTTCAAGATAGTTCTTTTTCCAGTAGACCTGAATACCTTGCGACATGGGTTCATATTCTAATGCTGGCAACTCATAAACCAAGAAAGACCATGCTAGGAAGCGCACAAGTAACGCTAACCAGTGGTCAGTTCATATCTGGTAGAAACTCCTTATCAGAAAGAGTCGGTGTCAGTCCTCAAACCATGAGAACAATACTGTCCTTTTTTGAATCCGAAGGGATGATTTTGCGTGAATCCAGCCGTCAAGGAACTGTCTTCACAGTGGTCAATTACTTGAATTTTCAGGGTGAAAAAGCCCAAAAAATCAACCAACGACCACCAACGAATATCAACCAACGATCAACCAACAATAATTCTATTATTAACAATGGTTTATCTGTTAGTGAAGATAGCGCGTCAACCAACGATCAACCAACACAATCAACCACTACACAAGAAAACAATAAATATATATCTATATCTAAAGATATAGATTGTGCAGTTTCGCAAGTTTCTAAGGCTGGAAAGAACGATGTTGCTATGGAGGTATTGGACTACCTAAACCTGAAAGCAAAAAAGCGATTCTCCCACTCTGATTCTCATTTCAAATTCATCAATGCCCGTTTGAAGGAAAAGAAAACTGTCGAGGATTTGAAGGCTGTTATAGACCTCAAGGTTAAAGAATGGGCTTCTGATTCTAAGATGAAGTCTTATCTCAGACCAAAGACGCTTTTTAATTCTGAGAACTTTGATGGATACCTCGGAGAAGCATTAGATTCAAGTTCAAGTGCCAAGTCTGAAATTGACGATCTGATGAAGCAACAGCTAGACATGATGCGAGGTGCAGTATGAACGCATCTGAACTTAGCAAGGAACTATCCAGAATGGCTGATGCAGTCGTTAAGCATCTACTCCCCAATGGCAAACGAAACGGCAAGGAATGGCAGGTTGGCAGTCTGGCAGGTGAGCAGGGCAAATCTTTATCGGTTGCACTATCAGGAACTAAAGCTGGTGTCTGGTCTGATTTCGCCACAGGTCAAAGTGGTGATCTATTAGATTTATGGATGGAAGTCAGAAGCCTTGATCTGCATGAAGTGATGAAAGAGGCCAAACAATTTGCAGGAATTAGAGATATTGAGCCTAGATTCTCACAACCTGAGCGAACCTATTCAGCACCTAAAATACCAGCCAGAACAGGAAAGCCAAAATCTGAGGTTTTAAAATACCTAACCGAAGTACGCAAACTCACACTTGAGACAATCGAATTATTCAAGATTGCCGAATCAGGAAATCATATTCTGTTTCCGTACCTCAAGAATGGCGAGCGCGTCATGGTCAAGCAAGATTCTTGCATACGTGATGCTAACGGCAAGCGTACAGAACCGCCGCGGCCTACCAGTGCAGATCAGAAACCTATTCTCTTTGGTTGGCAAGCGATCCCCAAAAACTCGCGGTACGTGATTTTAACCGAAGGCGAGATAGATGCTATGTCATGGAGGCAAGCAGGGCAACCAGCGCTATCTGTGCCGTTTGGTGGTGGGTCAGGTGCAAAACACCAATGGCTAGAGCATGAGTTTGAAGATTTAGAAATCTTTGACGAGATACTACTGGCATTTGATAACGATCCAACAGGGCAAGAAGCAACACGCGACTTAGTTCAAAGACTGGGAGCGCATCGTTGTCGAGTGATCGAAGGTCTACCCACTAAAGACGCAAACGAAGCATTGCAAAAAGGCATCTTGGATTCCGCAAGAGCCGATACGCTAGTGAAGATGGCAAAGCCACTTGATCCTGAAGAATTGGGTAGTGCATATCACCACACACAAGACGTAATTGATATGTTTTACCCTGTAGGAGAAGAACCTGGTTACTTCTCACCGTGGATTAAAGCCGACAAGCTGTTTAAATTCCGTCCTGCCGAGCTTTCTATCCTAAATGGTGTGAACGGTCACGGTAAGTCAGAACTCGCTGGACACATCATTTTAGGGGCTATGGAGCAGGGCGAGAAAATCTGCATTGCTTCAATGGAACTACAGCCTAAAAGATTACTTCATAGATTGATGCGCCAAGCGTGTGCTGTCACTGGTTCTATGCCTTCAAAAGATATGATCTGGAAAGGCATGGAATGGACACGCGAAAAGCTATGGCTATTCGAGCTAACAGGCACAGCAAAGGCTAGCCGCATCTTAGAGGTTTTTGAGTACGCGCATAGACGTTACGGGATCAAGACATTTGTTGTCGATTCATTGATGAAATGCGGTATTGCGGAAGATGATTACAACGGACAAAAGGCGTTCATTGAAGCATTGTGTGACTTCAAGAATAAATACTCTATCCATATATTCCTAATTACTCATTCTCGCAAAGGGGATAGTGAAACCAAACCTACAGGGAAAATGGATATTAAGGGGACTGGTGCAATATCAGACCTTGCAGACAATGTTTTCGTGATCTGGCGCAACAAGATTAAGGAAGAAAAGATAAAGGAGCAAGATGCTGATGTTGAGGTATTAAAAGACCTACCTGATGCAATTCTGTATTGCTGTAAACAAAGGAATGGCGACTGGGAAGGTAAGTTATCCCTTTGGTTCTGCCCCTACACTAAACAATATCTAGGCTCACGCCACGACAAGCCTAAATGTTATGTCGGTTCGGAGGTGTCTTATGGATAACCTCCACAAACAAATCCCTGAACTAGCCGCAGACGAAACCCTGCAAACCCTTATTGACACCTTTGATGCTCGCCTAGTCAGCGCACAGAACAAAACTCTGTTC
>SKJB01000036.1 GCA_007116145.1 Limnochordia bacterium | reverse complement strand
CCAGTTACATGATTACCATCAAAGTATAGCCCGTAATCAGAAATTTTTATCTCATATTCCAGAGTAATCTCATTTGCATAAACAACACCTAGCGATAACAACAGAAACACTAATGTACTCACAAATAATTTTTTCATCAAAATTCCCCCTAATTAAGTTCGATTTCTTAAAAAGTAATTACAAGACTATCACTCATAACTCCTTTCGTCGTTTTCTATTTGGTACTCCCTTTGCCCCTAACTAAGTAATCGCTTTCTTGTCCAACTACTCCTAATAAGTCAATTATTTTAGGCAAGAGACATGGTACTGCATACTTCATCAAGTTTTGCTTGCTACAATAAGATTTTGAATCGTCTCTTCCCGATTTCTACTGCATTATATCATGTTTGTTAACTCTAATCAATTTTTTTTGCAACAATTTTAGCTTCAGTTTTACATCAATTTGTCTCCCTCAACATTTCTAAGCGATTACTAAACCTAGCGGAAACAATTGATCCAATGTGGTTTTTATGGTATCGTTTACTATAGTAATTTTCATAGATGAAAGAGAGGAGATTGAATATGGAATTTCAGATTATACATGAAAAGTCATCAAAACCGATTGCTTTTGCTGCTCTTGAACTGAAACAAGTAATGAAACAATACAATTATCTGGTTAGCGAGTTTTCCTTATCGGAATTAGAAGATGCTGAGGGTAAAAACCAGGTGATCATTACTACTCGAAATCACTCTCAAGCACAGAGGATCGTAAAGAAGGCTGATAAAACCCATAATTTTCTGTTAAAAGAAGGGTATTATATTCGCAGAGAAACATCTGCGCAGCTAACTAGAATATGGGTGATCGGTGGAGATGAAGTAGGAGCTATGTATGGTGCCCTTGAACTTGCGGAAACTCTACGAACCGAGACAAATTTGAACGGAGTATATTCTATAAGTAAAAACCCATTTATAAAAAATAGAGGAATTAAGTTTAACATTCCTCTCGATGCACGTACTCCTAGTTATGCCGACAACGGAGATGCAGCTCAAAGCAATATCAAGGAAGTATGGGAACTGAATTTCTGGATCGATTTCTTAGACGAAATGGCACGAGATCATTATAATGTGTTATCTTTATGGAATTTACATCCTTTCCCATCTTTAATCAGAGTTCCAGAATATCCTGAAATAGCTTTAGATGACGTGAAGAAGGAGACTGGTAAGTTTCCTCAACAAATTAGCGGACAAATGAAAGAATCATTGGATTTGAATAATTTAGAAACAATTAAGAAGATGTCCATACAGGACAAAATAGATTTTTGGCGTCAGGTTATGCGGCATGCAAAAAATAGGGGGATAGACATCTACATTTTTACCTGGAATATCTTTATCTATGGAACGGAAAACAGCAAATATCCAATAACAGATTCAATAGATAATGATATTACGCAAGATTATTTTAGAAAGTCGGTACGCACACTATTCGAAACCTACCCTGAACTGGCAGGCATAGGAGTTACAGCTGGTGAAAGTCAGCAAATGATACATTCATCACCCGAAGAAGCCGAAAAATGGCTCTGGGAAACCTATGGCAAAGGGATAAAAGATGCAAAAGAAAAAGAACCAGATCGGCAGATAAATTTTATCCACAGGCAACACCATTCGAACAATTTAACGATTACGAAGTTCTTTAAAGAATTACCTGATTTTGAAACAGATGACACTTTTTCCATGTGCTTCAAATATTCGTGGGCTCACATGTATTCATCAGAAAAGCCAAGGTTATTAATACGTGATACGAGTATTAATGATTTTCTTGATGATCTACCAGAAAACAAAAAAACTTGGTTAACGCTAAGAAATGACGATTACTATCTTCTACGATGGGGCGATCCAGACTTTGCGCGGCAATATCTTACAAATCTGCCTACAGCAGATAAGCTAGCTGGTTTTTTAATGGGTCCTGACGGTTATGTTTGGGGAAAGGAATCTGCCTGTAAAAATCGAAAAGATAACCCTCTGTATATTAAAAGACACTGGTATAGCTTTAGAATCTGGGGTTTGCTAGCTTATGATCCTACCATTCCCAACAGTAAATTTCGAGATATGTTGGGCAGCAGATATGCAAAAGTATCGAAAAACGTATTATATCATGCTTTGTCGTCTGTTTCGAAGATTTTTCCCGAAATAACAAAATTTCATTGGAGAGGTCCTGATTATCAATGGTATCCAGAAGCTTGTTATAGCAGATCTGATGGTTTTCATGATGTTAACAATTTTATAAAAAATGGAACGATGCCAGGAGAAGAGTTAATTTCAATCGAAGACTATGTGGAAGCAAAGCTAAATAATAAAACTCTATCTGGTAAAGATCCTATACGGGTAGCTGAATGTTTAAAACAGTATGCTAACATGGGGATAAGATTACTAGAAGAAATACGGTTAGAGGACGCTAATAATGATTTAGATTTTTTGCTTTCCGATATCAGATCCCTTGCTAATCTGGGCTTATATTATGGTGATAAACTTCTAGGTGCTGTCTACTTAAAGTTGTATCGTGAAACCAAACATAGAGAGTATAAAAACCAGGCTATTAATCATCTGAATCTAGCCTCCAGTCACTGGAGTATGTATGCGTTTCTATTTAGCCAGCAGTATCATCCTCAGGTATTATCAAGACTAGGTTCGGAAACTGTAGATATGATTAAATTGCAGGAAAATGTTGATCTAGATATTAAAATTGCTGTTAAGGAGTAAAAAGCAGGATTTCCAATTGTGATAGCCCGAACAGTCATAAGTTGTTTATGATTTTATTGGAAAAACGTAGCATTTTTTGCAGTGAAATCATAGCGCTTGTTACTATTTTGTGATACAATAGTTGTGAGGGGCAATGAAGCAGTACATTGTGTTATAAAATTATTAGGAGGATGGTTATGAACATGAAAAATCAAAAGGTTTTATTGTTGGCCATGAGTCTTGTACTTATTTTTTCTGCTGGTATTTTTGCAGCCGAAACTACATTTGTTTCCCAAGTCGATTATAGTGGTGTTTTTGATTTCGAGCCTATCTCTAGCGATAATATTTTGATTGAGTATGATGCTGTTGCTAAAGCAGAGTTCATTGATGGTGTAATGGCATTTGTTGGAAGCGACGTTGTCCCAGCCCACTGGCGAGATTTATCTATCATTTCAAGAATGGTTAATGGTATCGTTGATGCAAGAAATGGTGGCACGTACAGTGCAGAAAATAACCTTGCTTTTGTACCAGGTGAAACATATCACTTCAAATATATCGTTGACATGAAGGCTAAGACATACGATTTATTTGTTACCACTCCAGAAAAACAGGAAGTTCAAATTGCTAAAGATTATGCATTTAGAGCTGATGGACCACTTCCTAGTGATCTCGGGAAATTCTTTATGAGATGCCAGTATGGTGAAGGTAACGTTATAGTTACAAACATGAAAATAACAGAAATTAAGTAAGTTTCTTTGCCCCTCTTCTAGATGACAACACTCTTCACTCGAGAGTGCTACAAAATGTCAGCTTGGTTCCTAATAAAAAAACATCATCCGATCGTTCGGAATGTCTTAGGCAACAGAAAAAACGGTGCTCATTTTATTGCTAGCACCGTTTTTTCTGTTGTTGCTCTATTATCCTGCTTCTTAAGAACGTTCAATCACTCGACCATCACGGAGATAGATAACAGCCTTCCATATATCGTCTGGCTCAACGCGTTGTGGACCCTGACGCCAATTGGATATGAAATCCATAGAGAACGGTTCATCATAACAAGTATAGACGTGGCTATCATTACAGTAGAACTTGACATGATCAATACTCTCTGGATATAGGCTCGCTAATCGGAGCCACCGGTTGCCTTCATAGGTATTATTCGGCTCTAATCCTTGGAGATAATACTGTTCTTCTTCTGGAATTGCTGGTACATCTATCCCTATACCTTCAGCCATACGCCAGGCAAAAAATTGATCCTCGCCTCTAGTAATGGACCAATCTGTAGGGGGCTCTTGCTTCGTACTATTATTATAGTAACCCCATGAAGTGTGGGTTTCATACGCTACCTTAAGTTGCCCAATTGCCTGTGAGTCTTCATTAGACACAACAGGTTTTCCTGGACTCTCACTTCTAACAGTAGCAATTAAGTTATAGTAGTTTTGCCGACTACATTTATTTCCATGAATGAGAATAACATCGCTTGCCTCACTAACTTCAGGATAGGAAATACCACCTGTAGGACTGCATCCTACCAGCATGCCCCCTGATTCTTCTCTGGCTAGCTCAATCAAAACGGCCATGCCTTCAGGCTGCTGAATGATTGAGTGGGACTTCGCTCCATTCATTTCGTTACAAATCTCAATAATGACGTTGGTATACCCTTTTTGTTTTAAGAACCGAGACGCGGTACGAACTGCATTCGCTACTGAACGCCCATCTTTAATTCGTTGTACTTGAAAAGGATAGAAGTAGCTAACGATTACAACCATACCTAGCTCATCGGCGGCAGTAATTAGTCGATCTAGCCTATCAAGATAATCGGGATCAATTTGTTTTCCATCTGCCCCAAATGGATTATTCTCAACTGTAGTATTCATGATAGTAAAACAAGCTCCGCCGCCCTGAATCCCCACGGTAAATGCTCGTAATCCATAGCTATACCATTGAGGTAAAGCTGAAATAAGATCATCTGTGTTCGTATCAGGATCAAAGCTTCGTCCGAAGCGATTGAATCGCTCTGGATTCAATTTGTCATCATAAATACCTTGAATAAAACGAGCATTCATCAGTAAACCATGTGCTTCTGGTTTGCTACCTGGTATGTCTGCATAGATTTTCTGTCCGTTAATGTAAAAATCCTCACCCTGAACCGTAAGTACTGTTTTTCCCACTTAAAAGTCCTCCTTTTTTTCATAACCCCATCGAAAAATGGATAGCTGTCTATTGAATGTAACTGACACTCACCATACCTATATATTCTCGTAGGAGCACGGAAAATCCTGCTACTATTATCTTTTTTTGTATTCAATATTTTATTTAAAACAAAAATAATCGGGATCCTCAGCCGTCAATCCCAAACAGGTGTTAGTATGGCAAAAAAAAAAAGGGAGGGAGTCCACTAACGACTAAAGCAATCTAGAAGCCGCTAGAGGACCAAACCCTCCTAACATAGATTTATCATTTTTATCCATTACTCGTTTATAGCTAGGCGTCTGTGGAAACCTTGGGCACTGTCTTTTCTTTAACGATAATCTCTCCATTTGTGCGATGAATAACAGCTTTCCACTTCTCACCCTCATTAACTCTACTGGGACCCTGAGACCAGTTACCTTTGAAATTAACAGAAAATGATTCATCATAACTAACATATTCAAGTTCATTATCCCTGTAAAACTCAACAAAGTCTATTGTCTCTGGATAAAGACTGGCTAACCTTATCCAACGCTTCCCTTCGATCTCTATATCTTTTTCAAAACCATGTAAATGAAATTGTTCTTCTTCTGGTAAAACAGGCACCTCTAATCCGATACCCTGCGCCATCCTATAAGCAAAAAATCTGTCTTCACCTTCGGTTATACTCCAATCAACCGGCGGTTCCTGTTTAGTCATATTATTGTAATAACCCCATGAAGTTCTGGACTGGTATGCCACTTTCAATTGACCAATTGCCTGGGAATCTTCATTAGAAACTATTGGTTTGTTGGGTTCCCACTCCCGAACCTGCTTGATCATATTATAATATCCTTGACGGGTCTGTTTGTTAGAATGAATAATGACAACATCACTAGCTGCAGCCTCTTCTTGATTAATATAACCGCCGCTACCACTTGAGCCTACAGGTAAACCACCCGATTCTTTTCTCGCAATATCCATTAAGAGACTTATGCCCTGTGCTGTTCTAATAAGATCGTGTTCGCCAAAGGGGCTAACGTTATGCTCGTTAGCAATCTCTATAATCACATTTGTATAAGCATTATCTCGCAGGAAATTTGACGCTGCTTTCACAGCATTAACAATCGCGTTTCCCGTTTTCAAGCGCGGGGTGGTTTGGGACCAATAGAAATAAGAGACTATTACTACCATTCCTAGATCGTCAGCTGCTCTTATCAGCCTATCCATTCTCTTTAGATAATCTGGATCAATTTCCGTACCATCACTGCTAAAAGGATTATTATCAATCGTCGATCTCTCTTTACCACCCATGGTAAAACATGGGCCTCCCCCTTGGAAACCAACAGTAAACGCCCGAAGACCATAATTATACCACTCTGGTAAAGCTTTAATCAGGTCATCTGTATTCTTATCTGGATCAAACGTTCTTCCAAACCGGTTAAATCTAGTCCTATCTTCCTTATCATCAAATATACCCTGGATAAAACGAGCATTCATTAAAAGACCGTGAACTTCAGGATTACTATTCTCTATAGTGGAATATGTAAGTTTACCATTAATATAGAACTGCTTTCCTTTTATTTCCAATTTCGTCTTTGACATTTTTTCATTCCTTTCTTTCATACAGCAATTATTTGTTCAACTCGCAGGCTCCGCGACCACCATCTACTATTATAACACATCAGGGTCTAATTCGAAATAGATAGATAGTGAGATCATCTCGATTTCCGTTTGTCGATCAGACGCCAAATTGCTGTCGCTCGCTAAAAGCTGGCGATCACAGAACACCGATCCAGAAGATCGGTGTTACCAAGCATAAATATCTGATGTATCCAAAGGAAACTCAATATGCTAAAAATGTAGCAGAACGCCTACTCTAGCCACAATACCTCCGACAAAAATTGCCACAAACGTGGTTGTTCCAAGAATCGCAAGAGCAGTTGGCAGCTTGAACTCGCGGCTTAGTGTCCCCACCATCGCAATGCACGGCACATAGAATAGACCAACTACAGCACCCGTGAAGAGCTGGAGTGACGTGAGATCCATATCAATCAACGGCAAAACAGTGAGTTCTCGTCGAAGAATGCCTAATACTAGTGGAACAGATGCCGCTTCTGGCAAGCGTAACCAACCAATGACAATCGGACTAATCAGATTCCCCCATACCGCCATGATACCACTTTCATAAAGCACAGCTGCTGCAGCTATCGCCCAAAACATGGGTAGAGCTCCATCAAATACGTAGTTACGTAGCCTGTTCCACACTTTTTTTGCAATTATGCGTGGTTTCGGCCAAAGAAGATCGGGAATCTCCATCAAGGAAAACACCTTCTTCTCTACTAATACTTTATCTAGAATCAAGCCAGCAACAATTAGTGCCATCACAGATACCCCAAACGTTGCAATAATTAGTAAAAAAGAATGTGCAGCTAGCAAGGAGATAAAGGCTCCAGTCTGTGAGATACATGGGACAGCAAGGCAGATTAATAAAGAAACAGATAAGCGCTCTTTATGTGAACCAAAAGAACGAGTTGCTAGAATCCCTGGAATACCACATCCATATCCGAGCAACAAAGGAATCACACTCGATCCCTGCAGACCAATTTTTTGTAATAGACCATCAAGTAGGACACCGAGTCTTGGCAAATACCCCGTATCTTCCAAAAAACTCAAAGCTAGATAAAACGAGAATACGTAAGGCAGCACGAGAGTAAATGGCCATTCAATTCCCTTAATTAAGAAACCATACTCGCCAATAAGAACTCTCTGCAATAGGCCTGTTGGTGTCAATGCTTCGATCATTCCGACCACAATAGGAATTAAGACACCCCTAAACAAGGGTAAGAGAAGAAAGTTCCGTAGACCCATTCCTAGTCCGATAACCACAGCAAACACTGCACTGACAATAAGCATAGCGAGAGGAATACCGGGCCAGGGATTCACAAGCTTAGCACCCCAGGACTCTCCTGTAGCGATACTCGGTTGGGATGATACATACCGCGCTAATAAATCATCTACCATTATCCATCTTGCTTCTGATGTCAACTCGTGTGCCAATTTGTGTGGGTTAGGGGCTGTTAACATCCCAGATAATTTTTCTCTTAACTCACCGAGACCTTCCCCCTCTATGGCCACAGTAGGAACTACCGATATGCCAAGTTCCTGAGAAAAACCGTCTAGATCAAAGGATACACCTCTTTTCTCAGCTAGATCCCATCGATTGATCACTGCCATAGTAGGGATCTGATAGGCAAGAATCTGTAATAGCAAATATAAGCTCGGCTCCAAGCTGTTGGCATCTAGAGTAACTACTACTGCGTCTGGCTTCTGATTGAGCATATCGACAGCGACTTTTTCTGCTTCATTAGCAGAGTGGAGAGTGTATGTCCCTGGGACGTCAATCAGCTTGACAGTATTGCCGTGCAAGTTAATGTCACAAGCCGAGAATTCCACAGTAGTGCCAGCATAGTTACCAACACTAACATTCATGGAAGTCAATTGATTAAATAGGGCGCTTTTGCCAACGTTCGGAGGTCCAATTAGCAAAATTGTGGGTTTAGCTGGATGCTGTAATGCACTCTGTCTCATGGGAATCACCTAACTTACCTATTTGAATTTTGGCGGCTAACGAACGGGGTACAGCCACAGAGCGATTATCAATAGCTACAATATATGGACCCCCAAAGTGTTGAATCGCTTGAACAGTCACCTGTTTTCCAGGACGAATCCCCATAGATGTAGCCTGGGATATTGGCGCAGCAGATAGTATTGTACCGGAGTTTCCCACAACCATCGAACTCAGAGAAACAGTGCTCGATGTACTGTGCATGTTATGTATTACAACAGTTTCTTTGCCTAGAGATTGGTCCGTAGTGCGATACGAGTATTGGTTGGCTAAGTCTCTAGGGTACACTCTAGCATAGAAATAGTTAAACAATCCTCGGGGATTGCGATACACCAGCCGTCCTTCCTTTTTTAGACTCTGTAACACTTGACCTATGACCTCTTCCTTGGGCATAATGTGGAGTGACAACAGGACCGCATCGTATTCCGAACAGTCGACATGACACCCGTCGCCAAGCAGAACCGTAACTTGACCTTCGTAGCCCAATTTGCTAATTACCCTTTTAGACAGTTCAACGGATCTGGAATCATTATCCATGGCGTCGACAGTAAAACCCCTTTCCGCCAGGGATATTGCCGTCATTGGTAACCGACCACTGCCAATATGGAGTATGCGCATACCAGGCTCTAACCCCGCAAGTAGGATTTCTTTAGCAATCATTTTCCGATAAAACATAGAGGTGTGGATTCGGCCTAAAGGAATACACTGTGCGCCTAACTCTTCTATTCCTTTAACTGCATTTAGCAAAAGGGCAGTTATCCGGCACTTAAACGTTCTCGGTTTTTTCATTGAGATTTGTGTCGATATCACATAAACACCTTCCTTCAAAAGTGTGTGAGGACCGTTGACCACCATCAAACCGTAGGACATGTTATCAAACTACGAGATGAAACAGCTTCCCCGTATAGGCGCTTCATCGACCTGAGGAGTCGCCGCAGGGAATGAAAATCATTGTCAATTGTCCCATGCCAACTATATCAGCTAACCATCCCGATGTCAATAAGAGATTGTACGTAGATTCTTTGAGAATCAACCACCTGCTTAGGAACGCTAGAGATTCCGTGATCTTTCCTTTTCCTTGGCCCACTACAATAAAAGTAGGACTAAGCAAAAACAGCGCATGTGTTTGCTTAGTCCTATCTTTGTAACGAATTTGGTAGAAACGTATACATCCTTGCTAGAAGTAAACTCGAAAAGTCATCGAAGTAACACACACTCGGGTCGAAAATGCGTCTGAAGCACTCTTCTGAACAGGCTCGTAGGCTATACTTTATGATACAGCTTATCATACCATGCAAATTTAAAAAACTTTTTAGAATTAGCATCTGTTTCATACCCAGGGATATGTGGAATGCTGCTTTCGTGATCTTGAAACAGCAGATATGCATCGGGGTCATCTGGCATTTCTTTAATTGGAAACTTCTTCCAATCATTCTCTTCAATTGGTGTCATATACCCTTCTTGCTTGAAATAGTTAATAAGTTGATCTCTCATTTCCTTTGTCTTTTCAAAGTACAACGGACTATATGCCTTATTCCTTGTTTCTTCTGGATCGATAGTAAGATCAAAAAGGAATTCTTTATTGTCTGGCGCAGAATAAATATACTTGTATTCTTCATTTAGTGCCATATACGAAGCATATCCTTCTTGCTCATACTGCCCAATAATCATATCTCTATTACTGGTACCATCAAGAATTTTCAATAAGCTTACTCCTGAATAATCTTCCTCAGCAGGAATACCAGCAAACTCTAAGAACGTTGGCATAATATCTATCAACGACACTGGTGTATTACATTTCTTGTTCTCCTCGCAGCCAGGATATTGTAGAATCATAGGAATCCTCGCTGCTGAGTCTAGAAAGCATCGTTTCCCAAAACAGTTATAATCCCCAAGCATCTCTCCGTGGTCTGAGGTGTAAATAATAAGCGTATTATCTAAAATATTGTCTTCTTCCATATACTTTAACAATCTTCCTAGATTGTAATCTACAAATGATATTTCAGCATAATAATAAGCTTTCATTTGGCGGATCAAGTTATCATCCATTCCTTGATCTCGATACTTATATCTGTTTTGGAACTGATTCCACAAGGTCTGCATCGCTTCCGGTTTTTCGGGTCTTTTAGGGAGCGGCATATTAGGTCCACGATATAACTTGTTCCAAGGTACAGGCGGTTCAAACGGAGGATGTGGCTTTTCAAATGAGGTCATTGCAAAAAATGGTTTGTCTTCCTCTCTTCCTTTAAGAAACTTAATGGTTGAATCTGCAGTCCACGCTGAATGATGCAGTCTCTCTGGCAATTGAGATACCTGCGGAATATAGTACATTTCACCTCTTACGCCTTTATAATCATACACATGATCATATCCGTTATCTTTGCAATTTTGATAAAACTCGTTCTTTTCTAACCTTTCGTTCTCGTCGCACACTGCTCTTTGATCAAAACCCCACATTGTACTTTTTCCCGTTTCAAAGCTAAAATGCATTTTTCCTGCACCAAAAGTCTGATAGCCATTTTCCTTAAGAACTTCCATAAAACTCTTTCTACCTTCTGGCATACGACCATTCTCAAATAAATCTGTTCTATGCGGCATCTGTCCTGTATGCATTGAATATCTTGCAGGTGCACATACTGGACAGGGCGTATATGCCCTTGTAAATGTTATTCCATTTTCTACAAGTTTATTTAAGACTGGCGTCTTTATAACTGGATTACCTAATGCTTCAATGGTGTCAAAACGCTGTTGGTCCGTAAATACCAACAAAATATTCGGTCTTTCCATTTCTAGTTACCCCCGTTTTATTTTGGATAATGTCTAATGCACAAAGGATTTATCAAGCCTTGCAGGGTTAAAATGATTAAAAATCAAACCGGAGTAAGGGTAGATTACTTCTTGACATCCATGACAATTCGTCGATATGAAGTAAGAGGAGCATCTGAATCCTGATCCTTAACTTCTAAAATGACATGTATCTGTTTGCCACTAGCATCATCGGGAATTTTTATCGATGATATGGATTCTCTTTCTCCGCTAATTGCAATAGTTCCATCGTAGGTTCCTGCCTCGGGATACAAGAACCAGTGAAACAACAAACTCTCAGGAGGAGTCGTTGAATAATACCGTATTCTGTTATCCGGATCCCATGATTTTGATGCATCTAGTTGTACTTCTTCCCCTTTTTCAACCGAGAAAAAAGCGATTGTGCGGTTTTCATCTCCGAATAGATTAATAACTGGATTATGGTTTGCATGAAGATAGTCACATACACACCAGTCCATGCGTGCTTTAAAGTCATTTGTATAAGCTTCCCGCCATCTCCAGAGAGGAGCATACATGTGCCAATCTTCCTTGTTTTTCTTTTTACTCGAATACGCTTTCCATTCATCGGTTTCTTCCCAAACAAAGGAAAAATCAGATGCCTGTGGATACATCAAAAACGGGCTGTAGGGTGGTTCAAGCTTATCAACTGTGGATTGCCCTGCTGCTACCTCTTCCTTCTCCCACGAAAAACGACCGCCCCAGCCGCCCCAGGTTATCTGTTCAGGCTCAAAAAGCCCTTTATTTACAAGACCAAGCCATGAAGTTGTGCCTCCACCTTCGATAAAGTGAAAGCTACCATCTTTAATCATTCTTTGAGGATATAAAGCTCCTAACACACCATGCCTGGTTCTTACATTAAGTTCTGCCCAATCATATTGATCCAGTGGTAGCCAGGGTTGTGGACCTAATTTCTCTTTTGGGCCGAAAAGTCCAAAAACCTGATTTTGGCTTCGGATATAAAAGAGAGATGGAAATTCATGGCACATCCAAGCTCCAGCATTATCTTGACCTGAGTCGTCATACACCCTGATTTTGGATAGAAATCGTTCGAATTCTTCTGGTGTTCTGCTTTCTCTAACATCCCAAATAGCCTGAGCTAATGTATTCCCACCTGCATTGATTGCAAACCAGACAGGACGATCATCATCTTTATCCACCACTTGAATAATAAGCTCCGAACCAGCCGTTGACATTCCTTTTCCTACAGCTTCCATGCCGTATCCACGCTGGCCTTCTGCGGTTCTTTCAAGTAGATACTCCTCAGTTGGCCACCCCGTAGCATGCTTTAGGAGATTTTTTCTTACAACACCAAACGCTTTTACACGGTCTACAATACTCTCTGGAAATACTAATTGAGGCAGGTGCCTTGAGGTTACAGCAATCAAACCTTCAATATCAATTTCGTTTGAATACATTAGTAATTTTACCATCGTTTGTGAGTCGTCAGGTTCATTCTCCATATCAGTTAATATTATTAGTCTGTGTCTATCTTCAGGCTTACCCTTTGACAAAAATTCCATGTTATCTCATCTCCTTATAGATTCTTTCTGTAATCTTTCTTTTTTAATCATAGCCTTCTTTACTGCATTAATTATATCTTCTGAGCTCATACCATAATTGTCAAGTAATTGCTTTGCCTCACCCGATTGAGGAAACACATCCTGTATCCCCAATCTTACGAGAGGAACTGGTACATGTTCTACGGAAACCTCTGATATGACGCTTCCTAGTCCGCCTATGATATTATGATCTTCAACTGTAACTGCACAGCCTGTTAACGCAAGAATACTAGCGATCGATTCTGCATCAACAGGTTTTAATGTATGCACTTCAACAACTGTAGCATTTATATTTTGTGATTTTAAAACCTCTACCGTATCAAGGACTCTCTTTAGTACAAACCCACTAGCAAATATTGAAACATCATTGCCATACTGTTTAATAACTCTAATTTTCCCGATATGAAAGCTGTCATCCTCACTAAAAACACTGTATTCACGTCCGCTTCCTAACCTCATGTAAATAGGACCATCATATACAGAAATCTCTTTGGTTGCCTTATAGGTCTGTGCGGCATCTGCTGGCGTAACAATTGTAATACCAGGCATACTTCTTAAAATGCCAATATCTTCAAAAAACTGATGGGTAACCCCTTCTCTTTCACCACCAAAAACACCACCATTTATACCTATCAATTTTACATTTAAGCCTGGGTAGGCAACAAATGTCCTCACCTGTTCGCATGCTCTCATTGTGATGAAACCTGCATAAGTGCCAACAAAAGGAATAAAACCTGAGCTCGCAAGCCCTGCTGAAAATCCAACGGCATTTTGCTCTGCTATTCCTACATCGAACACTCTGTCAGGGTATTGTAATTTATACGCTGATGCCCTCATAGCAAGTAAAGAGTCAGCACATACTAATAAGTACTTACTACTTTCTTCCGCGAGTTCAAGCATAGCTGTGATAAATGCTTCTCTTGTGCTTCTAATTTCTTCATTCATTTATCTTCACCTCCTAGCAATTCAATCGCCTTTTTCAGTTCCAAATCAGAAGGAACTCTTTTGTGCCATGAGTTGTCTCCTTCCATAAACGAAATACCTTTTCCTTTAATGGTATGGCAAATTATAACAGAAGGTTGATCCTTGACTGTTTTGGCCCTTGACACTGCATCGATAAGCAGTGCAGTATCATGCCCGTCTACCTCTTGACAATGCCATCCAAACGATTTCCACTTTGGCAGCAAGGGATTCAACGCACTAATTTCCTCAACCGTACCCCCACTTTGTAGCTTGTTGAAATCAACAAAAACAATAAGGTTATCTGCCTGGAACTTTGTTGCTGCCATCGCTGCTTCCCAGATTATCCCCTCTTGCAGTTCTCCATCGCCGGTAATCACGTACACATAATTATTGTGTCCTTTTAACTTAGCTGCAACTGCCATGCCAAGACCTATGGATATACCGTTACCCAATGAGCCAGAGGTAAAATCAATACCCGGTGTCACTTTCATGTCTGGGTGGCCTTGTAATATGCTTCCATACTTTCTTAGTGAATGGAGCTTCTCTAGGTCAAAGTAACCTTTTCTTGCGAGAGCAGAGTAAAGCACAGGACAAGCATGACCTTTTGAAAGGATCAATCTATCTCTTTCCTCCCAAAGAGCAAACTGAGGATTTATATTCATTATATTAAAATATAATGCAACAATGATTTCAACGATTGAAAGTGACGGACCAGGATGACCGTCACCAGCATTATGTACCATTTTCATAACATCTTTTCTCAATTCATCAGCTATTTTACTGAGATTATCACCCTTTATAGTCATTAGCTTTCTCCTTGTTTATATTGTTAGCATTATCTATAATATTTTTTATATCAAATGCCCCAAAACGTGGACTGGAAAAGACTGGTTTATAACACTTATCACGTAACTCTTCTTCGCACAGAGCCATTGAAGCCTGGGCTAACACAACAGCATCAACGGAAGGTGCTATTTGAATTGCTTTATCTATAATCGCTTTATTCATTTCTTGTTGCGGCAGCTGGTATCCACCATCGATCAATGCATCAACAATATTGATATTTAAATTATGATTTTGCGCTGTTTTCTTCAGAAGACATTTTGTAGGCCTAAGTGTACTAGGTAGAGTTGCAATCACTCCCAAAGTCTTCCCTGCCTGCACTGCGTTTACTGCCATCAACTCATCTATTCTTACAATAGAGACATCCATCAAACTGAAGATATGTTGAGCTTCGTCGGCAATTTCCCCAACGGATGAACAAATATTATAAATTATTTCTGCTCCGCAATTGACAGCATGAAAATACATTCCCAAAAGCTTACGCCTTACTCCTACAGTGATATAACCAGTATCTATTATTTCGCTAAGTAGTGAAGGATCACCAAAAGTCATAACACTATGTCCAGGAACTTGCAGTGACAACTCCTTATTTACTATAGACATTAAAGAAGGGCTTACTCCTGTATATATAGCTGCTATTTTCATGTGTTCACACCTTTTCGCACTTTTTATCCTACCAGAAAAACGTACCATACTTATGTCGATAGTTTCAAACATTTCTGCTACTGGGTTCTTCACAATATGCTTACATTTCGTATTTAGAAATATCTCTTTAAACAAGCATCATAAGGCTTGGTACATCACTATCGTCTCACTCCTCCATCCCTTGTCCACTTACTTTAGCGGATCGTATTCTAAAAGTATTCAGTTAAAACTTACCATAATTCATACCATATGTAAAGAGAGTGCTTACACCCCTAGCATCGCACCTTCCTGTACGCTTCATAGTCCTAATAGAGGCTGCTCTGGCTCCCTTTGCCGTCTTAGAAATTGGGATTTAATTTATCGAGATTGCAAAAACAATAGCTGCAGAAATCTCAGGAATTTGTTGTGTATTGATATATACACGAGACTCTCTATTTGTCTCAGGGTGAACCACTGTATACGCAACCGTTCCTAGGTTTTGATCTACAAATGGCCAATAGCGTTTTTCATTGATGATAGTAAACCCATTCCTCTGTAGTATACTTGGAGCACTCATTGCAAACATATTAAGTTGAAGCCCGTATAAAGATGGTACTGTATCAATAAAAATGCTGTCCGCGCGCTTATATAACGAAACAGAGCGAATGATTAAATCATGATAAGCTTCAAACCTTACCTCCCATTTCTCGCTTCCTGTTCCCTCGACTCTTTGAGCACTTCCACCTAGTTCCTCACCTACTAAAAGCGATAGATGATCATGACTTACAACTGTTCTCTCCTTCATGTATCCCTTGATCTTCTGCACAGAATGATGATCCCTGTCGGTATAAACCACAGCGGTATAGACAATCTTTGAGGGATTATCTATGACTGTATACACTTTTACCGCGTAATCGCTATCGAGAGTTTCTTTGGAATAGCTTGCATGAATCGTCTTATCTGCAGCGCTTACCATCTGCGGTATATCCACTTTTTGGCTTCCTAACGGAATCCCAAACAAACTAGGAACAACGGCAATAAAATCAGGTTGCATTGAGCGAATTTCCATACTTATGATGGCATCGTCTTCATTATACGCATAAACCTTCTGGTAGACATCGTCCCCATAGGTTATGGTATAGGTATATGTTCGATTTTCCGGGTCAATGTCTAGTGTTGTTGGGGCTCCGGTGCCATCCCCGATATGATGAACTTGTTCATGTATATCCATGTCAAAAAACTTGAAATAGAAATCTTCCCGATTGACTCTTTTTTCCTGCACCTGCAGGGAGATAACATCAATTTGATCAATTCTACCATTTGCATACCTGTCCAGGTAATTCACCTTTAGTTCTCCATTGTAACTTAGCGATTCTGTCTGCAGATAATCTTTAGCATCCTCCATAGCCATGCCAAGATACAAACCCATAAAACTCCCACTTCCCACAAAGCCTTCCTCTTTACTGATAAGTGTTATGCGATCAATCGTATACTTATCGTCAGCCAAATAAAATCGAGTCTCATAACCTTTCGTATGCGGATCAACATAATACTCTCGTCCCTTTGATCGTTGTCCAATGCCTTTCATCATAAGAAAATTAATGTCCGTATCGATAAAATATAGTAATTCAAAATCCATGGAATAAAGTGTTTGCCGATAAACCGTTGGGTCACCCCAACCTTCAGCGGATTCAACATCAAGTGTAATGGAAGCTGCCTCACTAGGATGACTAGCTAAATCATTCTCATCATACGCCACCACCCGGTAGTAATAAGTTGTGCCCCACCCACATCTCAAGCCTGTTTCATCCATAGCACGAGTAGCAAGGATTAATTTGTCATTAAGAAAAACACCAGTCCAATTCTCACTGTAACTACACCACACCCGATATCCTACAGCCCCTTCTACTTCATCCCATCCAATGACAACCACACCATCCTCATACATTGCTGTGACATTTTGTGGCTCTTGCGGCAGCCGAACCGTATATACATTCACCTTCAGCTCTGGGTCTTGATCTAGAAAAACCACATGAGCGGTGCTTATTGACCCAGCTGCTACAGAAATCTCTGCTTCACCAGAACGGATGAGACCACCAACTTCATCGTACAATTGAACTTGTACAGGCCAAACTCCAGCATTTATTTGCTTGAAAGGAAGAATTTCAGTTTTACCTGGAGTTATTATAATAACGCGTTCAACTTCACCATCTTCACTTGTATCCCCTAACATGGTTATCGTTGCTAAGTTAATCCGATTGTCCGCTGGAAAAACTAATTGCAAGTATATGTCAGCTAAAGGCTCCTGGACATCGCTCCTTAGTCTAATCCCTGCTATTAATAGTCCCGCCACTAACACTACTGCTACACCAAGCAAAATTGCCTTTCTTCCAGTAGACATTTCTATCTCTCCCTTCTCTATATTCTATCTCTCCATGACCTCAATGTAGTGCAACAATTCAGAATCTCGTTCTATTATACCCAAAAGAATGGTCGCAGTCAAAAACACAGTCCCCTATACCCCGTCTTGTATCAGTCTATGGTATGGAGGAATTGTATGTAGGTATGTAGATGGTGGCTATTCGGGTGAAGCCGTCCACAACACAGCAGCAGATCAGGGCGTCGATATGTTCTAGCTGTTCCTTTAGTAATTGACTCTTCTCCAACATACTTCACTCCCTCGGTTTCTCTCTCCCAGCTCTTTGTACAACGCCCTGATACCATCTTGGATATCACCATATGGTATATCAGCGACATAGGATTATTACCATACTATCTAGTTCGAGCTAGAGTAGAAAATCCCTCCACACACCGATTAAGTTGCTCAGAAGAGCCACACCCACAAAACACAGAAGGAACCTTTCCTGGTCTGATGAAGGCATCTTTATAAGTTGGCACGAACTTCCCAAATTCAAACTTATGATTGTGATACGCAAGCATACTTTGTCATAGCTTACTCAGCCGTTTATACGCCGGCTGCACACTACCCCACTCCGTGCTAGGTCGATCTGCAAGAAAGTCGGCTGTTCGTTGCTCTCATCGTCCTCGTTTTCCTCTCCACACCAGTAATAGTACAGTTGTTTAGCTGTATATCCCTTTTCTACTCCAGTCGCTTGGTAGATCAGCAGCCACAGATCAGCTAGTGCCTCCGCAGATAGATGATAACCAGTCATCGCTATATAGTTCTTCTCATCCATAGCAAACCTTCTCGGCATAGAGAGCACTAGGACCACCCTTAAGCATGCCCGAGCTGGCAATTACGCACAATCTCTCCTTGGATTCGATAATCACTGTGCGCTCTTCGTCTTTACGCACAGCCACTATGTTCTCGTCATAGAAAACATCATCCCGTCGGAATATCTTCCGCGCGAGCTGGGGGCGCAGATAGTTAGGGGTGAGCTGGTAGACCTGATTGATAGCTCTGACCATCCCATCGATATAAATTGGAAATGGGGGTAATTGCTTAGTTTCACGGAGGAAGATCTCAATCATAAAGTGCACAAAAAAAAGCGTTAGTGCTCATGCCCGAGCGCTAACGCTGTAATCGTTTTCCACCTGTCGACTCCATGTACAAGCAATATCACCCACGCTTGCGCCCATCTGGATGATGCGTGCCCTTTACTGCACCTGGTTCTCCTATGACCAAATCGTTTTGCATGTAACCGATGACATCGTCTGTTGAAAGAACCTTCGCGACAGTGCTGTTAGCCACAGCTAGTGCTGTAGCTTGATTGGCCGTTGCTGTTGCGACAGCGTCACCGACTACCACGACATCGTACCCGCGAGCGTTACCAGCATAGGCAGTAGCAAGAACACACTCATCCGTCCACAGGCCAGAAATAACAATCGTATCAATATCGAGGGCTTTTAGTTTTTCATCAAGATAGGAACTTCCGTCATCGTTGAAGGTCCAAAACATATCGAGGTGTTTCCCGTGGTAGAACCAGCCATCCAATACCTCTTCATCGTCTGGTGCTATCTCCGAGAGTGGTTGGAGCCCGGCTTTACCGGTGAAAACGTAGGCCGCATTCTCCGGGTAATCCGGACGAAGTCCTCGTGGTCCATACCAGCGATCCATGGCATTTGAAATACCGTCGTCAAACAGCCGACTCCAGACGCTCCATGCAATACAGACTCCTGCATGCTTCGAGCGGACTGACCGAAAGGTATCAACTAGCCTGACAAGATTCGGCAGGATTTCTCCTGCATACGGTCGATACTCCTCCTGACAGTCATCCAGCAGCAAAGCAATCCGTCTCGGGCGATCGGCCAAGTTCCAAGATGCCCAAAATGCCAAAGGTGTGTCGTTTGGTCCGCCAGGAGTACTGCTATAATTGTCCATGGGTTGCAGCGCCATCTCCATATCCCGATGTTTGCACGGCTTCCTCATGGCTTCTTCAAGGGTCAATACAGTATTGGCCTTGCTTTTCACTAGTTCATTCCTTCTCTGCATTGTTGCACTCCTTTCACTATCTTTCGTAGATCGAGTAGGAGGTAACCGATTAACTCAAGCTTTGGTTGTCAGCGTTTAGACAGTTGGTGGCTCCCAACGTTTGGCTAAGCCTTGTGTAAGTCGGTCAATGATCACGGCTAAGATTACGACACTTATTCCTGCTTCGAAACCAGCGCCTACATCAATCCGGTTAATCGAGCGCAGCACTTCATATCCCAAGCCGCCACCACCGATCATCGAAGCGATTACAACCATAGCTAAGGCCATCATGGTTGTCTGATTTACGCCGGCCAAAATCGAAGGAATGGCCAACGGTACACGAACCTCTTTCAATAGCTGCCAGCGCGTGGCTCCATAGGAAAGCGCTGCCTCCTGCACGTCGTCCGACACTTGTCGCAAACCTAAATTGGTCAAACGAATTACAGGCGGCAAGCTATACACAATAGTAGCTAGTACAGCTGGCACGCGGCCAAGCCCAAAGAACATAAGCGCGGGAATCAGATATACGAAACTTGGCATAGTCTGCATTAAATCAAGCAACGGTCTAACGATATCGGCCACAAAATCTGATTCGGCCATCAACACTCCCACTGGAACCCCTATAACGATTGATACAACCACCGCTGTCAAAATGACCGACAAAGTGACCACCGCAAGCTGCCAGAGTCCAAATATACCTATAATAAAAGGCAACAACATGAGAACTATCGTCGTGAGAATGCTTTTCGTCGTAAACCAGGCAAGCACACAGACGATCAAGATATACATCCACCATGGTAGTGCTGTTAGCACATCGTTTAAAAAAAGCAATAGTGTTAAAATTGTGGAGGAAATACCGTCGAAAAACCCCTGAAATGAGTTTAGCATCCAATTTATGACATCGTTTATGGGTTCAGCAACGTGGTACTCCCATCTCTCTGGAAACAAAAAACATCACTCTCCTACCTTGGACGAGACTGCATAGAACAGCCTACAGCGTCTACGCACTCGCCTCAGTCTTTTTCATATTTGCTTTTTCAAGTCGGATGCGCTTGTCTTGAACAAATCTAGCAACATACTCATCAGCCGGATCAGCTAGTATCTCATCTGGGGTACCCACCTGAACAAATTGCCCTTTGCGCATCACGGCCATACGATCGCCTAATCGCATACCTTCATCTAAATCATGGGTGACAAAAAAGATGGTGGTCTTCAGGCTAGCTTGAATTTCACTCAACTCATCTTGCATATCCCGCCTGATTAGTGGGTCTAGTCCGCTAAAGGGCTCATCCATAAGGAGCACCGGAGGATTACAAACTAGGGCTCGGGCTATCCCAACACGCTGTTGCATACCACCACTTAGATGCGCGGGATAATAGTTCTCAAATCCTGTCAACCCGACGCGCTCGATCCAGTGCATCGCTCGTTCATAGCGTTCTTCTTTCGCTATGCTCTGCAATTTTAAGCCAAAGGCCACATTGTCCAATACACTACGATGCGGTAACAGACCATAGTGTTGAAATACCATGGCCGCCTCTTTGCGTCGAAACTCCGTCAGCTGCTTCGTATTAAGGTTGCAGACGTCCTTGCCATTAATATTAATGGTGCCCGACGTGGGTTCAGTTAGTCGTAGTAGACAGCGAATAAGCGTTGATTTCCCACTGCCAGAAAGTCCCATGACAACAAAAACTTCCCCTTTTCGGACGGAAAAGGTTGTATCTCGTACAGCCAGGGTATCTTCGTCTGAGTCTTCTAACGCCTGCAGTTCCTTCTCTTTTGTCAGATCAACTTGATCTGCATTACTGGTAAATATTTTCCAAAGATTCGTTACCTCAATAGCGTTTCTCAGCTCAATTGCTTTACTCACGTTGTGGATCATCTCCTGACAAGTCACCCGGGCGATATATACTATCGCCCAGGGTAGTTAACTCAAGTTATTGTTGTGTTAAAGCTTCTGTAACTCTTTCCGCTACTTCTGGTGCAAAAACCCATTCCGTCCATACATCACGATAGTTTTCCAAAAACCACATAGCTGCTTCATCAGCTGATGCGCCCTCTACTTGCATGTAAGCTAGAACCTCATTCGTTTGTTCGATTGTCGTGTTATAGCTTGCCAAAAAGCTCGTAAGCAGTGGAGACTTAGCTGCTAGCTCTGCATTGATGATAATTTCGACACGTGTTGCTGGATACGCCGTAGAATAGTCCTCGCGCCATTGCTGTTCGTTGTATTCGGGTTCTTCTAGCAACGTCATATCGAGTAATCCGATTACCCAATTAGGCTCCCAGTTATACGCAACAAATGGTTCACCACGCTGGTAGTAGCGCATCATAGCGGCGCCTAGCGCAGCATCAGAACCCGTGTTAAAAGAGTTAAAATACTTGTCAAGCCCGTAAGCCTCTATTTTGTCATTGTTTATGTCGTGCGCTCCCCAACCAGTCGGGGCATTATAGAATCGTCCTTTGTTACGATCTTCCGGATCAGGGAACAGCTCTGCATATCGAGGTAGATCATGCACCGATTTCAATGTTGGTGCGGAAGCCTCGATTCCTCGTTCTGCATCTCCTTCAACCATATAGGTGGGAATATACCAACCTTGTGGTGCATCTGGGAAATTAGAGCCTAAGGAAATGATGTCTCCAGCTAGATGCGCTTGATACATCGGCTCGATCCAGTTATCCACCCACCCTTCCATTGTTACATCGACATCTCCACGCCGTAGACCCAACAGAATCGGAATACTTTCACCAAACTGGTAGTCTACTGTATAACCATAGCCGTGCTCTACAATAAACCCAGCAATGCGATTGTGTACCTGCACGCTGTCCCAGCTAAAGTCACCAAAAACGATGGTCTCTGCAGCAGCCGTAGCTGTGATGCCCAAAGCCAACGTTATAACAAATATAAGAATTGCTGTCCATTTTCCTGTTTTTTTCATAATTTTTCCTCCATTTATCTTTTTTACCAGTGTTATTTGTCATCTAACAATTCACACGCCATTCAAAAAATTCTCGCCCCTCCTCTACAATATTGCTAAATTTAAATCCATAGCTAGGAGTAAACTCGAAAAGTCATCGAAGCCATAAATTGTACCGAGTGCCAATTGGTTCTATATAGTCGGCGATAAACAGTTATATGTTTTAAAAAGCAGAATTTTAAATGGTATTTTCAGCAAATTATATTATTGGTCAATAAATTAGAGTTGCCGAAGATTTAATATCTCATTCATCTTATAATTTTGCTGAACAAATTCAGTTCTGTGTGTTAGAGTACAATCAACTACTATTTCGCTAGAGGTACTCCCATGAAGAAATCAAAGAATTTTAGTAGCAAAGAGAAGCAAGTAGCCATTATTGAGCTTCAAAAAGCTATGAAAGAGAATAAGGATCTACGAATGCATGAACGCTATCAGGTTATCCTCTTGATTTTCCAAGGAAAAACCAAGCATGAGATCTCTAGCATTACTGGGCGTTCAGAAGCAACTATTCATAATTACAGTAGAGCTTATAGAGAAGCTAGCTTAGAAGATCTTGTCAGAAAGAATTCTCCTTGACACCTACTATTATACTCAGAAGTCCATACTATTGTCAAAAGCGGTAGAGTCTGCTCATCGGGCATATCAGTACGGACACTAGACTGGCCTTGCGTCTAAGAGCAAGGAGGTACATATGCTAGAGAATCGTCTGTCATTCTCTAGGACCGATAGGGGTCATTTATCTCCTGCGAAGCTGTTACTCGCAGACTAGTCACTCTGCAAATGGGTATTACTAGCATTATAAACCTAGTGCTTCATCTACCAAGATTACTTCCACTTCAATGTTGGACATTTTTTTATAATATATCATAAGTCCATTACATATTCGCTCTGGACTTGAGCAATCGTAACAGCGGTTACCTTTATGAGCGCAGGGTGTCCTTATACCTAGCCGCCTTGCATTCAATGGCGCTGCAATATTTTTAGCTCGCCATATAGCATCTTCTAATGTAGCGGTAAGCTTGTTCACTCCTATAACAAAGTAAACTTTCTTATGTCCAAACAGAGAACCCGCTATCCTATTTCCAGTACCGTCTATATTAACAAGTTCTCCCGTTTCTGATACTGCATTGACTGATGTAAGAAAGACTTCAGTAGCAAGACATTTCTTAGCAACTTCAAGGAACGATTCGTTCTCCCCACAGTGTTGTGGATCTACCACACTGTTATGCTCACCCAAAATTTCGAAAAGCTTCATTTCCACTAATGTTCCCGAATCACCAAACCCAACAGTCTTCTGATCAATCTCATTATTAAGATAGTCAACTGCACTTGCCTTCCTTTCAAAATATGTTACGCTATAACCATTGCTTTCTAGCGATCTAATTAGTTTCTTACTATTCATTTTGGCTTCTCTCCCAATTAGTTGAAGTTCTTTGGCTTTCCCTGACACTATTGCTAGATCCTCAGGATGACTTACGCTCGGTAATATCCAGCACTGCTTCACCATCATGTTCTTCCTCCACTTGGTATCATTCTACCATATAGCGAGATAATTTCAAACAACGAGCCTCCATCTACCATTCCATCGTGGCGAAATCCCGATCTAGGCTTACCAATTTTGGTGAGAGTTTCCACTTGTTAACATCCTGACTGGAAGAGGCATTGTTTTTATGTTATAGTGTACGTAGCATAATTAGGCAAGTGGGTGAATCTCCTTGGAAAGGCTAAAGAACCGCTATATTGTACTAGGATTGTTAATTAGTGTGTGGATAGTTCTAAGTGGACGTGTAACCCCGTGGGTTTTAGGGGTTGGGATTGTTGTTTCCTGCTTCTGCGCACTCGTATTGCCCGTTGAGTATTTAGGACGAGATTCCTATCGAGTATTTCGTCTTGTTTTTATGGTGCCTATTCTTGTAGGATACATGTTCTACGAGGCTTTCTTAGCTAGTTACCGCTTAGCTTTTTTCTCGTTTGACCCTTCTCCTTCAATAGAATCTTCTATTATTGGCTATGATTATCATATACTTGGTCATGTAGGAGTTTTAAGTCTGGCAAGTATGGTAACTTTGACACCTGGTACAGTCAGCTTATGTGTAGACGAAGAGAAGCAGCGACTATATGTTCATTGTCTTATTCATGTTACAGGTGGTAAAGACAATGTGATTAGAACTATTAGGCGTCTAGAGATGTTTTTGGAGTGGATATCCCTATGATCTATATTATTATGTTTATCGTACTAACAGCTTTTCTAACCTTCGTAAGAGCTCTGCGTGGACCAACTGTAGCCCAGCGGGTTGTAGCTGCAAACTCGATAGGTCTAATGTTATTTAGTTTATTATTATTGTTATCATTTAAACTCCAAGCAAAAGCCTTCTTAGATATAGCTTTAGTATACGCTATTTTACAGTTTATCGATGTATTAGTGATAACTCGGCATATAGATCGTGAAGATGATTATGATTGTCAGGAAAATACTGGGCGTGCTAGAGGAGCAGATATGCCTCATTAAGGAGGAGAAGGCGAGTGAGATTCGTAAGTATCATTTTTTTCATACATGGTGCACTGTTTTTTTTCTCAACAGCAGTCACTATGATTCGCTTTAAGGATGTGTATGTTTTACTACATGCCTCTTCAAAATGTTTAATAGGAGGGACATTGTCCATTCTGATCGGATTGATGTTCCAGGCAGACGATAACCTGACTATTTCTAAATTGCTATTGGCATCGTTTTTTTTGCTCCTTACAAACCCAATCGCTAGCCACGCTTTAGCGGAATCGGTATATGGGCAAGGATTATCTCGACAGAATCTTGTTAATGATGATTACGCTGTAGATAGGCAGCACCAGAAGGGAGAACACTAGTGTGGATATAATTCTGGCTGTTGTTCTTCTATTTTTGGTAGTTTGTGCTTTTTTTGCCATCATAGCTAAAACAGTACTGAATGCCGTTATATATATGTCGGTCTTTAGTGCGCTGCTAGCAGTGGTTTTTGTAATTATGCAAGCACCGGATGTTGCGATGGTTGAAGCGGTTATTGGAGCCGGGCTGGTTACTGCTTTATATGTAGTAGCCTTGAACAAGACAGAGGGGTAAAGACTATGTCTAAGCATCACTATGTTTTAGTTGGAGTTTTATCCATTTCATTTCTTATAACAGTTTTTGCTATGTGCCAGCTTCCTGAAAGCTCTGGTAGTTTTCTTGGTGGTGAGGCACTTTTGGTTCCGCAGGAGACTGGAGTGATCAATTTAGTAGCGGCTGTGCTTTATGATTATCGCGGTTTAGATACACTTGGTGAAACAGTAGTGATCTTTGCAGCTTCTCTTGTGGTTTCACTTTTGGCAACTAACATGCCTAGTAAAATGTTACATACTCAGCTTAGTCCACTCGTGCAATATGGGGTTGATCTTACGTTGCCTTTCATCTTGCTTTTCGGTTTTTACATCATATTGTTTGGTCATATATCTCCTGGTGGGGGTTTCACGGGTGGAGCAATGCTCGCATCCGGTGCGATTGTGGCTACTATCACCTATAGCACCACTAATAAACATTACACCATACTTAGCCATCAGGCTAACAACAAGATAGAAGTCTTAGGTTTAGGCACGTTTTTAGGCATCGGGCTTGTTGGAGTGGCTGTAAACAGCTTTTTCTTAGCAAATGCGGCTAGCGGTGTCTCACTAGGCACACCAGGAACCTTGTTGAGTGGAGGTTGGATTCCACTGCTTAGTGTAGCGAGTGGAATGAAGGTGGGAGCGGGATTATCACTGATCTTTTCAGGGTTGCTAGAGGAGGATAGTTAATGGATCTTGTGATTTACCTAACTGTAGCAGGACTATTCTTTTTAGGAGCATATGGTTTGATGACCCAGCGGAATCTTATTAAGCTAATCATTTGCCTGAACGTTATGGAGGCAGCGTTACTATTATTCTTGGTGCGCTTATCGCATCGCACCGGAGGAACATTTCCGATTATTCAGTCGGGTGTTTGGCTATATACCGACCCGGTTTCTCAAGCGCTATCGCTTACGGCCATCGTGATAGGTGCTAGCACGACAGCCTTACTGCTTGCACTAAGTGTTTTGGTATATCGTGCATATGGTACGCTTGATGTAAGAGAACTGAGGAGGCTGCGGGGGTGAGTGAACTGCTTGTTTTTATTTTGATTTATCCTCTGTTATTTGCTGTAGCGGTACAAACTCGTGTTGGAAAAATCCGTCCATATGAATTTGGTATTTCTGGCATTATAACGGGAATACTAGCGCTCATTCTTCTTAGCATCACCCATGGTCAAGGTGATGTTATCGCTTATCCGATGGGAGGATGGGGATATCTTAAGGGGATTGTAATAGCTGTCGACCACTTGAGTTTACTAATGGCTGGGTTGATTCAATGTATTGGACTTTTGACTCTCTTATTCTCTAGCAAACAGTCTATTGAAAAACCACATATATACGTATCGTTAGTTCTCTTATGTATAATGGGCTTGAATGGAATCGTACTGACTGCAGATTTGTTTAATCTCTTTGTCTTCCTAGAATTGGCAAGTTTAGTGTCTTATGCATTGGTTGCCTATACTAAAGAAGCAGAAGGTCTAGAGGGAGCCTTTAAGTATGTATTAATGAGTTTTGGTGGTAGCATGCTGATTTTGTGGGCAACCGCTCTTGTTTACGCTATAAGCGGAAGCTTAAATATAGTGGGAGCAGCGGAAGCACTGCGCCAAGCTCCCCATTTTCTGCAAATCACTATTGTTGCTATGTATGTGAGTGGGTTCTCCGTTAAAGTTGGCTTGTTTCCAGTTCATGCTTGGAAGGCGGATGCCTACACTGCTGCGCGTGCGCCGGTCGGGGCTTTGTTATCTGGAGCTAGCAGTAAAGTTGCTATTTATGCTTTGTTTCGTGTGTTAAGCCTGCTTTTTGGGTGGTCTATACTCTCTGGTATGAATTTGGGTGTTGTATTAGCTACTCTAGGGTTGGTCTCCATTCTTATTGGTCATATGCTTGCTTTTGGTCAATCGAAGTTAAAGCGACTGTTGACTTATTCTAGCATTGCTCATATCGGTTATATACTAATTGGGTTGAGCGTTTTTAATCTGTTAGGTACTGTAGGGGCATTGTTTCATATGGTGAATCATGGTCTATTAAAAGCCGGTTTATTCTATTTTGCTGCAGTTGCTACGGAAGATGATGAAATTCTATCGTTAAAAGGACTCTTTCGGAGATCGCCTAGCTTGGCCATTTGCTTTGTAGTCATGGCCTTAGGAATGGCGGGGGTTCCTCCATTAAACGGGTTCTTGAGCAAGTGGCTTATAGTGATGGGTGCTATGGAGGCAGGCTTTTACCTGCATGCTGCAGTAATAGTGATAGCTGGTCTGATGGCCTTATTGTATTATGTTCCTTTAGTGCAATTGATGTTTACTCCAAGTGACGAAACACAAGCGCTTGTCCTTGAGCGAAGCCAGATGGGTGTTATTCAGACAGTAGTTGCTATTAGCGTGGTATTGTTTTTCGTAGCTAACTGGGTTTTCCCTGTGCTTCAAGAAGCAGCTAGTAATCTTATGTATCCGGATAGTTATATAGATACAATCTTTAACTTGAATTGATAAATTTGTCTAAGGGGGGTTGGTACTTGGTTTTATCTGGTGGTATCATTTTGTATATTTGCGCACTCGGGACGCTTGTAATCCCAAGGAGATATCTACGTCAATATTGCTTACTTAGTACTGCTTTTATCTTTGTTATTCATTGGTTTTTACCACAACAAGGACAATTCTCTTTCGAATTTGTTGGTTTCGATCTAGAGTTATATGTTTATCATCCCTTGCGACAACTTGTATCCTTAGCTTTTTCCTTTTACGCTCTCATGTTCTTTACTTATGTTTTTGGCGAACAGCAAAGTCGCTGGTTTTATTGCCTCTCTATGATGCATATAGCAGCTTCTTTGTCGTTGTTGTTTGTCAATGACAGCTTAAGTTTCTTCATATTTTGGGAACTAATTGCAGTATCAGTTGTTCTGTTATTATTAGAGCAAGGATATTATTCTTTGATCCCTACGTACTTCTATTATCAAATGATCAGCGCTGTCCTCTTGTTCATTAGTGTTGGAATCACCTATAGTGTGAGCAATTCATTGCAGTTAGCTGCTGTGCCAGCTGCTTATCCATTTGTTATTGTAGCTGTATGTATTAAAATGGCCATCTTGCCTTTTCACGTCTGGATGTTAGAGACGTATCCTAAAGTACATCCTACGCTAGCTGTATTATTGAGCGCTTACGGTACTAAAGTAGGTGCTTTTAGTCTGTGGTTACTTCTGCCGAATCTACAGTTAGAAATTTTTGGTGGGATCGTTGCGGTAGTTGCGATTTTGTACGCATTTAAACAACATTCAATTCGACGATTTCTTTCCTTCCACATAATTAGTCAAATAGGATATATGATCGCTGGAATTGGTAGTTTGAGTACAACATCTGTTACAGGCGCTGTGTTACATATTGCTAATCACATCATTTATAAAGGGCTGCTTTTTATGATTGCAGGGATATTGCTGACAAAGTTTGGAACTGATAACATGCTTGAAATAAGAGGTGCTGGTCGTCGCTCACCGCTTTTGTTTGTTTCTACCATTGTGGCAGCTGCTTCCATTGCAGGCATGCCACCGTTTAACGGCTATTTTAGTAAGACTTTACTTACTCAAGATTTATCTTTAATAACTTACTCTCTTCTCACTATGGCAACTGTCGGGACGGCAATTTCGTTTAGCAAATTTATTCATTATACGTTTCTTAGCCAAGAAGAGCCGCTGCAGACGAATGTAAATCTGCCCATAACTTGGCAAATCACACTTATTGCGCTATCATTTGCATGTCTAATACTAGGTATTGGGCCCGCTCTATTTTGGCAACCTACAGTTTGGGAGTTGAAACCTCTGCTGGCATCAGGAATTGCTGTGCTTACTGGTATTACTCTGTTTAAGTGGAAATTTGCAGCCATTCACCATATTGCAGTACTTACAACTCCAGAGACAGCTTTTGTTTCTAAGAAAATCGCTTTAATCTATGAAGAAGTGGTGATACGGTTGCGGGGGTTTCACACGGGAAACATTCAGGACTATCTTTTGTGGTTTTTTGCAAGTTTTGCTCTTATATGGATTTGCATAGTTCTTTGGATCTAAACTCTTCCGCCTTGAGACGGAGTAGGAACCCAACTACGGATGGTTACTAAAGAGGCAAGATTTAAGGTATACTTTGATTGTATTAGAAAACGAGGAGGAATGAAAAAGATGAAGGATAGTAAATGCTTATTACTCATACTTATCGTGGTATTTGTGACTGGTTGTGCAGCACCCTATCATACCACTGTTGTCGACCAACTAGACTTTAGTAAAGATGTAAGTTCGCTAGAACTAACAGGATTTAATGGCAGCGTCAACTGGAATGCCATACCTGCTTGGGAGACCCCGTATATCATCGTCGAGAAAAGGGTAGCAGGCACCTCGGAGTCTGCAATCAAGGCGTATGCAAGAACTATTGATACAAATATAATAGAATCGCTGGATTCGTTAGAGGTACGCACTACCCAAAGAGATAGGCCACATGGGGTTAAAGGAGTTTCCATAAGCTATCATGTCTATGCTTCCCCTAGCAATATTCAGTCATTTATGGCGAGTACCAGCAATGGCTCTATCTGGATCGAGGACTTTAAGGGAGAGGTTGATCTACAAACCTCGAATGGAAGCGTAACATTCGACAATGGTTGGGGTAAAGCAAAGGTGCACACATCCAACGGTAGAATAGAGTTGAACCGAGTAACCCTAACGGGAAATAGCTCGCTAAGAACCTCTAATGGTCGAATAGCAGGGGATGTGGATCTCATCCCAGGAAACGATTATACATTTGAGACTTCCAATGGCAGGATTGATATGGCCATCTCTCGTTATACAGAGGGACGGTTTGATCTAAAAACGAGTAATGGTCAAATTGATGTATCTCTTACAGGTAACAAAGTGCGTGACAGCTCACCAGTGCGGATCGTAGTTGGTGATCCCAAGACAACAGTTCTTATTAGAACCTCCAACGGCTCTATTTATCTAACGGAGAGCTGGAATTGGTAGAAAAAGGGTCATATAGCATAACTGTGCCAACTATTTGTTGACATCTCCTCCTTATTCTTGTAGAGTTAGACAGGAACTCTAAACTTTACTAGAGAGGTGGATTTAGTTGCTTAAGTTAAATGTGCTCACTTTAGGGTACTTCATGCTAGGTCTGATCGTTGCTATTTTTGGCCCCCTAATACCATGGTTTGTAGCTGATTTTAGTCTTGCTCTTAGTGTAGCAGGACGAGTCTTTTTATTTGTGGGGATAGGCCGCATTCTTACGTCTGTGTACTTGGGCATTGCGGGGGGGCGATTTGTTGACCAGAAAATTGTTAATTTAGGTACTTGGGTTATGGGAATCCCGTGTTTAATTACCTTCTTAGTACCTAGTTTCTCCCTAGCTCTCATTACCGCCTTTTTTTGGGGTGCAGGTTTTAGTTTTGTGGAGAGCGGGCTTAACTCTCTCGTGGCTCGCCTAAATCAAGGTAACAGCGGTAGTGCCTTGAATAAGATGCAAATGTTCTTTGGTATTGGCGCACTGTCTGGTCCTTTACTTACTAGTAGCCTTTCATCCGTTTTTCACTGGCGATTTGTCTATCTAGCCATCTTTCTCTTGTTTATGGTTTTCAGACTGTGGTTTAAGACCTTAACCCTGCCTGCATTCGAGGGCACTAAGCAGAGTAAGCCAGTGGCAAGAAATAACCTGTTAGCCAACCACGTGTTTATTCTCTTAGCTACCCTAATTTTACTGTATCTAGGCATGGAGACTATCGTTGGAGGTTGGCTTAACACCTATTGGAATGTTCGCTTTGCTGGAAACGAAATGATAGCCACTATAGTCTTGACTGGGTTCTGGGTAGCGCTAACGTTTGGTCGGCTAGTGAGTAGTTGGCTATTGCAGTACATTTCGCGACAGAATCTGCTACAGATCATGTCAGGTTTACTAGCTGTCTTCTTTGGCTTATTGCACATCAGTTCTGTCCCCGTGATTAGCGGCGTGATTATCACGATAATCGGCTTGTTAGCAGCAACCGTCATACCAAGTGTAACGTCTCTGGCCTTGGACAATTTTCCAGGACAAGCCGTACCTGTATCTGGTTATCTATCGGCTGCTGCTGGTATAGGAATGATGTTAGGGCCTTGGGGTAGTGGACTAATTATGGATTTTACTTCGGTCATGGCATTTCCTTTCCTCGGGTTGTTGATCGCTCTTGGATTTAGCCTCATAGTCTTTAAGGTTCGTCGTCAGATGCCTACCCGCTAGAAACCTGCTCGGAAATATGCTTCATCTTGCTATACAATCTTGCACAATACGATTGTATAGCAAGATCAAACGAAGCCACTTCAGCAGTGGCCACTTCATTTTCTACTGATGCCAATGCTCTGAAAGCATAATTCTCAGGTGTCCATTTCCGCCCTTGAAATTCTATGGAGTCCGTTCACTGATCATTCTTGTCTTGGTAGCGCGCAGCGGCTTTAGGCTACCGAAGGAGGGATCCTAAAACAATCTGTCTGGTGTCATAAGAGGTCGCGAAGGTCGTCATTAATTAGTTTAGAGGACCGTAGGGTTTCACCATCCTGGTTTTGATAGACAGGTGCTAGTTCAGTCATTTCTTGGCGTTGCACCAAATAATGGCTTCACGCCAAGAAATGCTTGTCACTAGGTGCTGTGCGCCTACGGGATCATCAGGCAGACATTACCCCATGCATTTTTGGTATGGGCACCACCCTGTCGGCCGTGGCATAGCATGGCGATTTATTTAGATTCATTTTTCTTAATGTTCAATCATATTATTCTAAAGTAAAATAGGATTTACTGCTGAAGCCTAACGCAGATACTAAATAGCACTATATATTGTATTTGTATTATAAGGTCATGCAGTATCTCTACAGGACTTTTTGCATTGGAATCAAGTAGAAGCGAGTCATTCCAAGGAACCAAGAATTATTTTTTCGCAAAAAGGGCTGAACAGTTTTTTTGGTGTGTGAGATAATTAGTCTGGAAACTTATGTATGAAAGGAGTCCAGATTGCAGAAAATGCGACTGACCACAGTCTTTGGGCGGAATATGTTCACCGCTACCATCCCTTAGGGTATAAACTTAGGTTGTTTACTATTTTCAGCATCGGCTTGGGCCTTGGAGAGCAGAGACCTGTGGCTTGGCTGGGATATAGAGGATCGTAAAAAGCGAATTCATCTTGTTGTTAACAATTCTCGTTTTCTTATTTTTCCATGGGTAAACGTTAAAAATCTGGCTAGCAAATCCCTATCGCTATTCTTTTTCCGCCTAGACTCTCGACGGAAAGCGAATCGAACCTTGACGCAACCTCAATTTTTAGAGAACATCCGAGCGATAGTACCAGAATTAGAAACCATGCCGCATGTGGATACATTAAACCGTTTCTTGACTAGAATAGATGTGGAAATGATTCAACATGCCTTAGCTTCGCTTGTTAGGGACTTAATTCGCAGGAAAGCATTTACCCGATTTCTCCACAACAAATGCTACCAGATTGCTGTAGATGGAACCCGCAAATGTAGCCGCGACTATCCATGGGCTGAGCAAGCATTGCGAAGAAAAGAAAACGAGCAAGAGGATAAGGAGTATTATGTCTATGTTTTAGAGGCCAATATTGTTCTTAACAAGATTGTACTTAAGGATGATTCCCTTCCGACGGTTTGGCAGGAAACAACGGCTTTACTGCAATTGCAACCAGAAAATACGCTTGCGCACACCTGGTATGATCGTCAACAGACATTCCAATGGGTAAATGACATTGAGTATTGGTTTAATCGTGGACGAGAATAAGTGATGCTACATGTAGTTATCTGCACAGAACGGTATATGGTTATTGATCTGAAAACAAATAGCTTAAAAGAGAAAACGGTTCGCTTTGCTTGGTTATCTAGAAAGCCCATTAATGAAAAAAATGTCGTTTACCGATGCAATCAGATAGGACGCCAACGTTGGATGATTGAGGAATCCATTCTCAAGGAGAAACGCCATGGTTTCCAGTATGAACACCTGTTTTCAAGCGATTGGACAGCAATGAAGGGGTACCACTATTTAATGCGAATTGGGCATCTGCTAAATGAAATCGTTCTCGCTCTTTCTGATCTAGAGAAGGCTATTTATACCTATACAGAAAGTGGTCTGATTGCACTAGTCATGAACACACTAATGAGTCCTTGGCTAAGTGTCAAAGTGCTTAGCGAGTGTCTACAATCTCGATACCAATTGCGCCTGGCAGGATAAACCGATCAATTTACAAAAACAAATACAAATAATAACCATTACTAAGTTTACCCTTTGACATAAAGGCTTATTGGGTGTGCCTTAAATGCTGATATGTTTATAATAGGCATCAATTTCGGGAGTCCAAAAACCGGTATACAGTCGAAAAACTTATTGTACAGACTGAAATCTGGACATTATTACAAGTTGTTACTAATAAAGTGATACTAAACTTATGTGTGCGTCAGCACTGTGCTATGCCATAACATATTGACTTATATATCTTTTACTGGTATTCTTAATGTATGTTCAACATAAATTAAGGAGGTGTAAATTTTTTCTCTGGATAGAGTAGCGATTAAACGTTCTTCTACGCTGTAAATTTGGAAGGAAAATAACAATCCTTAGGGGGAATTCGAAAGCATGAAAGATCAAATGACAGGAAATCGTAGAATAGTTGTCGGTGCGTTGCTTGCAGTCTGCTTGGTGTTTGGTATGGTACAAATCGGCTTTGCAGCCCGCCATGATTTTAATGGTGAAACGGTTACTTTTTTCATTATGGAGGACGAATTTAATCGTTTAGGAGCAGGGGACAGCTATTATGCAGAAGGTCCTAATCTATCCTGGTTACTAGAGGTTGAGGAAATGTTCAATGTGAAGATTGAGTTTAATAGTGCAAACCGGAGGAATTTTAGACAAGAGGTTATGACGGGTATGATTGCTGGCGATCCTCCAGGAGATATCTTCTGGACCCGGCAGGACTTTATGCTATGGTTAGCTAACCAAGATGTGCTCTACCCCCTCGACGGGATCATCAATGAAGAGTACTACCAGCGTATACCCGAAGTCTACCGGAACAAGGATTTCTATGAGTTCTTAGGAACACCTATTGCTTTTTCCTCCAACGATATCTGGACCCGGGAAGGTCTTCCGTTCACGACTCCATCTGGAATCGCTTGGAACAAAGATATCTTCGCCGAAATGGGTCTGCCCGATCTCTACGAGCTTCAGGAGTCTGGCGACTGGACTTACGAGGCTTTTATTGATATTGCCAAGCAAGCTACTCGAGACACAACAGGTGACGGGGAGATCGATCAGTGGGGTGCTGCTGGGTATAGGAATGGCTTACACTGGCACCAACTATTGATGAGCATGGTATCCAATGATGCCACGTGGGTTCGTATTGATGAAGATGGCAAAGGAACGGTAAACATTACCGAGCCAGAGTTTATCGATGCCCTCCAGTTCTGGCAGGATCTGATAAATGTGCATGGCGTTGTTCCTAGACATGGGGAGGGAGTAGATGGCGGCAAGCCAAATCACGGGCGTGACATTTGGAATATCGGTAAGCTGGCCATGTTATTCGGAGATATGAACGCTTTGGCGGATGCTAAGAATAATGATACGATTCAGGATTGGGGTTGGGTATACTACCCGAAAGGACCTAATGCAGAAGACTATGTAGCCTATGCGCACTTGTTTCACGTAGCATCCTTGGGGCATCATGTGGAGAACCCTGAGGCCTTAGTGGAGCTGGCGAGTGCTCTATTCCGCTCAGCGGATCCGTACATGCTACATCCTAAAGAGGGATACTTGCAACGTGGTCTAGATCAGCTTGCTCGGGAAGGTTATGTAAATGATCGAGATTCCCTGGAAACCTTCAGAAGTATGTACACTAACATGGGAGCACTGCCGTTCTTCCGAGAATTCTTTATACTCCAGGATGGAGTCGCAAACGCAGCTGAGGGCATACGTGAAGGAGAGCTCTATCCACTACCGGCCATGGCTGCACTTCAACCAGCTATTCAGAAAGCACTCGATGAGTACTTAGGCCAGTAATGTGAGACGTTAAGAGGAGGCTCATGCCTCCTCATTTCTATGTGTTCGGTGGAGCTTCATTCCGCAGGAGAGAATCTCCACCATGGGGTCTGACTGAGCATCCCTGCGAATTGTTCCTGTACAATCTAAATGGCAACGCTCCGATAGTAGCGTTGCCATGCCTACTCTTCTCATTTGCGTTGCACTATCCAACAATCATACCACCACTATTTGCAAGACAATCTTGAATGTTGTTATAGAACTAACCGAATACACCCTTCCTCCCCACAAATGGAGTACCCATGCGCCATTCCTATTTTTACGGTATTCTGCCAATCCGAAAACCTCTACCCCTTGTCGTAACGTCATAGGAGGCTCCTGCATATAATCCAACCTCAATAGATTTTGGAGTCGAGCAATAACAACCACCAGCAAAGAAACGATGAGATTCGTTAGTCGGTTGACTATAGGTTCACTCCCATACATTACCGCTCATATCATAGAGTCCAAGACCATTCCCATTCACTGGTTTTTGACCCACATTGTGCGTTCGTTGTAAACCATTTTCTCGATACCAAGCTGCTGCCATTGTACTGATTTGATCACTAGTGGGCTGCGAGGCACCACTAGCATAGTCTAGAGGGAGCCAAAACAATCCATTAGCATAAATTGCACTCGAATGCAGTAGTTCTTCGATTGGTTTAGATGCTCCCAGATAGCGTGCAGCAACGTCCCATTCAGAGGAATGTCCGCTGTAACGGTCGAGCTAAAAACCGGTTGCTGCGACAAGAGAGCGACAGAAGGGCGTTTACTTGATAGCGGAGGTGAGATTGGTAGTGGTTCCAAATATTTGGGATTCATATTGATAGCAAGCCTAAACCCAATTGCGCTATAAGGATCATTATGATGGTGCGCTGAAGGATTGACAAGCGTCTCTTTACCTACCTGCAAAAATTCTGGTGTCGACTGATAATCACCACCGCGGACAATTCTTTTATTGTCACTTTTTGTATAACACCATTCCCAAATGTTACCACTCATATCATACAGACCAAGTCCGTTAGGTGCTTTTGTCGCAACTTCATGAGTCTGCCCACCACTATTACCTTCATACCAGGCATCTGCTTTTGTGGCGCTGATATCAGTATAATAATCATGTGTAACAAATGATGTTAATCGACTATATTTCCCATATGTATGCCAATTTTCATACCTATTCCAGGCAGGCCCAGTGGCACCACTGGCATAGTCGAATGGAGTCCAATAGATCCTACTATTTGCGGGATACTCAATCCCTGGAACGGTCTGGTTCCTCGCTACGGTAATCATTGCTCTTG
>SKJB01000026.1 GCA_007116145.1 Limnochordia bacterium | reverse complement strand
TTCGTTTAGCAAACTCGAAAAGTTACGTTTTCGACACAAGTTAGCGTAATCAGAAACAACTAAAACCAAGTGGAGTTTCGCATAATTCATCGCTTCGATGACTTTTCGAGTTTACTCCTAGCAAGGGGAGATGAGGAAGTGATTGGATGGTTGCAATTGTTAGCGCGCTGGAGATTAGCTGTCATTATCATCATAATTCTGGCGATTGCTGGTACGATTCATTTCACTTCCTTTTATCGACCACGCTTATCGCTCGTCGAGGAAGTAGTACGAGAGATTATTGCTCCCCTGCAAACTGGAGTAATGCGTGTGAACCGTTCAGTGGAATCATTGCTTGCTACGATTTCACAGTTTTCTACGTTACAAGATCAGAATCAGGAACTAGAACGTGAGGTATTACGGTTACAACAGCAAGTATATCAACTAGCCGATCATAAACGTGAGAATCAACGATTACGAGAGGCTCTTGATTTTCAATCAGAAGTGGATCATCGATTATTGGTGTCGGAAGTGATCGGTCGCTCCCCGACAAATTGGCTCAGTACCATAACCATAAACAATGGAAGTATTCATGGAGTAAAGCAGGGCATGGCAGTAGTCTCGGGCCTCGGTATTGTTGGTACAGTTCACAGTGTATCACCACGCACAGCCACCGTGATTCTTAGTGTGGACCCACAAAGTGCCGTTGGTGGCTTGGTGCAATCTACCGGTGACTTGGTTCTAGTTGAAGGCGATCCAGACTACTCTGGACTATTAATGGCTAAGCCACTAGGTAGGGATGTATGTCTGCATGTCGATGATATTATTATGACATCAGGTTTGTCGCGCATGTTTCCAAAAGGCTTGCCAGTGGGTAGGGTAGTTGATGTCATTCCAGGTCGCTATGACCTCTCCTTTATGGCTTATATAGAACCATTTGTTGATTTTACCCGCTTAGAATATGTGTTTGTGGTTTTACAAGATAGTCTAGAGTAGGGGGATACCAATGAAATTCTTTATCTATGGAGGATTGATCCTACTCTCCCTTGTATTACAGTCGACTGTATTCGCCCTCTTGCCATTTTTGAAAGCCTCACCAGATCTGATTGTGGTATTGGTGTGTCTCTTTAGTCTTTTAAATGGACCTGTTTTTGGTGCGAAGTTTGGGTTTGTTGCGGGCCTTGCCCTAGACCTATTAGTGGGTGAGATGATCGGTCTCAATGCAATAACCAAGGGAGTTATTGGCATATCTGTTGGTTTTTTGTGCAAACGGTTCTATAAAGAGAATTATTTCATTCCATTTATTACGGTAATGTTAGCCACTGTGTTCGATCAGTTTCTTTATCTTTTAGGGATGCTGGTGTTCGGTTTACATGTGCCTTGGATGGTTGCAATTAATCAAGTGATTCTGCCGTTAAGTATATACAATGGAATTATTAGTATCTTGATCTATTTACGAATCTACGAGTTGAACAAGGGGATCAGTAGTTAGCATGATTTAGGAAAGCGAGTGGGGTGATATCTGCTTTGGACGATAAAAACCTTGAACAACGCCTACGGACTTTTTATGCAATTGCACTTGTTTGTTGTTTTATCTTAGTAGGTCGTTTATGGCACTTACAGATTGTGCAAGGTGATTATTTTGCGCGGTTAGCTGATGGTAACCGAATGCGTCGTGTGCGTATTATGCCTGTTCGTGGTAATATGCTGGATCGTAACGCAGAGGTCTTAGTGCGAAGCAGACCAGCATTTACTGTTTCCTTAATCCCTGGAGGGATACCCCGTGAATCTCAGGAATCGGAGGAAGTTTTTCAGCTTCTAAGTGATCTATTAGGTGTAGAGAGAGGGGAGTTACTAGATTCTATTGACAGTGAATGGCGTTTGCCTTACGAGCCTGTACGCTTGATCCGAGATGTGGAGGCTCGTTTAGTAGTAGCTATTGAAGAGAATAGGGCATTTCTGCCGGGTGTATTTATTGAGGAAGATTGGGTTCGTGAATACCTACATGGTGATGTAGCTAGTCATTTAATCGGTTACTTAGGATTAATTAGTGCAGCGGAGTTACAAGCGCTCGGATCTAGTTACCACAATTCGGACTTAGTGGGAAAGACGGGCTTAGAATTAGTGTATGAGCAAGAGTTACGTGGCACATCAGGATCCTTAAGTAAGGAAGTGAATGCACTTAGTCGTTTGGTGCAAACAGTAGGTTTTGTGGAACCTGTTCCTGGCCATAACCTTGTGTTAGCCATTGACAAAGACTTGCAGCAAGCCGCAGAAGCAGCATTTTTAAGCCATACAGCACTATTACGTACAAATGCCAGTGAAGCGTATCATGGTGCCTATAACGGTGCTGTTGTGGCGATGAAACCAAAGACTGGTGAGATTTTAGCCATGGTTAGCGTACCTGGGTATGATCCGACGCGACTTCTTAATGCGAATGAGCGCAATACTTACTATCAGAGTCTAGTCCGTGATTCTGCAGAGCCCTTTTTTAATCGGGTAACTCATGGGCAATATGGTCCAGGTTCTATATTTAAACCTTTTGTGGCTATAGCCATGTTAGAAGAAGAGGTAGTAAAACCCACTGATGTTTTCAATGCTACTGGTGTAAGTCAATACGGAGTACGAGATTGGGTAATTACGCAACGATTAGCACCGTTTGGTACGATTAGTTTTACCGACGCAATGGCAGTATCAAGCAACCACTTCTTTGCTGAGTTTGGGGTAAAGGTGGGTATTGATTCTTTGTCTGAATGGTTACGCGACTTTGGGTTTGGATCGCCCACAGGAATACTAGGGATTTCGAGAGAACCAAGCGGTATTATACCCGATCGCCAATGGAAAAGAAAGCGATTCCAGTCGCGACCCCTTTCTGATCAAGTGTGGTACCCAACAGATACAGAGCAAGTTTCCATTGGACAAGGATTTGTAACTGTGACTCCGCTGCAATTAGCCGTAGCGTATAGTGCAATTGCCAACCGGGGTACCGCTTATCAAGCGACGGTGGTACAGCAAATTCTTGATCCCGAAGGTACGATCACCAAGGAGTATCTCCCGGAGGTGGCGTATCAACTGCATGTGGCACCTAGTACTTGGGAAGCAGTTATAGCTGGAATGGAAGCTGTAATTACTCACCCACGAGGAACAGCTCGCAGCGCATTCTCAGGGTTTCCTGCATCTGTGGCTGGTAAAACCGGAAGTTATCAGATTCCAGGTAAAGTGTCTCACGGCCTATTCGGTGCATTCGTGCCTGTTAATGATCCAGAGTTAGTAGTAATTGTCGTCGTGGAACACGGTGTTGGTGGTGGTTCGAGTGCAGCTCCTATTGCAAGAAAGGTCTTTGATGCCTATTTTGGATTTGAATAGTTTGGAAAAAGGCAGGAATTTTTTAGGTTGAGAGCGAATGGTGTAAGAGGTCGCGAGAATGATTTTCAGAGAGCAAGGAGCGTAGTGATAATGAGTAAAGAGGCTTTTTTTATTAAAGGAGATCGCAGTGGGTTGTCATTGCAGATTCCTGAGGATCTAGAGTTTGCTGAAGTTATAAACCAACTGCGAACAAAGTTAGCCTCTGCTCACCACTTTTTTGCTGGAGCCACTGTGGTATTGACAGAAGGCGTGAGAAAGTTGGAGCCAGCACAAAAAGTAGTACTTGAGAGTACCATTAAGGAGTTTGGAATGCAGTTAGAAACGAAACAAATTGAACAAAAGCCAGAAAGTACACCGGTTAGAACTGACGAAACACTTCCTGATGAAGAAACACTGTTACAGCGAAGAACGATTCGATCGGGACAGAAAATCCGGTTTAGCGGTAATGTGGTGATTGTTGGCGATGTAAATCCGGGAGCGGAAATTGTTTGTAGTGGCGACATATTGGTCTTAGGAGCATTAAGGGGTGTGGCTCATGCAGGTTGTAATGGTAATACAGAGGCAACTGTGTTTGCGTTTCGCTTAGAGCCTACACAATTACGAATCGCCCAATATATATCGCGTGCGCCGGATGGTAAAGTGCCGCTACCATTAGGGCCGGAAGTTGCTCGTATAACTGAAAATGTAATCCGGATTTCTGCATATAGTTAATCACCCGAGGAGGTATTGGTGTGGGAAAGTCCATTGTCATTACAAGTGGTAAAGGTGGCGTTGGTAAAACAACAACGACCGCAAACATTGGTACAGGATTGGCCCAGTTGGGAAGGAAAGTTTGTTTGGTGGATGCCGATATTGGATTGCGTAACCTCGATGTGGTCATGGGTTTGGAAAATCGAATTGTCTACGACCTAGTCGATGTAATTGAAGGACATTGTCGGCTCCGACAAGCCATGATCAAGGATAAGCGAATGGAGAACTTATATCTTTTGCCAGCTGCTCAGACCAGAGAAAAGGATGCTATTAATCCTGTACAGATGCAAGAATTGATCACCCAGTTAAAAGAGGAATTTGAATACGTTATCGTAGATTGTCCAGCTGGTATTGAGCAAGGGTTTAAGAATGCAACTGCAGGTGCAGATTTAGCGATTATCGTTAGTACCCCAGAAGTATCGGCAGTACGAGATGCAGATCGCATTGTAGGGTTGTTAGAAGCCCAAGAATTATATGACCCTAAATTGATTATCAATCGGATTCGTCCAGAGATGGTTCGTAAGGGCGATATGATGACGATTCAAGATATGATCGATATACTAGCAATACCCCTATTGGGAGTAGTGCCTGATGACGAAAGTATAATTATTTCTACAAACCGCGGTGAACCAGCTGTCATGGATAAAAAATCCCAGTCCGGACAGGCTTTCAGGAATATTGTACGTAGATTAGAAGGGGCTGAGATACCGTTTCTCGAACTTGATGATAATTCTGTTGTTGGACGGCTGATGCGCATGATAGGTGTGGGAAAACGCTAAGGGAGGGTCACCCGTGTTAGATTTTTTGGCAAGGCTATTAAAGAGCAGTGATAATAGCAGCAAAGATAAGGCAAAAGAACGGTTGCGCCTTGTACTCGTTCATGATCGCGCACTTCTATCTCCAGGACTACTAGAATCATTAAAAGAAGAACTAATTCAGGTGTTATCGAAGTATATGGACATTGACGAACAGGCACTAGAGGTTAACTTAGATAAAAGTGATGATTCTGTGGCACTTATTGCTAACATACCAGTCCGTAATGTAAAGCGCCGACATTAAAACCTTCCTAAAGGAAAGGTTTTTTGTAATGAACAGCCTTCCTCTGTAATATAGTAGGGTAAGAGTCTATATGAAGGGGGTGGCCTTATGGCCGTGCGGTTCGTACGCATTTTTTTGGTTGCTGTAACAGTATTTACGGTTATTATAATTGTTGATGAATTAGGGTTGCCAGTCTCCCAGGGAATTACCAATTATTTAGAGTTTGTTTTAGAGACGGACTTTAATATGCAACCTTTTGTGGAACAGCTAGAAAACGTTGGAATATCATTGCAACGTTTTGATTTCGCAGCACTATTACAGGGTTTGCCTAGGATAACGACTGGGCGGTGATCGAATGCGAATCGGTTACTTTTTAGGGATACCAGTACTGGTTAATCCTTTTTTTTTGCTACTCGTATTGTTCTGCAGCATCACTGGTTTGTTAGTGCAAGTGGGTCTACTATTTGCTATTGTGCTGTGGCATGAGCTTGCTCATGTACTCGTTGCAAAGTCTCATGGTTTACAGGTGGCTGAGATAGAACTGTTACCATTTGGAGGTGTCGCTCGCATCGACGAACTGTTACAGCTCAATCCTCCTGTGGAAGCCTGGGTTGCGGTGGCGGGTCCTCTTAGTAACCTTGTCCTTGTTGGACTTGGTTTTTTTGTTCAAAGCTACTTCCCGCAACCGGATTATTGGTTTCTATTCTTTATTCAAGCGAATCTGGCGATGGTTGCAATAAATTTGTTGCCAGCATTGCCCTTGGATGGCGGTCGCATTCTTCGCAGTTACCTTGTCGGTCGCTTTGGTTATCGCAAGGCTACAGAACGAGCGGTTTTTGGGGCAATTGTCATTGCTTGTGCCCTCTTAAGCTTAGGCTTTGTGGGTGTTTACTTCTATGGAAGTATGGGTGCTAGCTCTCTAATTGTTATTGCATTTTTTCTCTACATTGTAGCACAAAAGGAAAAGAAGAGTGCAGCCTATGTATTTATGCGTTATTTAACGCGCAAGAAGTTGGAATTGCGTTTACAACGGGTGATGGTAGCGAAAGAGTTGGTCGCAACAGTGGAAACATCATTAGGTGAAGTACTGCATCAGTTTACTCCTCCTCACTATCATATTATATGGGTTGTTAATCTTGATGGTGAGATAACTGGAATCGTTACTGAAATGGAATTGATCAATGGGTTGCTGGAGACAGGAATTCATGGTAAACTTAGTGAATTGACTAAGTATCGTTTTTAACGTAAATGATACAACTGGAAGGATGTTTATTGTGGATGAGAGATTACTTCAGATATTACCTGAGGTAAGTAAACCAGCACGCTACACCAACAATGAATTACACGCAGTTCATAAAGATTGGGAACCGCTAGCGGTAAGAATGGTTTTGGCCTTTCCTGACTTGTATGAGATTGGAATGGGAAATCTAGGGTTAAAAATTATCTATCATATCATTAATGAACGTGTAGATGCAGTAGCTGAGCGAGTATATTTGCCCTGGATTGATATGCAAGACAAGTTGAGAGCAGCCAAACTGCCTTTGACTTCCCTTGAGTCGGGACAAGCTCTAAGTAAATTTGATGTTGTGGGATTCACTCTCCAATACGAAATGAGCTACTCGAATCTTATTAAGATGCTTGATTTAGGTGGTATTGCCCGGAAAACAATGGATCGTAGAGAGGGCGATCCCCTAGTGATAGCTGGAGGTCCGTGCGGTTTTAATCCTGAACCTCTAGCCGATTTTCTCGATTGTGTCGTTATTGGTGAAGGTGAAGAGATCATACATGAGGTATTAGATGTTGTAAAAAAATGTAAGCTTCAACAGTGCGCTCGTCATGATCTCTTAGCGCAGTTAGCCCTCATTCCAGGTATTTATGTTCCAAGTTTCTATGAGGCTACTTATGACAAAAAGGGACACTTTACTTCGCTTGAGCCCATGAATAATGCGCCGAGAGTTATTACCAAACGGGTAGTTGCTGATCTGGATACCGCTGAATATCCAGAAAAGTTTGTGGTTCCGTATCTGGATGTAGTTCACGATCGAGTGATGGTCGAAGTTTTGCGTGGCTGTACACGCGGGTGTCGATTTTGCCAGGCAGGCATGCTCTATCGTCCGGTGCGCGAACGTAGTGTTGAAACGTTAAAGAAGCAGATCGCTAGTCTTGTTAAGCATACTGGGTATGGTGAGGTATCGTTGTCATCTCTGTCAACGGGTGATCATACGTGTGTTGGGAATTTGGTGAGCGAACTCGTGGCAGACTATGAGGGACAAGGGATAGGATTGTCCTTATCGTCACTGAGGGTGGACTCTTTTTCTGTAAAGTTAGCAGAGGAGATTCAAAAGTTTCGCAAGACAGGACTAACCTTCGCTCCGGAAGCGGGTACCCAGCGTTTGCGTAATGTAATTAATAAGAATGTGCGAGAAGAAGATTTGTATCAAGCAGTGACAGGAGCTTTCAAGGCGGGATGGCACCAGGTAAAGCTCTATTTTATGATCGGTTTGCCGACAGAAACAACGGACGATCTCGATGGAATTGTGACGTTAGCTCAAAATGTTTTAAAGATCGGCAAAGAAAATCGGGGTGCGAAGCGCCCAAGTGTAGCTGTTAGTGTAGCCTCATTTGTTCCGAAGAGCCACACACCGTTTCAGTGGGAAGGCCAGGATAGCCAAGAACAACTGCTAGAAAAACAGGCGTATCTGCGCAAGAAGCTTGCGCGTCCTGGCATTACCTTGCAGTGCCATGATGTAAAGACTAGTTTCTTAGAGGGAGTTTTTGCGCGAGGGGATCGGCGCTTAGCAGAGGTGTTAGCAAGAGCCGTGGATCTAGGATGTCAGTTTGACGGCTGGAGTGAGTGTTTTCGTTATGACTTGTGGATGCAAGCTTTTGCTGAATGCCAAGTCAATCCGGATGTTTATGTGACGCGCAAACGCACTTCTGAAGAGTCCTTTCCTTGGGATCACATTACGAGTGGTGTCACTCGCGTGTTTTTGGCAAAGGAACGTAATACCGCACTAGCTCAAGAGCGGACAGAGGATTGTCGGTTTCATGGATGTAGCGGATGTGCTGTCTGTACGACCCTGTCGGTAGAAAACCGATTGCAGCGAGGTGAGCAACATGAGTAACGGTGTCCGATTGCGATTTTCCAAAGGTGACCCAGTGCGATTTCTTTCCCATCTCGATGTATTACGAACCATTGAACGGGCAATTCGCCGTAGTAAGCTACCTATTGCCTATTCTGAGGGGTTTCATCCTAAACAAAAGATAGCCTTTGCCCATGCACTGCCAGTGGGAGTTACGAGTAAGGCTGAATATATGGATTTGCAGATGAACAAGTCAGTTTCTGGCATCGAAGTTCAAGAGGCGCTTAATACGGTTTTGCCTCCAGGATTTAGGATCAGTGACAGTGCTATGTTACCAGAACGAACAGCTTCTTTGATGTCCATTGTAAAGGCTGCTACCTACCGATTAGCTTTTCTTAAAACCGTTAGTTTTAATGGTGAAGAAGTGGTAAAACAGCTCCTTGCAGCTGAGCAATTAATGGTTGATCGCCAAACAAAAAAAGGGATACGACGGCTAGACATTCGTCCAATGGTATATGTGTTACAGTGGAGTGATAACTGTTTATATGTACAGGGTGCTTGTGGTAGTGAGCAAAACTTACGTCCAACAGAGATCTCGTCTTTGCTCACTGTAGCAGCAAGTGATGTTTTAGTAGAGCGGATTGAGCTCTTAGTACCAGATGTTAACGGGAAATGGGTTACACCGTTAGATGTCGTAAAGGAGCTGTAGCAATGTCCCGAATAATCGTAATTTCATCGGTCTTAGATCAAGTGTTAGTAGGGATTATCGACGATGGTCATCTTATTGAGTTTTTCCTAGAACAAGATGAGCAAAGTCGAGTAGTGGGAAACATCTACAAGGGCAAGGTGGAAAATGTCTTGCCAGGGATGTCCGCAGCTTTCGTCGATATTGGTTTGGACCGCAATGCTTTTCTGTATGTTGATGATATTTCAAGCCAAACAGGGAACAAACGAATTACTGATCTAGTCCATAAAGGGCAGGAAATTCTTGTTCAAGTGACCAAAGAGCCAGAAGGGGCTAAAGGATGTCGGATTATTGAGCGGATATCTCTGCCAGGGCGTTTTCTCGTATTAATGCCTACAGAGAGCAATATTGGAGTGTCTCGCCAGATTAGTGATCCCATTGAGCGTGAACGTTTAAAACAGATTGCTAACGAATTACAGGTGGAGGGTATGGGCCTAATTATTCGCACCGTAGCCTCTGGCGAAGCGCTAGAGGACTTAAGAGATGATGTTGTTCGTCTGAAAAAGCAGTGGGATCGTATTGAGCAAAATGCTAAGACTATGAGTGCTCCTGCACTCGTATATCAGGATCATGATTTGGTTTATCGCATAGTGCGCGATTTTGTCACTCGCCAAGTGGACGAGATTGTTGTGGATCAGGTAGAACTGTATGAAAGTGTGCGTGAGATGGTATCGTGCTTGATGCAGTCGAACCAGACGGAGGTCACACTCTATCGAGGTAAAGTGGGGTTGCTCGAGCAGTTTGGTGTGTTGCGAGACTTAGAACATGCCACAAAAAAACGGGTTTGGTTAGACAGTGGTGGCTATCTCATTTTGGATCCAACGGAAGCATTAATGAGTATTGATGTGAACACGGGTAAATATGTAGGAGTGGACGATTTACGAGAAACAGTCTTAAAGACTAACCTTGAAGCTGCAGGTGAGATTGGCAAACAGCTACGATTGCGGAATGTTGGTGGTATTATTATTATTGACTTCATCGACATGGATCGTGATGAAGATAGGCGTAAGGTGATCCATGCACTAGAAGTAGCATTAGCCAAGGATAAAACCAAGAGTCATGTACTAGGGTTTACCCAGTTAGGTCTGGTAGAAATGACGCGTAAAAAGTCTAAGAAGACACTGAGTCATATGCTTGAAGTGCAATGCTATCACTGTTGGGGCACTGGACGAATCTTAAGTGCAAGTATCGTAGCGCTTCGTGTGGCTCATCAGATCCAATCTGTTGCAAAAGAAAGTGATATTGTTGAAGTCAAGGTAGAATGTCATCCTGCCGTAGCAGCTATTTTAATCGGAAGCGAAGGTGCTACTCTAGCTAGATTGAAAAAGGAAACCAAAAAAGTGATTCAGGTCGCTGGTAATGATGGTTTCACGCTAACCGAAGCAAACGTAGTGGGTGTCTAACTCCTCTTTTTTATTGACAAGATGGGTCTTGAATGATAGAATAGCTTTTGTAGGTTTGTGCTTTTTTGCAAACCGCACAGGACGGGCTTTGCTAAACACTTTATGTGTGCCTGAATCTGGCGAGTCTAAGTGAGGAGGTGGAGCAATGCATGCAATCATGGAAACCGGCGGAAAGCAGTTTCGTGTTACTGAAGGTGATACAATTTATGTGGAAAAGTTAGATGTAACCGAAGGTGAAACTGTGACGTTTGATCGAGTGTTATTAATTACGAATGAAGGAACTGTCACAATTGGGACTCCAGTTGTAAGCGGTGCGAAAGTAACGGCAAGTGTGGTTAAACAAGGCAAGGGCAAGAAGATTATTATCTTTAAGTTTAAAGCCAAAAAGAACTATCGCAGAAAAGCCGGTCATCGTCAACCGTATACAAAGTTAGTTATCGAGAAGATCGAAGCGTAATGACAAGCATCCGTTTTTTTCGAACTGGTTCAAAAATCCACGGATTTATAGTGAAGGGTCATAGTGGGTATGCTAGCAGTGGGCAAGATATTGTCTGTGCAGCTGTATCGGCTGTGACACAAACTGCTGTTATTGGATTACTAGAAGTAGTTGAAATCAATATTCTTTTAGACGTGAAGGATAAGGACGGATATCTAAAGTGTATGTTACCCCAAGGTTTTGAGTTAGATCCTAAGTGGAATGATAGTCAAATCGTGCTATATACTTTGTTTAAAGGGTTAAAAGCAATATGTGCCGAGTATGGTGACTTCTTAAAGATTGAGGAGGTGTAATCATGCGAATGAACTTACAGTTATTTGCATCGAAAAAAGGTGTAGGAAGTACAAAAAATGGTCGAGACTCTCAGTCGAAGCGGCTTGGTGTGAAAGAACATGATGGTCATTATGTGACAGCTGGTAGTATTCTTGTCCGCCAACGAGGTACAAAGATTAAACCAGGCGTTAATGTTGGTATTGGTAGCGATGATACATTGTTTGCTAAAGTTGAAGGATACGTTGCTTTTCAACGTAAAGGAAAAACTGGTAAACAAGTAAGTATTTTGGCTGAACGAGTAACAGTAACGGCTTAATGATGCTTTGAAAACCCTTTTGTACTAATAAGTACGAAGGGTTTTTTTACTTATACAGGAGTATAAGGCAATATAATAGAAGTAAAGAGGGTATTAGGCTATGTTTTTAGATCGGGCAAGAATATCTGTGAAATCTGGTAACGGAGGAAATGGTTTTGTTGGTTTTCGGCGCGAGAAATATGTTCCAGCAGGAGGACCTGCTGGTGGTGATGGTGGTCGAGGAGGAAGTGTTTTTTTTCGAGCTGATGCTAACCTTTCTACGTTAATTGATTTCAAATATCGTAAAAGTTTTAAGGCAAAAGATGGCGAACATGGGCAGAAGAAAAACCAATATGGTAAAGATGCAGACGATCTCATTATACTGGTCCCACCAGGAACTATTGTTAAACATGGCGAAACTGGAGAAGTTATTGCAGATCTTGCGAGAGTTGGGCAGCAGCTCATGATCGCTCGTGGAGGACGTGGAGGACGTGGAAATACTCACTTTGCGACACCTACACGCCAAGCCCCAACGTTTGCTGAGAAGGGGAGAGAAGGGAACGGTTTTTGGATAGATTTAGAATTAAAGTTGATTGCCGACGCTGGACTTGTGGGGTATCCCAATGCTGGTAAATCTACCTTAATATCCGTGGTTTCGGCCGCTAGACCAAAGATTGCAAATTATCCCTTCACAACACTGATTCCTAACTTAGGGGTAGTATCGTTAGACACAGGTCGTTCCTTTGTCTTAGCGGATATACCAGGCTTAATTGAGGGTGCTCATGAGGGAGTCGGTCTCGGAACTGATTTTCTACGGCACGTGGAACGTACGCGCGTAATTGTTCATGTAATCGATGTGGCAGCAGTTGATGGACGTGATCCTGTGGAGGATTATAAGAAAATTAACCAAGAGCTCGTGCTTTTTAATGAGCGACTTGGTGCCTTACCACAGATTGTGGTGGCCAATAAGATGGACTTGCCCGAAGCGCAAGAGAACTTCGAACGCTTAGTGGCCTATGTCAGTGCACACGATCGAGAAGTTTTTGCAATTTCTGCTGCCACTAATCGTGGAACGACTGAGTTGATGAACAGGATCAGTCAAGTATTGACAGAGTTAAAGGCTCTCGAACCACCCGTTGCTGAAGTCGACGATCTAATAATTTATCACCCTGAAGTGGAAAAGAGTGTGGTAGAAGATTTTACTATTCGTAGGGAGGCAGAGGAGTTTGTGGTAGAAGGTGCTGGATTAATCCGATTAATCGGGCAGATGGATTTAGAGAATGATGAGACAATGAAATATCTACAGGGTTTATTTGAGAAAATTGGATTGTATCGCAAATTGAGAGAGGCAAAGGTGACTGACGGATGTACTGTCCGAGTCGGTGATTTAGAATTTGAGTTTCAGGAGTAAGGTGGTCAGTAAAAATGTTAACAAGTAAACAGCGCGCGTATTTACGTTCGTTAGGCAATAGTATGGATCCGGTTTTTCAAATCGGTAAGGGTGGAATTACAGAAGAATTGATAACCCAATTAGATAATGTATTAGAAAAGAGAGAACTCATTAAGGTTCGAGTCTTAAAGAATTGTCCAGAATTACCGGAGGAATTAGCCGAGCAGGCAGGGCATGCTTTAAATGCAGATGTGGTGCAAAAAATCGGTCGTAATTTCTTGTTATATCGCGAATCTTTGGAAAATGTAGTACTAGAACTACCGTAAAACTCTAAGAGATTCTTAGGGAAAATACAAGGAGGTATGATTTATGCGAGAGGTATTTGAGAATGTTAGTAGGATTAAGTTTGAAGGCAGAGGTTCTAAGAATCCGTTAGCTTTTAAGTACTATGACCCTAGTGAGGTTGTTGGGCAGAAAACCATGGCGGATCACTTACGGTTTTCTGTAGCGTATTGGCATACATTTACGGGTAAAGGTGTTGATCCCTTTGGTTCAGCTACAATGATTCGTCCTTGGGATGTATCGTCAGATCCCGTAGAGCAGGCTAAGGCTCGGATGGTAGCAGCATTTGAGTTTATGAGTAAACTTGGCGTTCCGTATTTTTGCTTTCACGATCGTGATATTGCGCCTGAAGGGGCTACACTGAGGGAGAGTAATAGAAATTTAGATGAAATCGTAAGTTTAGCAAAACAGCTGATGCAGGATACAGGAATAAAACTATTGTGGGGTACTGCAAACCTATTTTCCCATCCCCGGTTTGTACATGGGGCATCCACGTCCTCTAATGCTGATGTGTTTGCTTATGCAGGCGCCCAGGTGAAAAAAGCTTTAGAAGTGACCAAAGAGCTCGGTGGGGAAAACTATGTGTTCTGGGGTGGACGCGAGGGGTATGAAACGCTATTAAACACAGACATGGGCTTTGAGTTAGACAACTTGGCGCGCTTCTTAACAATGGCTGTGGATTATGCGAAAGAAATCGGATTTACAGGTCAATTTCTCATTGAACCAAAACCAAAAGAGCCGACAAAGCATCAATACGATTTTGACGTGGCTACAGTACTAGGGTTCCTTAAGAAGTATAACTTGGACTCCTACTTTAAAATGAATATCGAAGCGAATCATGCGACGTTAGCTGGTCATACCTTCCAGCACGAATTACACCTAGCTCGAGTTAATGGAGCGCTAGGTAGTGTGGACGCCAATCAAGGTGACATGTTATTAGGGTGGGACACGGATCAAATGCCTACAGACATTTATACAACAACTCTCGCGATGTATGAGATCCTTAAAAATGGTGGACTGCATTCGGGTGGTCTCAACTTTGATGCAAAGCTACGACGTGGGTCTTTTGCTTTAGACGATTTGTTTTATGGGCACATTGCTGGGATGGATGCCTTTGCTTATGGGTTAAAGGTGGCCCATAAATTACTCGAAACCAAGGAGTTGGAAGACTTTATTGCCACTCGTTATGGGAGTTACCAAACGGGTATTGGTAGTCAAATACTTAAGGGTACGGTAGGGCTGAAAGAGTTAGAGAAATACGCACTAGAGCATGATCAAATCGTCAATGTGTCTGGTAATCAGGAGCTTCTAGAAGCAATATTGAACCAGTATATGATGGGAGAAAAGTAAAAAAAGTGGGGTAACCCACTTTTTTTTATTAACCTTTAGCAGGATTTTTCCTAGTATCTCCGAAATTACTACAAAGTCAGAATCTAGCGGCTATGAGTTGGAGGAGTTCGTAATGGTAGATGCAAAATGCAAGATTGGGATTATGGGTGGAACATTCGATCCTGTACACTATGGCCATCTTGTAACCGCAGAGGCAGCCTTAGGTGAATTTCAATTGGATCAGGTCTTATTTGTGCCGTCAGGAAATCCTCCGCATAAGGATCCAATCGGTGTTACTGAAACGAAACATCGATACTTAATGACCGTATTGGCCACTGTTACAAACCCCAAATTTGAGGTTTCGCGTGTTGATATTGATCGCGAGGGTGTAACATATACCATAGAAACATTGCGCTTATTAAAGGCACGCTATGGTCCAGGAACCGAATTGTATTTCATAACTGGAGCGGATGCAATTCTAGAGATCATGAGTTGGAAAGATCCGAAGAACCTATTACAAATGGCTGAATTTATTGCAGCCACCCGACCTGGTTTTTCGTTGGGACGACAAAATGATATGATTAAGCGCTGGTTTGCACAACAAGAAAAGAGTCTCAATATCTTGCAGGTACCAGCTATGGCAATTTCATCTACAGACATTCGCAAGCGAGTAAAACATGGAAAATCCATTCGTTATCTCGTTCCAGAAACAGTGGATCATTATATTTATAAGAACAATTTGTATGGAGAATGCTCGGGCACCCATAATAGGCCATAAGGTAGCGAATGGTCTTAAGAAAGAGAGGGTTTGCTAGAAGATAGTATACGTGATACAGCCAATAATACCCTCTTGTAAATGGCCTATGAGTTTGTTATAGTTAGAGTTGGTAATGTATGTATTGAAACGCTAGCTAGGGGCTACCTAATACGGGCCACTAGCTCTTTTTGCATAAAGGAGGTGAGTAAATCATGCTTTCAGCTGAGGAAGTTGCAAGACGGAAAGAAGAAATGAGGCTCAAACGTGAATGGAAACGCAGACAAAAGCGTCGTAACCTACTTAGTTTAGTGTTTTTGGTGTTAATCGGTTTAGTGGCAATGGGTTTTTCTGCATATTATAGTTATAAGCAGGGAATGAATGTAACTCCGGTATCTCAGTCAAGCTGGGACAACCGGCGCACTAATATATTATTTTTAGGTATTGATAAATACGGAGATCAAGTTCCGCGCACCGATACTATTATTGTAGCATCGATTGATCCAACGAACGGTCGGGTTTCTCTCCTGTCGATTCCTCGAGATACCCGCGTCTTTATTTCGGATAGACAGCGCTGGGATCGCCTAAATGCTGCTTATGTTTTCGGTGGTCCTCAACTAACAGTGCAAACAGTCGCTAGTTTTCTAGGCGTGAAGATTGATTATTATGTCCAAACTGATTTTACGGGGTTTAGTCAAATTGTAGATACGCTCGGTGGGGTGGAAGTAACTGTAGATCGGGAAATGTACTATGTAGATAATGCGCAAGATCTACACATTCATTTATTGCCGGGGCATCAACACTTAGATGGTGAGAAGTCGTTGCAATATGTACGTTATCGCGACCGATTAGGTGATGTGTCGCTAGTAGAACCCCAATATCAGGTATATGACGGGCGTGTTGAACGTCAACGAAAATTCATGATTGCTGTAATCCAAGAGATACTGCAAGCACGCACCATTCCGAAACTCCCAAAACTTATTGGTCAACTATGGAGTGCGGTCGACACGAATTTGCCCTGGGATCAGGCGTTTAGGCTTGTTCTTAACGCGGAGAGATTTTCTGCTGAAGACTTAGCGATGACGGTAGTTCCCGGGACAGCAGGGAGTATGAATGGAGCTAGCTATTGGATACCCGATGAAGAGCGTTTAAAAGCTGTCGTCAATTTAATTTTTTATGGAAGGCCTTTGCCACTGCGTATGGAAGTATTAAACGGTAGTGGTGGTCCTGGTGTAGCAGCTAGTGTGGGCAAGATTCTACAGGGATATGGATATGATGTGATGCGACTGAGCAACGCAGACCATTCTAACTATGAAACCACCCAGATTATTATCCGTGATAAAGAGCTCGTGGCGAGATTGCAACCGATTATTGATGTACTTGATGCTACTGTAAGGATTGAACCAGATTGGGATAGTCGGGTTGATATTACTGTTATTGTTGGGATGAACTTTAATTAATAGGAGTGTGATAGTTTGAGTGGATTAACTGTAAAAGACATCGCAAGGGCAGTCGCTTTGGCAATGGAAGAGAAAAAGGCAGATGACGTCCAGATTTTAGGGGTGCAGAATTTAACAGCGGATTGCGATTACTTTGTGATTGGAAGTTGCCAATCCATAACGCAGATAGGAGCGGTAGCTCAATCTGTAGCAGGAAGAATGGATGAGCTTGGTATAGCCATTCGGCAACAAGAGGGACGTAATGATAATAAATGGGTTTTAATGGATTACTACAGTGTAATAATCCATATTTTTCTGGATGAAGAGCGTGAGTACTATAGTTTGGAAAAATTATGGGCTGCTGCTGAAAAAATTGACTTTTAGAGCATAGTCTGATTTAAGGGATGTGAATTATGACAGACAGTATGCAACAAACTGTGGCCCCCCAACCTGCTTATACGCACTTAGCTTCGTACTACGACCGCTTGATGGACGCAGACTATACGCAGTGGGTGGAGTATCTGCAGGCTTTGTGGGAACAGTATGGGATTATCCAGCCGAGTATATTGGAGTTAGGTTGTGGCACAGGTAACATAACGATTCCCCTAGCTAAGCGGGGTTACTCGATCGTGGGCGGCGATTTATCAAAATCCATGCTCGTTCAGGCAAATTATAAGGCGGATCAAGCTAAACTATCGATTCCTTTTATCGAATTGGATATGTGTCAATTTCAATTGAATCACCAATTTGATGTTGTATTATGTGCTTGTGATGGATTGAATTATGTAACGAATGAGCAGGGCTTTCGCCAAGCGTTTCAGCAGATCAAGATGCACACCAAGGACGAGGGATTGTTTTTATTTGACCTAAATTCTGAGTATAAGTTAGCCGAGTTATATGGGGAGGAATCCTATGCGGACTTGTTTTCCGACTTTGGTTATTATTGGGATAATATCTATGATAGCACCGCTGAAATCTGTGATATGCAGCTGACATTCTTTGTGCCTACAGAGTCAGGTCTTTACCAACGGGTGGTAGAAACCCATCGGCAAAAGCTCTGGCGTCCAGCCTTGGTTCATGACCTTTTAGGCGAATTAGACTGGGAAATATTAGGGTATTATGGTTTTTTGACATGGGATGAACCAGACGAAACAACGGAGCGGTGGCAATTCATTGCTCAGAAGAAGAGAACGAGTGCTTGAAAGGTGGGGTACGTTATGAACATTCGATGTAAGATTGGAGCTTTACTTGGAAGTCTCATGGTTGGTCTTGGTCACAGTAGGATTATACATGCCATCGAATTCGAGTTTGACTCCGAACCAGTGAGTCCAGTCGCAGTGTTAATTTTGTTGGTTCTACTTGGAGGTTTTGGGTTTTACCTTGTAATGAGTCGCGTGAATAAGGCAAAACATGAACGAAATCTGCAAGATATCATGGAGGAGTTAGACAACAAGTAAACGACTAGCAACATATAGATGAAGTTTGTGTGCCCCTAGTTAAGGTGGGGGATCCAGTCAAGCTTAGTCAAACCAGTGCTATTGCCTTATCTTTCATGGGTCTTCGCTTCTAAGGAAGATCTCGTTCATCATGCTTCCGTTCAATAGAGCGGAAGTTTTTGTTTAAAAAAATATTAGAAAATACAGATTAGTGAAGGATTTTTGGGATGTGAGTCGAATACTATTAGTGTCCATGCTGTGAGGAGAAGTAGATGGAGGTTGTTTAGTATGACACCACGTCAACGACTCGTATTTGGTGTGCTTATTGCGACGATAATGCTTGGTCAGATGTCAAGCTGGTTTATTGGTCGCCAACGCATTGTTGAGTATCTAACGCTTGAGGTTGCAGTTGCCCAAGCAAGCGCAAGCACAGAGGCGGGAGCTGTAAGTAGCGATGACGCAGCCCTCGTTTTGGAGGATGACAGACCGTGTAGTGCAGATGCCTTGTGTGATCGTGTTCACGTAAATTGGGCTACGCATGAACAATTACAAGCATTACCAGGCATTGGCCCAGTTTTAGCCAATAATATTATTGCTGCAAGGGAAGAAAAACTATTTGGAACCATGCAAGACTTACTACGTGTTACTGGAATTGGACCTAAGCGATTAGAACAGATCAAAGACTTAATTTGTCTTGAGATATATCATGTTACACCTTAGAAAGCGACCTTTTCTTCCCATTTTCTTTCTGTTAATCTTGGGAATTAGGATTGCAGCAATATGGCCCAGTGTGATGCTGGGCTCATATTGCTTCTTCGCCTTATTCGCAAGTTGGCTAATTGTCGAGAGGATGGGCAGTGGGCAGGGTCAAACTTTGCTCTACATAACGATTTTATGTGTCGGTTACTTCCTAGGTGCTACCCTGTACAAGGATTGGATCTATAACGATGAGACTATTCCTTTAACGGGGATGGTTATAGAGACTAGAACTCTTAGTGGCTACCAGCGGGTTATTGTTAAGGCACCAGAAGTTAGAAGTCAACTAGCGTTGCATGTTCCCACTAGTATTGCCATTTCCCGCGGGGATTGGCTAGCCTTTGAGGGTGCTGTCCAACGTGCAGATAGAGCGAGAAATGTGGGAGAATTCTGTTATAGAACGTATTTGACCAGCCAAGGAGTATTAGGTGTTGTAGAACCTGTTTTCTTGACGAAGCTAGATAAGCAGACCACGTGGGTAAAGACGATTGACAAATTGCGTTCATATATTGCTAACAACATTGAATCACATATTGAAAATCCGGAATTAGTATTAGCTTTAGTATTAGGGGAACGGAGTTACTTCCAACCCTCGACTCATCAGCTCTGGGAGAGGTTAGGTGTTAACCACCTGTTTGCCATTTCGGGTATGCACATAGGTTTACTAGCATCGCTTTTTTGGTTGGTATGTAGGTTACTACCGATAAACCAAGCATGGAAGTCTGTAATTGTCGCGACTTTTTTAGGTGTATATGTATTAATCAGTGGTGGGCGTCCTTCTGCTTGGCGGGCTTGGTTGGCCGTGGTAGTGGCTTTACTTGGTTCGCATACAAGATACAAGGACGGGCTACACATCTGGAGCTTAGTGGGAACGATAATGCTATTAGCAGCTCCTGTGCTTGTTTACCAAATTGGATTCCAGTTATCGTTTGTGGCTAGTGGTGGTATCCTTTTGTGGGTGCCGATTCTCCAAAAACAATGTGCCCCGCTTGGGACAATTTGGGGCAAGTTGCTAGGGAAAATCTTGCTTTGCCTTGGTGTGTCAGTGATTGCCCAGCTCTCTTTAATTCCTCTGCTGGTGTACTACTTTCAACAGGTTACTCCGTCCGCACCCATTGCGACATTACTATTGCTACCAGCGGTTTTTCTTATCTTGCTTGGGGGAGTGGTGCTAGGATTAGCTGGAAGCATCGTAGCACCACTTGGATTTGTACTAAACTGGGTCGTAGTCGTTACAGAGCAAGTAGGGCAGATGGTGGCTGTATGGGCTCCTGTGTGGAGAGTTACTACTCTTGCTTGGGATGTCACTTTTGTTTGGTATTTCCTCTATATCGGTTTAGGATGCGTAGGACGGGTATCCTATCTATTTGCAGGCCGGCAACGCTATGTGCGGTGGATGCTTGTTGGCTTATGCCTAGTGGCTTTGATGAGCTTGCCTGTGACGATCAGACGTCCCTTGGAAGTTACTGTTTTGGATGTAGGGCAAGGAGATGCGATTTATATTAGAACACCTTACAATCAACACATTTTAGTCGATGGCGGTGGTGATTCTGTGTATTGGCAACAACGAGGGCGAAATGTGGGGTTACAGCGTGTTGTTCCTTATCTACAGCAACGGGGGGTGAACACCCTTGATTTAGTGATTCTCACCCATCCCCACGAGGATCACTTACATGGTCTGTTAGCGGTACTCGAACACTTTCACGTGAATAAAATCGTCGATAACGGGATGAGCCATACGACCAATTCGTATCAACGGTATCTGGAGTTAGTATTAGAGAAGGAAATTCCCTATTATAAAGGGCGAGCGGGTGATCGTATCCAGTTTCAAGGTAACATTGGTATAGATATTCTGCATCCAGACACGATACTAGTGGGTACTCGGTGTGATTTCAATAATAACAGCATTGTCTTTCGTTTGGACTACCAGAATAGAACCCTGTTATTTACAGGTGATTTGGATCAAGAAGGGCAGCTAGACTTGGTATCACGGGTCAACCCACGGGCTGATTGGATCAAGATTCCCCATCACGGTAGTCGTTCTGCGTGGTCATCAGAATTTTTTCAAGCTGTGGAGGCGAAGTATGGAGTGATCTCTGTGGGAAGAAACTCATTTGGGCATCCCCATCCACAGGTGCTAGCAGGATTAGACGAACTAGAAGTAGAAGTGTTTAGAACAGATATAGACGGTGCTGTCTCCTTTTATGTTTGGAACGGAATTTTAGGCCGATATGCGACAGCTCGCTAAAGGTAGTGGGAGAGAAAAGCTATGGATCAAGTACTAAAGCAGATTGCAAGTGATAAATTGGCTTTGGTTTACGTGGTGCAGGGAACAGATCCCTATCGCCAGAAAGCAGTTTATCAAGCTCTCTACGATCGCTCCACCAAGGATGGCTTTAGTGACTGGAATTGGGTGACGATGGATGGGAGTAAGGATTTAGAAGCAGGACAAATTATTGAAGAATTAGCTATGCCTACTTGGGGTGGAGGCGCTAAGATTGTTGTAATCAGTGATGCAGAGCAAGTACGGTTAGCTGTGTGGGAGTCTTTGGTCAAGTGGTTACAAACAAAAACGAGTGCGAATTGTCTAGCCATTTTTTTTGCAAAAGTGGATAAACGCGTAAAAGCGATTAAAGAGTTAATCAAACTAGGAGTAGAGATAACCTGCGATAATTTGCGTGGGGCTACATTAGAGCGCTGGGTTGGGGACTATGTACGGATGGAAGGGTATACGTTTAAGCAGGAGGCCTTGGTGCGCTTCCTTGATAGAGTGGGAGACGATCTAGGTCTCATTACCCAGGAGTTAGAAAAAATATTTCTGTACATAGGCGATACAAAGGTGATTACGATTACGGATGTGGATAGTATTACCACTATTGTCCCTAGTCGATTAGAGCAAGGTGCCATTTTTGAAATGGTGGATGCTATTGCAGCGAAGAAACAACCACAAGCCCTTGCCGTTCTCCACCAATTGATGGATATGGGCGAAGCTCCTTTACGGATACTACCACTGATTGAGCGGCAGTTGCGCTTATTATTAGCTGCCAAGTTGAAAGGAGGCTTATCGCTCAAAGATGCGGCTATATGTATGGGCGAAAAAAGTGATTATGCACTTAAAAAGGTTACCCGTTTACACCTTGGATTTTCCGAGGAGGAGCTCTACCAGGGTATGTCCAAGGTGATCCAAGCTGATCAGGATATGAAATTTGGAGCCAATGGTGAGTATGTGCTAGAGCAACTAATCTGCCATTTATGCTCAAAATCTTCCTGAGGGGTCAGACCAGTTCCTTTTTAGAGGTCTGCCCTTCTTTTTACTTATTTAAGAAAAAACACCCTCCTGTAGTCAGGAAAGCGTTTCTGCTCTATGTTTTATACTAGTTAGAAGCAAGTCTTTTGGTTAAGCGTGACTTTTTGCGAGCAGCGGCGTTTTTATGAATAATTCCTTTTGCTGCTGCTTTGTCCAATGATTTAATTGCACTAACCAAAGTTACTTGAGCATTTTCTGAATTCTCATCGGCTGATTTTTCAAAGCGTTTGATAGCAGTCTTTAAAGAGGATTTCAGCGCCACGTTGTGTACTCTTTTCTTTTCGTTGACTTTAACTCGTTTTATTGCAGACTTAATATTCGGCACTCCTAAATTCACCTCCTCTTTAAGATACTAACCGTTAGCTATTATATCACATATCCTCTAGAGATTTCAATAGTTTTATACATGAACATTGCAGATCTAGGTAAAACTAATGCTAGAATTTTGTATTGCATGAGGAGGAAGAGCATTATGCGAACGGGTTTTAGACGAAATGTGAATACGTTTCAACGAAACAATGCACACAAGAGCGTAGATTTATATCAAGCGGCATTTTCACAAAAATACGGGGTGCGCACCGATTTAGCTCTCGAGGCTCACGAGGTAATTGTGGAGAACGAAGGTCCACCAGAGTTACCTGGTGTTATTGTTAAAACAGAAGAAACAGAGTATGCATTAATCAGTCGTGTCACAGTGGAGAATGATATTGGGGCTAGGATGATTGGCAAAGCTCCAGGCAATTATAGTACGATTGAAGCTCCGGTATTGCGCCAACATAATCGCGAAATCCAAAAAGAGATTGCTGGTTTATTAGCCAAGGAAGTCAAATGGTTTTTGGAGCAGTCACAGATTGGTCCCGAGGATACGGTACTTGTTGTCGGCCTTGGTAACTGGAATGCCACTCCTGATGCCTTGGGACCTAATGCAGTAGAAGAGCTTATGGTAACACGTCATCTCTTAGAATTGTCGCCGCCAGAGCTTCGTCAAGGGTTGCGACCGGTAGCGGCTATTGCACCTGGAGTACTTGGACTAACTGGAATCGAGACAGGCGAGATTATTATGGGTACAGCATCGCAAATTGGTGCTAAGGTCGTTGTTTGTATTGATGCTTTGGCCAGTCGCAGTGTGGACCGGCTATGCAGTACGTTACAGATCTCGGACAGTGGAATAAACCCAGGGGCGGGTGTAGGTAATAAGCGAATGGCAATTAATCGGGAAAGTATGGGGATCCCGGTTATTGCTATTGGTGTACCAACAGTGGTGCATGCGGCTACCATTGTTTCTGATGCTATGAATATGTTAAATGCGCGTAACTCTGGCGTAGCTCACCGATCCCAGGACGTGCCGACACGAACAAATTTCGAGCTTAGCCCAGAAGCAATTATCAACGGTGGCGTATCCAAAGCAGATCCTTCCTTATCCGTTATGAGTGAACAACGAAGAATACAAATGATTAATGAGGTCCTACAGCCCTTTATGGGGAGTATGATTGTCACTCCTAAGGAAATTGATCAGTTAATCGACGATGTAACCCATGTTGTCGCAGGTGCGCTAAACACTACCTTCCACGAAGGGGTAGACTATAGTGAGGTGTATCAGTACTTAAGCTAACTACGAGTCGATATCAAGGGCGATGTAGATTAAGCAGGCGATGGTATCATCGAGTCCTACGAGAGTGTGTCCGATGGAGATGACAAATTGGGGATAAACCCGATGAATCTGGACCATTTGCCCTGGATGGATACCTAAGCCCATTAACTTGCTTAGTTGCTTTGTTTGTCTAGGAATAATTCTGGTTATGACTCCTTGAGTTGCTTGCGTTATTTGGGATAAGGGGAGCTCCTTCATTATAGGGGTTCCTTTCTATTTGAGAGCTACATTCTTTATATTAGTATCCAGCGTAACAGCAAACCAATACTAAATGCTAAGCCAACAATGATTATTAGCATGCTCGTTGCGAGCACCGCCCCACGTTCTTTAACCATTATAGCGAATTGTGCTAAGCAGGGGACAAATAGGGTGAGGGTAACACTGATAATGGTTAACTGTGGCCAGGAGAGTTGGGACTGTAAGTCGTACAGACCAGCGACACCATAATCGCGGCGGAGGAAACCAAAGAGAAATAGCACTGCTGTTTCTTTGGGTAGGGCGAGGAGAGTCGTTACTCGTTCTAGGGATGTTATAACGCGATCAAAAATGCCAAGTAGCGTGCCTGCCCAGATGCTCACACTCGTAATGATAAACATGGGTAGTATTTCCCAAAAGTACCATGTTATCCGAGCCATAGTCTTGTTGATACTGTTACTAATTGTGGGCAGGCGCAACGGAGGTAGTTCAAGATAGAAACTCCCCGCCGTACCGGGTAGAATAGAGTGGAGCAGTGTGCCGATCCATAAGAAAACGACAGTAATTGTCGTTAACCAAACAAGCAGAGCGAGCGGATAAGGGGCTAAAATAGCCATGATGACCCCTAGTTGTGCAGAGCAGGGAATGGCGAGTGCTAGGAGCATGGTGGCAATACAGCGTTCTCGCTTCGTCTCTAATGTACGGGTGACGGCAACGGCCATGGTTCCACACCCTAGACCTAGTACGAAAGGAATAACACCACGCCCACCAAGGCCAATCTGTTTAAGCATTCTGTCTGATAGAAATGCCAGGCGTGGCAAGTACCCAGAGTCTTCCAACAACGAAAATACAAGAAAGAAGATGCTGATGATCGGTAGAATGATGGCAAAAGCGTAACGAAAACCTAAAGTAAAAACCCCAAATTCACCTCCGAGTAGTTGCTGGAGAGCAGGTGATGGAATTTTATCAATCCAAAACATAAATAAAGGAAGAAGAATGTGCCCAAACAATTTATCGTCGATGATATTCACGAATACACCAGCACCAAAGCGTCCGACGAGTTGATAGAAAATGAAATAGAGTGCAAGTAGAGCAATCGGCACTCCGCTCCATGGAGAGAGTAGCAGATTATCCCAGGAAGTCCAAGGAGTATCGATGTTTTGTTTCTTGATTACTTGATGACAAACCTCTTGAGCCTCCTGCGTTAGTTGATGGAACATTTCGTGATCGATTTGTGTGGGGAGTGGTTGAGGTTGTACGCTTGCTGAGGGTTGAACCAGCCTGCTTTTTAGTTCGGTAATCCCTTGATTCTTCAATGCACTCATAGCACATACAGGGATATTCAATAATTTACTCAGCATGGCGTGATCGATCGTAATTCCCTGTTTGGCTGCTTCGTCGATCATGTTTAGCCCAAGAATCACAGGGAAGCCGGATTGGATTAATTCTAAGGTGAGTGGCAGCATTCGTTCCAGGTTCTTAGCGTCGACTATATTTAGTATCCAGCTAGGTCGTGTTTGGATTAATACTTGTCTTGTCACTTCTTCTTCTTCCGTTATGGGATACAACGAATACATGCCTGGTGTATCATAAATTTTCATGGTGGTTCTAAGGTGTTCACAAAACCCTGTTAGAATTTCCACCGTAGTTCCGGGATAGTTTGAAATTGTGACCTTTCTACCAGTTAAGCGATGGAAGACCATGCTCTTACCCACATTAGGGCTACCTATTAAAAGAATTATTTGCACCGAGAAAACCCCTGTTCATCATAGTATGAGCCATAGCATGGTTATACTTATGAGCAGAAGCTTTCTTTTAGACTTCAAATGATTAATTTGTGCTAAGAGGGTTATCAATAACGATATGTCCAGCAATACTTTCCACGATTTCGCCATTGATGAGGATTTGGACTTCCTGAATATAAGGGAATTGGGTAAGGGTTTTAACAATAGCACTCACTAAATGGGATTCTAACTGTGCACCGCCAATAAACTGCGTACGAATTTCCTCAGAAAAATTAGCTGTAGCTAAGTCATTCGCAATTTTTAGGTTGATTAGCCTGGTGCCTGGCGGAACAGATGGTGCTAATTCCTCTTGAGGCATGGGTCCGTTAAGGAGCAGGGTCAGAGCCAAGAGCGGTGATGGTGTTTCTGCTACACTGCGAGTTACAGATTCAAGGAGGAAGTCTGTGTCTGTTGTCTTCACAAAATACAGCGCTATATCTCCTCCTTCGAGTGGGATATGCAGTGTGCGCTGTTCATCTTCGAATTGTGTTAAACGTGTCGTGATTTCTTCGATCTGAGTCTGCAAACTCTGTGTGATCCACACTCCATAAGAACTGGCTAGTACGCTAAGAATTACTGCAATGATCACGAAATAACGCATATAAAATCCCTTCTTTCATTAAGATACTCATAAATTTGTTTCCGGACAAATATACTGATGCTAAGCGAATTTCCATAATTCCTTGCTTCGATGACTTCTGAGCTTATCTTAAAAGAGGTGATGACATACTATTGGATATGGTCAAAATTATACGAAGGCAACGCAAACGACGTGATAAACATCCACAGCTCTTACCTTTGTTTTTTATTATTCTCCTTTGCTTTGGCATAGCCTTTTTTGCTTCCCAGATATTTATGGCGCTTCCTGGCATAGATCATTTGTTAGCTCGCAGTATTTTGTCTTGGGGTATGCCCACCATTAGCGGAGAGGAACTAGGTTATCCCGGTTGGGATTATACGGCACGTTCTCTAATCTATATGATAACCGATTACGACTTAGGTAATCCTCAATCGTTCTTAAAAAACACGTTGCCAACCATCACAAGCTTGCAGCGTTATCAAGTGTTTCCAGAAAGGTCGTTTACCCTCCTGCCAGAACTAGGTTTTGCCCCTGAACCCACTCGGCCGTCAGCGTCGCTGTTAGACCCAATTCTCATGCAAGATAGGCTTGATCCCAGCGAGTCTTCTGTCCGCGCTTTGCCTTCTGATCCGCAGGTTTTAATCTATCACACGCATTCGTCAGAAATGTATCTGGGTCCTTTGGCAGCCCAGCAAAATTACCGTGATGCCCACTATGTCTTTCGATCCGCATCGGATGAGAAAACAACGGGTGTCATGGAGGTTGGGCGCCACTTAGCGAAAGCTCTGCAACGTTATGGTATTTCTGTCTTGCATGATACACGAATTCATGATTTCCCCAGTCTTGCCCGATCGTACTTAAATTCTGAGCGCACAGTGCGTGAAATCCTAGGTCGGCATCCGAATATCCAATTCGTTTTTGATGTGCATCGTGATGCAGGTGTGCCAGAACCGGTGGTGATTATTAACGGCAAACGAGTGGCAAAAGTTTTGCTGGTTTTAGGAACAGCCCAGGATATTCCGCAAGAACATGCGAATTGGCAAAAAAATTTGCAGTTTGCACACGAGTTACAGCGGACGGCAGAGTCGATGTACCCTGGTCTAATGCGTCCTATTCAAGTGCGACGTGATGCTCGTTATAATCAGCATCTGCATCCAAATAGTGTAATTTTGGAGATTGGATCGGTAGATAATACACTAGAGGAAGGTTTACTAGCCGCTGAATTACTCGCAGCTGTCATACAGCGGATAATGGGTAATCAATAAAGGAAATTCGATCCATTGTAGAGAATAGAGTCTGAGTTGTAGTAATCGAAATCCGACTAGGGTGTAATTAAGGGAGCGTTTTTATGTCTAACACCAATAGAATTATGGCCCGAGCTGCAGGCATTATGATGTTTGCCATTTTCGTTAGCCGGGTTTTAGGGTTTGTACGAGAACGGGCCGTGGCAGAAGTTTTTGGTCGAACTGGAATTACTGATGTATTTTTTGCTGCGTTCGCCCTCCCAGATTTGATGTATCAACTGCTAGTTGGTGGTGCACTAAGCTCTGCCTTTATTCCAGTATTCACGCAATATTTAGCGCAAGATAAAGAAGAGGAAGCATGGTATGTGGCGAGTACGTTTATCAATTTGACTGGTATGTTACTCGTCACTTTTATGGTTTTTGGTGTAATATTTACCCCTGTGCTCGCTCCCTTAGTGGGGATTGGCTTCGTCGGTGAGCAACGTCAGCTTCTAATTCTTCTAATGCGTATAACTTTTCCAGCCGTATTCTTTACCGCTTTATCGGGATTAGAGATGGGTATCCTGAATTCCTATCAAAAGTTTACCATGCCTGCGCTAGGTCCTATTGTATATAATGCTAGTCAGATTCTAGGTGCGTACTTGCTAGGCCCCATCATTGGCATAATGGGAATGGCGATGGGCACAATTGTGGGATCGTTTGGTAGTTTTGCGCTACAATTTCCTACGGTTTTAAAAAAGGCACAGTATTATAAACCGGTTATTGACTTAAAGCATCCTGGGATTCGCAGAATGGCAAAACTAATGATTCCAGCACTCATTGGTTTATCCATTGCTCAGATCAATTTAATTATTGGACAAAATCTTGCATCGTTGCTAGAAATGGGATCGATTGTCGCACTACGTTTGGCGAACCGCTTAGTCCACTTTCCGCTTGGTGTCTTTGCTATGGGCATATCCACAGCGATATTTCCAACCTTAGCGCGGTTGGTGGCCCGTGGTGAAATGGATGAGTTTCGGCGTACGTTTTCCTTTGGATTACGGGTAGTCTTCTATATTACCTTGCCATCCGCTGTGGGGATGGCTGTGCTACGAGTTCCGATTGTCCGTCTTCTGTTTGAGGCTGGGGAGTTCTCGGCAAGCGACACGAATGCGACAGCGTACGCACTATTGTTCTACTCCGCTGGTTTGTTTGCCCAGTCGGGATTACAAATCTTGACACGAGTATTTTACTCGCTTCAGGATACGATTACCCCTGTTAAAATTGGTTTATTAACAGTGATTCTAAACTTTATATTGAGTATTGCTTTTTTGCAGTGGACAACCCTTGAGGCGGGCGGTCTTGCTCTTGCATTCTCTCTTACATCCATTATTAATCTGGTTGTTTTCTTATTCATGCTCAGACGAAAGCTTGGTGGAATCGACGGAAGACGGATTCTCGGTTCATTTAGTCGGGCAGCTGTTGCATCTGTAGCCATGGGTATTGTGGCCTATTATGCTAGTCAGGCCTTAATCCCCTATCTCGATTTAACGCGCGGAACAGGGAGGCTCATTCAGACCTTTGGCTCGATTAGTGCTGGGGCTGTCGTTTATCTCAGCTTAAGCTTTATACTCCGAATGGAAGAACCCCTCTTTGTTTGGAATATGGTAAAGGGACGCATGAACAGGAAGAAAGGAACTTTAGAGGAGCAATAGAGGCGCGTATTCTACCTTGCAATCAGCTCCATGGTTGTTATTGCTATGCAAATGCATCATAAAGTGGTATAATAACTTAGATTAAATCTGCTGACAGAAGGATAGGAGATCATGCAACAACAAAACATCAGGAATTTTTGTATTATTGCTCATATCGATCATGGAAAATCAACACTAGCTGATCGAATTCTAGAAAACACTGGTACGATAACAAAACGAGATATGACAGAACAAGTTTTAGATTCCATGGATCTTGAAAAAGAACGAGGTATTACCATTAAGTTGCAGGCTGTACGCCTTGCCTACACAGCACAAGATGGGCAAGAGTATATTCTCAATTTGATTGACACTCCTGGGCATGTAGACTTCTCGTATGAAGTCTCGCGCAGTCTTGCCGCATGTGAAGGTGCTATTTTAGTAATTGATGCTTCGCAAGGTATTGAGGCTCAGACTTTGGCGAATTTGTATTTGGCCTTAGAGCACGATTTAGAGATTATTCCAGTCATCAATAAGATTGATCTTCCGAGTGCTGATCCAGAACGAGTTCGAAAGGATCTAGAAGAAAGTGTCGGTTTAGATGCGAGTGAAGCTGTTTTGGCAAGCGCGAAATCTGGTGTCGGCATCGACGCGATCCTTGAAGCCATTGTAAAAAAAGTGCCAGCTCCGAAAGGCAGTCCAGACGCTCCTTTGCAAGCACTTATTTTTGATTCACATTACGATTCTTACCGTGGGGCAGTCGCCTATGTTCGAGTCATTGAGGGGCAACTGCGAGTTGGGGATCGCATTCAGATGATGAGTTCTAAACGTAGTTTTGAGGTAACTGAATTAGGAATATTTCGTCCTGCTATGTTAGCAGTTAAGAGCTTAGGTCCAGGTGAGGTAGGATGTGTAATTGCAAGTATGAAGGATGTGAAGGATACCCGTGTTGGTGACACCATCACGCATGCGAGTAAGCCAGCGGAGAAAGCTCTAGCTGGATATCGACCAGCTAAACCGATGGTCTACTGTGGTTTATATCCTGTTGTCAACGAGGAGTATACTGAACTACGGGATGCGTTAGATAAACTACAATTAAATGATGCCGCTTTAACCTATGAAGCCGAGTCATCGATCGCTTTAGGATTTGGATATCGCTGTGGGTTCCTAGGTCTATTGCATATGGAGATTGTTCAAGAGCGATTAGAGCGCGAATTTGGACTGGATTTGATAACCACTGCACCGAGTGTTGTATATCGGATAGCGTTGACGGACGGAACAACCATGCAAATTGAAAATCCAGCCGATTTTCCTCCGGTGCAAACCATTTTGTCCATTGCAGAACCTTTTGTTAAAGCCGTTATTATGGTGCCTGAGTTTTATGTGGGTACAGTAATGGAGCTTTGTCAGGATAAGCGTGGTACGTTTGCGAATATGGAGTATATAACAACAGAACGAACTCGTATAGAATACCTTATGCCTTTAGGCGAGATCATCATGGATTTCTTTGACCGGTTAAAGTCGAAGACCAAGGGATATGCGTCGCTGGATTATGAGGTATCCGAATACCAGGAGTCGGATATGGTTAAACTCGACATCTTATTGAATAATCATCCAGTTGATGCCCTTTCTTGTATTGTGCATCGCGATAAAGCAGCCATTCGTGGGCGAGGCTTAGCCGAGAAACTTAAGGCGGTAATACCACGTCATCAGTTTGAGGTGCCTATTCAAGCAGCCATTGGACAAAAAGTGATTGCTCGTGAGACAGTGAAGGCTCTTCGGAAGGATGTACTTGCTAAGTGTTATGGGGGAGACATTTCCCGCAAACGTAAGCTGTTAGATAAGCAAAAAGAGGGTAAGAAACGGATGAAAAATTTAGGAAATGTTGAAGTGCCGCAACAAGCATTTATGGCCATATTAGAAGTGGAGTAGGTGATTTGTGTGCCTGGTATCTATGTGCATATACCATTTTGTGTTGCTAAATGTGGATATTGTGATTTTCATTCTATTATTGCCGACGAGGAAATCGTCGGCATTTATATTAATGCCTGTTTCAAGGAGCTAGAGTATTGGGCTCACGAGCTCTCCAATATCAAGTTTGATACCTTATTCATTGGTGGTGGAACGCCCACGGTTTTAAGTCAACGGCAGTTAGCTGGTTTGTTAGAACAGATATTTACCAAGTTTACATTTGTTGATAGTCCTGAATGTAGCATTGAATCTAACCCTAAGACCCTGGACTACAAGAAAGTTAAAGTTCTTAAGGACAGTGGGATTAACCGCGTGAGTCTCGGTGCTCAAGCGTTTCAGAACAATTTGCTAGAAGGAATGGGACGAGTCCACAATGTGGCTGCTATCTATGAGAGTGTTGATTTTTTGCAACGAGTGGGGATCGACAACTATAACCTAGACCTTATGTATGGGTTGCCGCAGCAGCTGCAGCTCGATTGGGAGGATTCACTTGCTCAGGCTCTAAAGCTAGAACCCACCCATCTGTCGTGCTATTCGCTGATTGTCGAAGAAGACACCCCTTTTTTTCAGGCTCAGCAACAGGGCATGCTGCATTTGCCGGATGAAGAAGATGAGCTTTCCATGTTTACCCATACCCATGAGTATCTGAAAGCGCAAGGGTTTCATCATTATGAGATATCGAATTTTGCTCGTCCAGATAAAGAGTCAAGGCATAATACCCTGTATTGGTTGAATCAATCCTATTTAGGTATAGGGAGTGGGGCCCATGGATTTTGGGGAAATGTTCGTTACGCTAATACGCTAGATATAAAAAAGTATATTGATGATTGGAGTCACTGCAAGCCCACATGGGATTTGAGAGAACGAATAACTGCAGACCAATTAATGGATGAAACGATGATGGTGGGTTTGCGTTTATTAACGGGAGTTAATAAAGCAAACTTTAGCAAACGTTTCGGGCATGCTCTTGAAGACATCTATGGAACACAGCTGCGTGATTTGACAGCAAGAGAATTAATTGAGGAAGTAGACGGATTTATAAGATTGACTCAAGCAGGGCTATATCTTGGTAATTTGGTATTTTCGGCATTTATTCGCTAAAAATTAAAGAAGCTACACTTGACAAATATAAGCCAAAGTGATAATTTATGGGTAAACGAGTGTTAGCACTCTTTGTTGATGAGTGCTAAAGGAAGTGGGTGGTGGTATGTTGGATGAACGAAAAATGATGGTTTTACAAGCTATTATTGATGACTATATCCATTCTGCAGAACCGGTTGGTTCGAGAACCATTGCTCGCAGATATAAGCTTGGTGTATCTCCAGCTACAATTCGAAACGAGATGGCAGATCTAGAAGAGACAGGCTATATTGTGCAACCTCATATTTCAGCAGGACGAATTCCCTCTGATAAAGGCTATCGGTTTTATGTGGATATGTTAATGAAGCCACAAGAGATATCCAAAGAAGAGCGTAAGCAGATGCAGCACAAAGAGATGAATCGCCAACAGCAAACCGATCAGGTGATCCAAGAAACCTGTAAGCTATTAGCACTTTTTACCCAATACATTGCAGTTGTAGTGGCTCCACCAGTTAATGCTTGTGTGCTTAAACACATCCAGTTAGTTCCCATTGATGATACAAATATACTTGTTGTTATGGTATTAAACCCAGGTATGGTGCAAAATAGGATTATCAGAACAAATATTGGGTATAGTGCCGGGGAGTTGTCACATATCTCCGAGCAACTAAACCAGCGCCTCCGTGGCATCACCTACCGCGAAATCGGATCAACCTTGATTAAAGATATTCGCGATAATTTTGGTGATATCGGCATTGCCTTACTGGAAATTATTGCTGGTGAATTAGGGGAATCTGGTCATGAGCAGATGTACCTAAATGGTGCAATTCAGATCTTTAATCAACCAGAATTTAAGGATATTAATCGCGTAAGGCCTTTGCTATCTATACTTGAGGAAAAACAAATTGTGTCTAGCGTCTTAAATGATCTAGCCAAAGTTACAGGAGTACAGGTAGCTATTGGGCATGAAAATAATCGTGTAGAGATCCAGGAATGCAGTGTAGTAACTTCGACGTATAGTGTAGGCGGAGAAGTAATTGGCGCAATCGGTGTCATAGGTCCTACTCGTATGGAATATGCAAAAGTATTTTCTGCTGTTGATTTGTTAGCTAACTCACTCAGTGAAATTTTGTCTGAGTTAGTCAAATAATACATTTCAAGTCACAGCCCTTAGATTTTAAGGGCTGTTCATCAGGTGTAAGGGGGTGTAATTTTGCAGGATAAGGAAGTAGAGCAGGAAGTAACCATTGAAGATAGTAGCGAGGGTTGTTGTGAAGAGTGTAGCTGCGAGGTAGATTGCGAGTCATCCAGTGAAGTACGTATTGAGTCCGATCGAGAAACGCAATGGGAGCAGGAGCGCGAGGAACTAATAAATCAGATTTTGCGATTGAAAGCTGATTTTGATAACTATAAACGGCGAAATCAGACGCAACTAGAATCCATTCGCTCGCTCGCTAACGAAAGTCTGATCTCTGATCTTCTACCAGTTGTCGATAATTTTGAACGAGCGCTTCAAGCTACCAAGGAAGATTCTCCGTTAGTAAGTGGAGTTAAAATGATTTTCGATCAATTGTTGAGTAATCTGAAGAAACAAGGTTTAGAGCCTATTGAGTGTCTGGGTCAGCCTTTTGACCCAAGAGTTCATGAAGCGGTAACAATGGATGGCGATAGTAGTGCGAATCTAATTGTTAGTGGAGAGTTACAAAAAGGGTATGTATATCAAGGGAAAGTATTACGGGCAAGTATGGTGGAAGTGGCCGAAGAACAGTTAGAGGAGGAAAAATAATGGGTAAAGTTATTGGAATTGACTTAGGAACAACAAATTCGTGTGTGGCAGTAATGGAAGGTGGAGAACCTACTGTTATCGCAAACGCTGAAGGTGCTAGAACGACACCATCAGTGATTGCTTTCTCGAAGAGTGGTGAGCGTTTAGTGGGTCAGGTGGCTAAACGCCAAGCTGTAACGAATCCTGAGCGTACAATTAGTTCTATTAAACGGCACATGGGGACTGAGCATGTAGTTAAAATCGATGATAAAGAATATACTCCACAACAGATTTCTAGTATGATTTTACGTAAGTTAAAGGAAGAAGCGGAAAATTACTTAGGAGATAAAGTAGAGCAAGCAGTTATTACTGTCCCTGCTTACTTCACTGATGCGCAAAGACAGGCAACGAAAGATGCAGGAGCTATCGCAGGATTAGAAGTTTTGCGTATTATTAATGAACCCACAGCTGCATCGGTCGCTTATGGATTGGATAAGGATGAGGACCAAACGGTTTTAGTGTTTGACCTTGGTGGTGGTACCTTTGATGTATCTATTCTGGAACTAGCTGAGGGTTATGTTGGCGTGAAAGCCACTAGTGGAAACAACCGTTTAGGTGGCGACGATTTCGATGAGAGAGTGATTAAACATCTAATTGATCAATTTAAGCGTGAGACTGGCATTGATCTCAGTAAGGATCGCATGGCTGTACAGCGATTAAAGGAAGCAGCAGAAAAGGCCAAAATTGAGCTTTCAGGATTGCCGCAGACCACTGTAAACTTACCGTTTATTAGTGCAGGAGAGTCTGGTCCAGTTCATATGGATATTAGTTTAACACGAGCTAAGTTTAACGAATTGACCAGCGACTTGGTTGATGCAACGCTAAGCCCAGCACGTCAAGCTTTACAAGATGCTGGGTTACAACCAGGAGACGTTGATCGAGTTATCTTAGTGGGTGGATCCACACGTATTCCAGCTGTGCAAGAAGCAGTTAAGAATTTGATGGGTAAGGAGTCCTATAAGGGGATTAATCCTGATGAATGTGTCGCATTAGGAGCTGCAGTTCAAGCTGGTATGCTCTCTGGCGAATTTGAAAAAGGTAAAGGTCTAGTGTTAGTCGATGTTACACCACTATCCCTAGGGATTGAAACCCTAGGTTCCGTAATGACACCGTTGATTGAACGAAATACAAGTATTCCTTGTAAAGAGACAAAAGTATTTACAACAGCTGCAGATAATCAACCAGCAGTAGATATTCATGTACTACAAGGAGAACGCCCCATGGCTGCAGACAACGTAACCCTTGGTCGCTTCCAATTGACAGGAATTCCATCAGCACCGCGGGGCGTGCCGCAGATTGAAGTAACCTTCGATATCGATAAAAATGGTATTGTAAATGTGTCAGCAAAAGACTTAGGTACGGGTAAAGAGCATAAGATTACTGTGACCTCAGCCAGTGGATTAACAAAGAGCGATATTGATAAGATGGTAAAAGAGGCAGAAGCCAATGCCGAAGTGGATAAGGAGCGCAGAGAAGCAATTGAGCTGCGCAATCAAGCCGATAACGCTGTGTATTCCGTCGATAAGTCTCTAAATGAACTCGGTGATAAGGTAACAGAAGAAGAGAAAGCGAAGGTAACAGCAGCAAAAGAAGAGTTACAAAAAGCGATCGAAGCCGATGAACTAGAAGAGATTAAAGCAAAAATGAAAGCTTTAGATGAATCTATGCATGAAATTTCTGCAAAAATCTATGAACAGGCTCAAGCAGAAGCGCAAGCGCAAGCGCAAGCACAGGGCCAAGCAGAAGCAGAAGGTAATGCAAGTGGTTCTGATGAAGATGTGGTGGATGCGGAGTTTACGGAAGAAAATGAAGAGAAGTAAAAGGCGGTGTAACCCTTGGCCAAACAAGACTATTATGAAGTACTAGGGGTCTCCAAAGGGGCCCAGGTTGACGACATTAAAAAGGCATATCGGCGTTTGGCTCGGGAATATCATCCAGACGTAAATAAGGACCCAGGTGCTGAGGATAAGTTTAAAGAGATTAATGAAGCCTATAAGGTGCTCAGCGATGGCGAACGCAAGGCAAAGTATGATCAGTATGGTCATGCTGCCTTTGAAAATGGTGGCCCTGGTCAAGGTGGCTTTGGCGATTTCGGTGGCTTTGACGATCTTGGGGACGTGTTTGATATGTTCTTTGGTGGAGGCGGAGGTTCTCGTCAGAGTAATCGACCACGTAAGGGGTCAGATTTACGATATGATATGAGTATTGAGTTTGAGGAAGCGGCGTTTGGTCTCGAGCAAAGTATAGAGATTCCGCGCACAGAAGTGTGTCCTCATTGTCATGGAAATCAAGCAGAACCAGGTACTCCCATCAAGTCTTGCCCTGATTGCAATGGGTCTGGTGAGCAGCGAGTTATTCAGCGGACTCCTTTTGGTCAAGTATCCTCAAGCCGTCCATGTTCACGATGTGAAGGGCAAGGAAAGATATTTGAGCAAGCGTGCAAGGAATGTAATGGCAATGGTAGAGTCCGTCGGACGCGCAAGATTAGAGTTAAAATTCCAGCTGGAATTGATCATGGGCAAGTTGTACGAGTAACGGCCCAAGGTGAAGCGGGAACTCGCGGAGGTCCCGCTGGTGACCTACAAATTGTTGTGCATGTTAAGCCTCATAAGATTTTTGAACGCCAAGGAAATGATGTTGTCTGTGAACTACCAATTAGCTTTGTGCAAGCAACTCTTGGCGACGAAATTGAAGTTCCGACTCTTGAGGGTTCTGTTAAGATGAAGATTGCAGAAGGAACACAAAGTGGTCGTGTGATGCGGTTACGGGGTAAAGGCATTCAGGATGTACGTGGGTATGGTAGAGGCGATCAATTGGTGCATATCAAAGTATTAACTCCTGCTAAGCTTACGAATAAGCAGAAGGAGTTACTCCGTGAATTTGCTAAGGAACGCGGCGAATCGCACCCTGAGGAATCAAAATCGTTTTTTGAGAAGGTAAAGGATGTTTTGCGATAAGATATAGCGTATAAGGCGGTCTTTCCGCCTTATTTTGCTAAGCCTGCAAAAGCGAGGTTTTGGTATGAATTACTGGCAAGAGGTGGAAATTACAATTCACCGTGAAGCGGAAGAAGCAGTGGGAGAATTGTTACTAAACATGGGAGCACAAGGAATTGCAATTGATGATAGCCTACTCGTTGAGGAAGGGTTGACGCAAGGGTGGGGAGATTATTTTCC
>SKJB01000006.1 GCA_007116145.1 Limnochordia bacterium | reverse complement strand
TTATCGATGATGGGACGTCTAGTAATGATACCCGGTTAGGAGCTATTCGGGATATTCAACTAGCGATTGATCAAAGGACGATCGATGAAGATGTCTTGGTTTTGGCCGGGGATAATATCTATGACTTCTCGCTGCAGGGGTTTGTGAAGTCCTTTCTTGCAAGTCGGAGAGATACGATAATGGTGCATGAGGAAAAAAGTTTGGAGAAGCTACGAAAGACAGGTGTAGCTGAGGTGGTTGATGGGAAGGTTGTATCGTTTGAGGAAAAGCCAGCTGATCCCAAGGGGAATTATGCGGTGCCGCCGTTTTATGTTTATCGTAAAGATACACTACCATTGTTCTCGCAGTATTTAGATGAGGGGAATAATGCGGATGCGCCGGGGAATTTTATTGCGTGGTTGTGTACGAGAAAAGATGTTGTGGCGTATCCCATGGAGGGGCGGCGGTATGATATTGGGGATTTGGGGTCGTATGAGGAGGCGAAGAGGGGGTGTCGGAAACGTAACTTTTCGAGTTTGCTAAACGAATAAGTACACCCCTGTCTTTTCACGATAGTGAAAAGATCAGGTACATTGTTATTGTGCGTACTTAAGCACATTTCCGATCAGGTTCCTAGGTCAAAGAATGCGGGCTGAACTAGCAGTATCATTTCTACACAACCCAGATGTGATTTACTTAGACGAACCGACTATCGGAATGGATGCTATAGCCAAAGAGAGAATCCGTCAGTTTCTAACTGCCACCAATAGAACCCGAAACACAACCATCTTGGTAACAAGCCACGATATGGCAGATATAGAGAAGCTTTGCTCGAGGGTAATAATCATTGATAAAGGGACAATTGTCTGTCAGGGAGGGCTAAGAAACATACGTGACCTATACGGTAGAGAACGGATCCCAGAAGTGGAGTTCGCAGAGACCTATGACGAGTTAGATATTCCGTTCGGAATGGTCGTTAAAGATGAGGGAATTAAGAAATCCATTGGGTTCACGAAGGACGACGGAACCGCAATCGAACTAATAACGTCTTTAGGGCAACGCTATGACATAACCGATGTTAGCATAGTGGAGCCAGAGATAGAAACAGTGATCCGGCAGATATATGAGCGGGGTATGGAGAACAAAGAATCTTGTGTTAGTCAAGGATTTTTTGGAGAAAAATTAAAGAAAATGTCCTGACACTTAGGATGGGAAGCGAGGGATTACACCATGAAGGCCTACCAAATTGAAATTGAAATTCTAGAATCAGAACCACTTATATGGAGAAGGGTCATCATGCCAGCCGGAGCTACATTCAATCGACTGCATGATGTTATTCAAAATGTGTTTAACTTCAATAGCGGTTATCCTCGTGATGCATATCATCTTTTTGACTTTGACCTATCTGAGGATAATATCAGAGTGACAAATGATGAGGAAGCGTATCAAGAGTATCTGCAGTTTAAGAAGAACCGCAGAGAGATTGAGGCAAGACTTAAGGCGATGAACTCCGAATTTGCCGAGCAGCAACTGCAGAATTTAAAGACGGTAATTCGTAAACCCACTGGGATTAAGATCGATACGTACCTCGAAAAGCATGGTCAGATTCACTATGTCTATGATTATGGTGATGATTGGCGTATTATAGTTAGGCTTGAGGAAGTTGTAGAAGACTATCATTATGGCTATCCGACATTTATTGATGGCGCTGAAGTAGCTCCTCCGGAAGATGTGGGTGGCCTCCCAGGTTTCTTTGAATTTTTGAAGGTTTATTACGACGAAATCCATTCCGAGCATGGTGAGATTAAAGCTTGGGCCAAGGAACAAGGGTTTCGAGAGTACGACCCAGAGCATATTAAAATGTGCATGAAATTCTTGAAATATAAGAAGACTGAATGGGATAAGATTGAGCACAATAATTTTATCCCAGTTGATTAAGTGCTGGAGCCAATAGGTAAATCATAACGGAAAATGCGATGATATTGATACGAATCACTATTAAGGTGTGTTTGTCAATTTTACTCTCGACAGTATTTATTACAGTACTAGCCTCACTAAGCAACTTGAGCGACTCCGTTGGAGCTCCTGTTGATTCCTTCATTGACTATCTTTTCGTCAAGTGCAGTTGTCGTTTTTACATATGGCCTGCAGATCATGCTCACATCCTCTACGAAGCTTGTCTTATCTGCTCCGTTTTCTACGCAATGGTCGCATATGTATTGCATAAGCCGCATTATGTGGGTTACAGGTTTCCCAAGTATTTCCTCATCAAGGGACGATCATGTCCAGCACTTTACACTAGTTTGTGCAAGAACCTTTTTTACGGTGTTCTACCAATTCGAAAACCTCTACCTCTTACCGTAACGTCATAGAAAGTTCCCGCATATAATCCAACCTTAATAGATTTTGGGTTCGAGCAATAACAACCACCGGCAAAGAAGCGATGAGATTCGTTAGTAGGTTGACTATATGTCCACTCCCATACATTACCGCTCATATCATAGAGTCCAAGACCATTCCCATTCACTGGTTTTTGGCCTACATTGTGCGTTTGTTGAAAACTATTTTCTCGATACCAAGCAGCTGCCATTGTACTTATTTGGTCACTCGTGGGTTGCGAGGCACCACTTGCATAGTCTAGGGGGAGCCAAAACAATCCATTAGCATAGATAGCACTCGAATGCAGTGGTTCTTCGATTGGTTTAGTTGCACCAAGATAGCGTGCAGCAACGTCCCATTCAGAGCGAGTGAGTAATCGGAACCCCGTAGTACTGTCTACTGCCGTAACTTCATGTGCTTCAATAATTGTAGCATCCCGTAATACCTGCGAATTGTGTAGATACACTGGTTCATAGGATTCATTACCAGCTTCATTGTAATACTCTGTTAGAGCATTACTCCAAACAACGCAATCAAGCCAATTCACACTGGTTACAGGTTCGAGTTTCTTAGTTGTAGGGGGAAGGCCGATTTTTCCGGTAGCACCTTCACATCCGAGATTAGCAAATACATAACCATTAGTTTTTGCCCATATTATTACTTCATACCACAATTCATATGTTACTGGAGTCTCTGCTACTAAGAAATCGTTGCTTACCACCGTATTTCTAACACCAGTGTTTAAGATGGTTGCAGCGGGAGCTAAGTGCATCTTGACCGTAACATTACCGATGGAGTAAATGGATGAATCAGATGCAAAATTACTTGGAATGTCCGCAGTAACGGTCGGGCTAATAACCGGTTGCTGCGATAAGAGAGCGACAGGAGGGAGTTTACTAGGTAGCGGAGGTGAGATTGGTAGTGGTTCCAAATATTTGGGATCCATGTTGCTAGCAAGCCTAAACCCAATTGCGCTATAAGGATCATTATGATGATGCGCTGAAGGATTGACAAGCGTCAATTTACCTACCTGCAAAAATTCAGGTGTCGACTGATAATCACCACCGCGGACAATTCTTTTATTGTCACTTTTTGTATAACACCATTCCCAAACGTTACCACTCATATCATACAGACCAAGTCCGTTAGGTGCTTTTGTCGCAACTTCATGAGTCTGCCCACCACTATTACCTTCATACCAGGCAACTGCTTTTGTGGCGCTGATATCAGTATAATAATCATGTGTAACAAATGATGTTAATCGACTATATTTCCCATATGTATGCCAATTTTCATACCTGTTCCAGGCAGGCCCAGTGGCACCACTGGCATAGTCGAATGGAGTCCAATAGATCCTACTATTTGCGGGATACTCAATCCCTGGAACGGTCTGGTTCCTCGCTACGGTAATCATTGCTCTTG
>SKJB01000014.1 GCA_007116145.1 Limnochordia bacterium | reverse complement strand
GAAATGGTCTATGCAGAGGCGGATAATGAAGCGTTTGAGTTAATAAAGACGTCAACCCAGGTGTTGGAAGAAATGCAGCAGCAACCTGATGTCGAGCAAATGGCTCTGGTATTAGAACGAGCCAAAGCAATCGCCATCTTTCCAAATATGATTAAAGCTGGACTTGGTCTTGGTGGCCAATATGGTAAGGGTCTATTATTACGTCGCGATAGCGAAGGACAATGGTACGGTCCTGTTTTTTTTGAGATGAAAGGTCTATCCTATGGTTGGCAAATCGGATTTCAATCGACATCCTTAGTATTAGTGATTGCCAATGAACGAGGTCTTGATAGTTTTCTTGAAGGTAATTTTAAGCTTGGAGGAGACGCATCGTTGGCCATTGGTCCGATCGGTCGCCGAGTTGAATTAAGTACAGACTTAAAGCTCGAAGCTTCTATTTATAGTTACTCCTTAAGTAAAGGAGCATTTGCCGGTCTCTCCCTGGAAGGGGCACAAATATCGCCGCATGCTGGGCTAAATACTATGTATTGGCAGGAAGACGCTAAGATTTCTGTTCTGATCGAACGAAGCATAGAGGGGGAGGCTACGAAAGAATTAGTCGCTCGCTTGCTTAACGTGCAAAGAAAGAGAGGCGACGATAGTAGATGATGAAAAAAGCTCAGGAGTACGGACTCTTTTCTGAGTACTTGCTCCTAAGCTTGTCACAGACAGCGTCGATCTTCTTGATTAAAAGCTACAGGTAGGGTGATTGGATTTGTCTGGTTCATTATTAACGTTCTCTAACGATAATAACCCTAATGGACATTTTTCTACACATACAGAGCATTTCAAGCATGAATTGTCAACGAATTGGTGGTGTGAATTGAGATTTTTATATGGGGATAATTGTATGGGGCAAGTGGTATTACAGCGGTTACACTTTTTGCACGCTGCAGTGTTTTTCATAGTAATTACTCTGTCTTGTCTTGAACGAACACCAATTCGTTTTCGCAGTTCGTATGCTAATTCCTGCATCATGCCCATAGGGCAAAACGTGCACCATGATCGGGGATTAATCGTTAGCGCTAGTGTTGTTCCAATTAGTGTGGGTACAAGATAATTGATAGCCATTAAAAACCCGAGTTTGTCCCAGTAATCCAGCGTGCCCCAGGCTGGAGCAACTGTTATAAGACGGTAGATGAACATGCTCATATAAAATAGGAAAAAAGATGTCCGGAACAGCTTATTTGTCATAAAACGGGGGAAAGCTTTCATCGGAGCTAATGGTAACAATAAATAGTCAAATAGGCCAGCGTGAGGGCAAAGATTCCCACACCAGTATTTCCCTTTGAGAAATCCCATAATAAGCAAGGTTAACATAATTGGAAGTAACAGTAATCCAATTTTTGGGATTAACAACCCACCAAAAGCGATAATTGGTATTAAGGGCCATGTCCATTTCTTCAGTTTTGTAAAAATTCGATTTGTTTTCTGAAATTCACCCTGCACATAAACACCCCCTTCAATATTTATACCCCTTAGGGGTATTATACTGGCTGGAGTTTTTGTTGTCAATGATTAATTAGTGAGTTTCCGAAAAAGCTTGACTCGCAAAGTTTAGAGCGATTCCACACTGCAAAAAAAATCGAGAACAGGCAGGAATTCAATGGGTTATCAAGAAACTATACTATATAAATCGTAGTTGTTATAACTATTAAGAGCGCTTACAGTTGGGCAATACTGTTTATCAAAATGAGGAGGTATATGTAGTGCAAAGTTTAAAGGGAACAAAAACAGCAGAGAACTTATTAAAAGCATTTGCCGGAGAGTCTCAGGCTCGTAATCGTTACACGTATTACGCGTCCATAGCTGATAAAGAAGGCTATAAGCAAATGAAAAACATCTTTATCGAGACCGCCGATAACGAAAAGGAACATGCCAAACGCTTCTATAAATTTTTATTAGAGGGTCTAAAGGACGAATTGCCAACGGAGCTTGAGATTAGTGCAAGTTTTCCTGTGGCCATGGACTCGACCCTTAAAAACCTACAAGCAGCGGCTAGTGGTGAGAATGAGGAGTGGACGGATCTGTATCCATCGTTTGCGAAAACTGCAGCGGACGAAGGATTTTTAGAAGTGTCAGCAGCGTTTAAAATGATTGCCGATGCAGAGCAGAAGCATGAAAGCCGATTTAATAAACTAGCGGCAAACATTCAAGGAGATACTGTTTTCCGTAAAGATGAATCTGTGTTGTGGAAGTGTGGCAATTGCGGGTATATCCATGAAGGATTAGGCGCTCCTGAAACGTGCCCAGCATGTATCCATCCTAAAGCTCATTTTGAAGTATTTAGAGAAACATACTAAACCCTTTGCAAGCAGGCTCTTTAGTCTGCTTGTTTTTCACATAGTAAAAAAGTATGCAATGAAGGAGAGGATTGCTTGCATTTGCCACTACTTTTTTTAAAACAAAAAATGATGCGGAAAGTGTTATGGAGCCTTGTTCCCTTGGTGGTATTAGCTATTTACTTATTTGGGTGGAGAGTGCTTGTAATGCTTGGTGTGGTGACAGCTGTAGGTATTGCTACAGAATATCTCATGCTCAGATTGTTTGGAGATGCAAAGGTGCCCAAGGTTTCGGAAGCTGTCTTAGTATCTTGTTGCCTTTTTGTACTTACCTTGCCTCCAGCCACACCCTTTTGGGTCGGTAGTTTAGGTATCATTTTTGGCGTTTTCTTTGCCAAGGGTGTTTTTGGGGGTTTTGGTAAAAATGTCTTTAATCCAGCACTGGTTGGACGCTGTTTTATCTATATTTCGTTTCCGAAGTATATGACAATGGCTTGGAGCCAACCTTTTCCAGGTTTTCCTGGTGGGTTTTCCCGTTATAGTCAAGGGTTAGATGCATTAACATCAGCGAGTCCGTTAATACGCTATAATCAATTCGGGGAAGTAACAGACTATCTGCATTTAGTGCTTGGCACAATACCTGGTTCCATCGGTGAAACAAGCGCGGTTTTGATTTTGTTAGCAGCCGTTTATCTCATCTATACGAAAACGGCATCTTGGAGAATAATGGGTGCTTGTAGCGTGAGTTTTTTCGTTTGTAGCATGGTTGTTTTTCGGTTAGGCATGGCTGGTAGTCCTTTGTTTGCACTCCTTAGTGGTGGATTCTTGTTCGGGGTGGTCTATATGGCAACAGATCCGATTACGGCACCTAAAAATGAAACAACGAAAATATTGTATGGACTGCTTATTGGCTTCTTAACTGTGGTGATTCGGGTTTTTTCTGTCTTTACCGAAGGCATCATGTTTGCCATATTAATTGCTAATACCTTTGTGCCGTTAATGGATATGAAGGTTCAAGAAATTCAACGAGCAAGGAAGGTGAAGGCTGCATGAGAGAGGGGTACTTCTACACAATCGGCTTTACCTTTGTTAGTAGTGTTATTCTTACAACGATATTAGCTGTAACGAATGCAGTTTATATGCCACGAATCAATCAGAATGAAGAGATTGCTTTTAAGGGCGCTATTTTATATGTGCTTGACATGCATCCAACGACAAAGTCAGAGGTTGTGTCCATGTTTGCAGAATCGATTCAGCAATTCCAGCTCGCGGGAATCGATGTTTATGCGAGAAGAGATGAAAACTTAGTGATTCACAGTTACGCTCTTCCGTTACAGGGCTCAGGATTGTGGGGAATGATGGAAGGTTATGTTGGCGTTTCAGCTGATTCTCAGACGCTACTTGGGATTGAGTTCACGAAACACAATGAAACGCCAGGTCTTGGCGGCAGAATCGACGAACGCATCTACAAGGAACAATTTCGGGGAGTGCCCCTCGGGAACTTGCCCATTGTTCATACGGAAGACTTAAATGCAATTACTGGCGCCACAAGTACCTCAAATGCTGTATTACGCATTGTAAATGATACAATGAACAAGGTGCTGCCAAAGTTGGAGGTCCACCATGAGAGACGCGATTAAACAATCATTTCGCAACAACCTATGGAAAGAAAATCAGGTTACCCGTCAGATTCTAGGGATATGCTCGATTTTAGCAGTGACAAATTTAATGGCTAATACATTAGTCATGGGGCTGGGTCTGATGTTTGTTATTTCCTGCTCGAGTTTAACCATCTCGCTCTTGCGTAACTATATACCGCATCGGGTACGAATGATTGTTCAGACCTTTATTATTGCATCGTATGTAATTGTAGTTGATATATTTATCCAAGCGAACTATCCAGAATTAAGTAGAGCATTGGGTCCGTATGTGGGTTTGATTATTACGAACTGTATCATTATGGGGAGAGCGGAAGCATTTGCGCAGAAGAATACCCCGTTTATCTCTCTACTCGATGGGTTGTTTGCTGGGTTGGGTTATACGATTGTGCTCATGGTCATCGCTTTTGTACGGGAGTTATTAGGGTTTGGTACACTTTTTGGCAGAAATGTGAATTTTATCGGTTTGGAAACCTGGACAATAATGGTTATGCCCCCTGCTGCTTTCTTCATAATTGGCGTTATGATTTGGGCTGCAGCGAGCATGACAATGACTCGCGATAAGAAGGCACAATCTGCACCACCTGCACTAAGACCAAGTGAAGTTAAGCAAGCTTCAGCTACGAGTGCAACTGCTCAATAAGCGAAATTAGGAGGTGGATCCATGGATGGTGGTCCAGCAATTAGTCCGATCATACTGTTGTTTGCAGCTATTTTTACAAGTAACATGGTATTGGCGAATTTCTTAGGCATGTGCTCATTTATCTCTGTATCTAGTGAGTATAAGACTGCATCGGGTCTAGGTAAGGCAGTTTCTTTGGTGATGATCGTGACAACAGTTATCAATTGGCTTGTCTACCGTTTCATAGTGGTACCTTTAGGGTTAGACTATCTGCGTTATATTATTTTTATTGTGGTAATTGCTGCGACGGTGCAAATTATTGAAATGGCTATGGACAGGTATTTGCCGGACCTCTATATGAAGCTCGGCATTTTTCTGCCTCTCATCACCGTTAATTGTTCCATTCTTGGAATTAGCTTATTTATGATAATTCGTGATTATTCGTTAGTTCAATCCTTGTTTTTTGGGTTAGGTAGTGGGCTTGGTTGGTGGTTAGCAATTTCCGCGTTGGCTGCAATCCGAGAAAAGATTGCTAAGAATAAGCTCCCGTTAGGACTCGAGGGTCCAGCGATTACGTTTATTATTACTGGAATCATTGCCCTGGCCTTTATCGGTTTTTCGGGTATCTTTATCATCCAATAACTCTAAGTCGGGGGTATGGCGATGTCCATTGTACTTACTGTTTTTAGTGTATCACTAATATCGACCATTTTAGCTACACTTGTGGTTCTTGCAGATAAAGTCCTCAATAATTATGGTGAGTGTGAAATCGACATCAATGATGGGGATAAAACCTTTATGGTAACAGGAGGATCGAACTTGCTCTCGACGCTTGCATCTAGTAGGATCTATATTCCATCAGCATGTGGGGGAAAAGCGACTTGTGGGCTTTGTAAAGTGCGTCTTGGTAGTGAAGTGGGAGCCGTTTTACCAACAGAAGAACCGTATTTAACAAAGGAGGAGATAGACGCTAATGTACGTTTGTCTTGCCAGGTTAAGGTTAAGAGTAGTTTAAAACTCTACATCCCTGAAGAGTTGTTTAACGTTCGTGAATATAAAGCTAAGATTGTGCGGATAACGCGGATGACGCGCGATATTAAGGAATTTCAGTTTGCGTTAGTAAATCCCGCTAGTGTTGCGTTTAAGGCAGGGCAATACATTCAGGTTGTAACCAAACCCTATGCGAATATCAAAGAGAGTGTGATGCGAGCTTATTCCATCTCTTCTCTTCCTACGAACAATCAGGAACTAGAGATTATTGTCCGTTTAGTACCTGGTGGAGTATGTACGACTTTTATGCACGAGTATCTGCAAGAAGGCGATGAGTTAAGTCTGCGAGGGCCATTTGGAGAGTTCTATCTTCATGAGGGAGGCGATACATTGGTGTTCATTGCCGGTGGTTCAGGATTGGCTCCCATAAAGTCGATGGTATTTGATATTTTAAGACAGAAGTTGGATAAGAAGCTGATTTTCTTCTTTGGCGCAGTGACAAAGCAGGATTTATACTATGTCGATCTATTTACAAAGTTAGATGCAGAGCATGATAATTTTCAGTATGTCCCCGCTTTGTCACAGCCTGATATAAGCGATGAGTGGGAGGGTGAAATAGGTCTGATTACGGAGGTTGTGGGACGTTATATTACGGATACAGCCGATATGCAGGCTTATTTATGCGGAAGCCCAGGAATGATTGATGCTTGTATTCGTGTATTAGAAAAGGCTGGTCTTTCGCAAGCTGATATCTATTACGATGAGTTCTAAGAACATCACTATTAGCTGGAGGTTGATCATGTGAGACAGGATCCTAGGTTACAGATGATAGAGAATAACATGCACCAAGGAGTGTTAGCCACATATGGTTTCTTGGGCTCCGATACTCGATCGCTAGCAGATGTTTTACAGGCCGATCAAATTGCTGTGCATGACTTGGGTACAGATCATAGAGCCTTAGCCACAAAGATGCGTTCTTTTACTGCAGCTGGGTTAAAAGCGTTAGGAGTACCTGTTACGGTTAACAGGCTTTATCAGGTAACCGTTGAAGAATTTAAAGGAAGTATTCCGTGTCCTTTTGGTGATAATTACCAAGCGCGTAAGGTTCTTACTCAAGTTAGTAGTCCAACAAAGACATTGTATTGGTCTGACCTTAATCTGCATATGATTGAAGAGCACGGGTTTTATGAAGGAATCGGAGCTCGCTATCGCATTGATCCAAGAGCAATAGCGGAGTTACTTGAGGAGGAGGCCGACAGAAGATGAAGAATCCGTTGGATTTTGCCTTACAGATGGAAAAAGACGGCGAGGAGTACTACCGGAAACAAGCTGCTGCCACAAGTAATCAGCAGATTAAACAAGTCTTCACAACACTCGCAGTTGATGAAAAAGGCCATTTCGAAACACTCTCTACCATAAAAGCTACAGGGAAGTATCAATATGTGGGATCGGAATCGTTGCAGGAGATCAAAACAATATTTGCCAAGGAGCCAACCGAGGGTGACGATTTCCGTAGAGATAAGGGGCTTGCAGATGTTTATCAAGAAGCGGTCGGTTTTGAAAAAAACAGTATCGCTTTGTACAAAGAATTAGCAGAAAAGGCGGTAGATAAAAAAGAGCGAGAGCTTTTTCTCCGCTTAGTAGCAGAGGAAGAAATGCATCACTCGATTTTATGGAAGTTAATGGAATTAAGTCGTCGACCCGAAGAGTGGTACCCATATCTCAATTTCTAGCAGTATTGAGTGTGTAACACTCAGTGAGCTGATGCTTGGAGCGTTTTGACTAGCATCGCTAATTCTTCTTCAGTTAGCAATTCATTCTGGGATTGATACGCTGTGATGGTCGCTACTAGTGTTTTGGGATAGAGGATTTGTATTTTACTATCCTTTGGACGCATTAACTGAATCCCTTTTAATTTTGGGTAGAGTAGGACGATAGGGTAATAGGGTATTGCTGTATCTGGCAGTAAATCACCGATAACAGCTTTAATGTGTTTAACGCCAGGCTTTAGCTGAAGAATAGGGTTGGGTAGGGTTTTGCCTGTAGACCATTGTTCCCCTTGTTCATCTCCGTAGAGTACTCTCGTAGACTTTAGGGGGCTGCGTTTAATGATGAAAATTCCATACAATGAAAGTACTAAATCAACGTGTACTAGCTTTTTTGGATGGTCAGGTAGCAGTATGGAGTAGTTTGTCAAAATTCGATATTTATCACGATCGAGAGTACTATAACAATCTTGTATGTAGGAATCACAAAGTCGAATTTTCAGCAACGGAAAACCAAAACGTAAGAGTATTAACAAACTTGCGAGCAGAAAAAAATACATGTGGACACCTCCTGTTGGAGTAAGTATTTATCCTAATTCTAATTCGCTTCCAATGTTGAAAATTCCTCCAATTTATTTGGAGGTTAGTAAACCACCCCCATGATTTTTCCAGCACGATGGTGTGCCTATTCCCATGTACCATTTTGGGTGGCAAGTTGATTTATTGTGTGGTAGTATTGATAATGTAATACTGATTATCAAACAATTATTTTGTTATAGGAGTGAGTTTTTATGCGGATTGGCCTGAAAGCAAAGCTGTCATTACCCTATGTTCTGATTGGACTTATGGTTTTAGGCGTTTTTGCCTATAGTTACAGTTTTATTAACAATCAGTTGGTTTATGTGGTGGAAAATCGCAATACGTTAGATAGGATCGAGCGTAATGTACTACAGATTAGCAATTATGTTCAAAGTGGAATTTTAACGAATGACGATTTACGATTTATTCAAGTGGCCTCACTCTCTCAAGAAACCTATGCTTTAATTGGCCAACTACAGTTGTCGTACCCAGAGATAGCGCGGAATTTATCTGATGAATATGAGAGATATTTTGTCGAGATGGTGGGAATCAGTTCGATTTTTCTGGAGAACAGAACCTCTGAAGGAACGGCTCGCCTCGCTGAAATTGAGTTACTTCGCCAAGAGATTCTTACAAGCTTAGCCCATCTAGATAATCAATTAACACAGTTATATGATAGGTTAGTGGCGCAGCTAAGTAACTCCATTATCCTTGTTGCAATTCTTTTAATCCTTAGCATTTTATTTGTGACATTCTGGTTACTTCCTTGTACGGTATTGCGACCGTTGAGGGCCCCAATTGTATTTGCTGCGGAAATTGCCAAAGGAAACCTTGAGCTTCTACCTCTTGAGCATCGGGCTGAGGATGAAGTTGGAACTCTCGTGAAATCCCTAAACACCATGCACCTGAATTTAAAAGAGATGATTGCTGGATTGGTTACTATTTCGAAAGAAACTGGAGTCAAAGTAGCTTCTAATAGCCAAGCTTTATCGGCCTCGTCAGAAGAAATGAGTGCGGCTATGGAAGAGGTTGCCGCGTCTGCCACAGAGTTCGCTTCTAATGCTGAAAGCTTACGCGGGAATGCTGAAAACATGGCAGAATACGGTCAGGAAGCAGCAACTCATGCTCATAATGGGTGGACAAAACTTGAGGAAACGCTTCTTCAGATGCAGAAAACTCGAGATATGATGGTTGCGTTAAAAGAAACCATTGACACTCTCAATAGTTCATCAGATAAGATTGGTAGAATTGTAGAAGTGATCCGAACTATCGCCGATCAAACGAACTTATTAGCACTCAACGCTGCAATAGAAGCAGCACGAGCGGGTGATGAAGGGCGAGGGTTTTCAGTTGTGGCAGAAGAAGTGCGTAAGCTCGCCGAGCAATCGGCAGGTGCAGCTGATCAGATATCTGTACTCATTGCTGATACCCAAGCCCAAGTTGGTCATGCAGTTAAGAACATGAATGAAGGGGTACAAGAAACCGAAACTAGCTTTAAGTCCACGCAAGATACAGGTGATGCGATGAGGCAGATTATCCAAAATGTAGAAGTAATTTCTGCGAAAAATCAATCTGTTCTACATGCAGCAAAACAGATTGACTTAGGAAGCCAAGACATAGCGGCTTCTGTTCAAGAGCAAGCTGCCACCATGCAGGAAGTAGCAAATTTAGCTGAGGATCTAAGTATGGCGTCCGATACATTATTGCAACAGATTGAAACATTTAGTGTCGGCTCGTAATAAGGAGAGATGAGTTGTGAAACCAACCCTAGTTATCGTATTGACAGTACTGTTACTCTGTAGTCAAGCCGTATTCGCTATGGCTAATCCGCTCCATATTTCGGGGGCTAGTACCATACAGCCCATATTGATGGAAGCACAAGCTCAGTTTTACCAACAGACTGGGATTGCTCTGGATATTAGCGGTGGAGGTAGCGGCGCGGGAGTCCAGAATGTTTTGCGAGGAAGCTCCCAGGTGGGATCCGTATCGCGATCTTTAAGCCAAGTGGAAGGGCAAAGTCTTAACCAAACACTTATTGGTCTTGATGCATTGGTTATCATCGTTGATGAGAAGAATCTTGTCACTGAATTGACAAAGAGTGAACTAATTCAGGTTTTTTCTGGAGAAGTAAGAAATTGGAGTCACTTAGGGGGCATTGATCTCCCGATAACCGTAATCTCCAAGGAAGTCGGTCGTAGTACTCTCGATCTTTTAGAGAGCTATAGTGGATTGGTAAGTCCGCAACGAGTGGATGCAAAAGGTCCTTTCATTGCAACGGATGTCCACATTATTGGTTCTAATCTCGAAGGATTGACTCTAGTTGCTGGAATTCCTGGTGCTATTGGTTATGTTTCGTATGGGTCTGCTTTAACCCTCCAAGAGTTGGGTTTACCCATTAAAATTTTAGTGCTTGATGGAGTGCCGCCTACGCGGGAAGCAATTGTTGATCGGAGCTATCCGATTATTCGCGAGTTAAATATGGTATATCTTGAGGAGACGGAACCGATTACAATGATGATGGATTTTCTGCTATCGGAGTATGGCCAATCCATTGTAAGGCGGGAAGGGTTTGTATCGGTTTTACCGTAGGTATCAGTAATTGCATACACAAAAGGAGAGTCTACGACAAGCGAGATTCTCCTTTCTAATAGCGAAGAAACGCAGAAAAAAAGGGTACAGCGGACTCCATGGCGAAGTGATAGTAAACGCTATGCATAGAGAAAGGACGGATACAAATGGCTGAAAAGGAAAAGGCATTACTAATTCCACAATATATGCATCACTTTCAATGTATCGGCTCTGCGTGTGAAGATAGCTGCTGCGTAGGGTGGCGAGTCAATGTGGATGAAGAGACGTATAAGAAATATAGGAAGGTTACGCACTCTGATTTGCAACCGATATTGAGTAAACAAGTGACTCGGAATCGTTCCAACCCTAGTGCAACGAATTTTGCTAAGATTAAAATGCTAGCAGATAGTCGGTGTCCGTTTCTAACTGCAGATATGCTATGTACTATTCATAAAAATTTGGGTGAGAACTATTTATCACTAACGTGCGCCACCTATCCACGTACCACAAACCAGGTAAACAGAGTAATGGAACGTTCAGCCACAATGTCCTGTCCTGAAGCGGCTCGCTTGGCTTTATTACCAAAGGAAGTGATGGAATTTGATCAAGTGCTTGAACAGATAGATAATCGCAAGGTAATTGCAAAAGTGATTGAAACAGATAGCATTAAAGTTTCCAAAAAAGCTGAACGGTATTTTTGGGAACTCCGGATTTTTACCATACAGATTCTTCAAGAGCGAACGTATCCCCTCTGGCAACGTCTTATCGTATTAGGGCTATTTATGGGTAAGGTGCAAGAAATAGTTGAAAGTAAACAGTTTGAACAACTAGAATCAGTCACTCAAAATTACATGACGTTTTTGACCGATGGATCCCTAAAGCAGTTAATGAGTGAAATCCCTGATCAAACCACTATTCAAATGCGAGTCTTAAAAGAGCTAGTCGATGAACGTTTAACCCAAGGCGTTAATAACCAGCGGTATCTCCAATGCCTCAATCAGACATTGCAGGGTATTGAGTATAAGCAAGGGGCTACGTACACTGCGGTAATGGAATGTTATAATGATGCGTATCAAAAGTATTATCAGCCTTATATAGATGAGAATGCACATATTCTGGAAAACTATCTTGTTAATTACGTGTTTAGAAATATGTTTCCCTTAGGAGAACGGGGAGTGTTTGGTGAGTATATGATGCTTGTGATTCACTTCTCAATGATTAAGTTGCATCTAATCGGGATGGCTCGTTACCACAAGGGATTAACCGATGAGCAGGTACTAAAACTGATTCAATCATTTGCTAAAACCGTTGAGCATAATAGTGCCTATTTGCGGAAAGTATATAGTCTTTTAGCGCAGAATAGCTTTGATACGATGGCCCACATGTCTATTTTAATTAAGAATTAGAGAAGAAGATACAATCTGGCCTAGCTGGGTCCAGATGGGAACAATTATCTAATAATTATATATATTTACTTTGTAACAACAATTGCAGCTGGTCGATTAGGATATTAGCAGCTCAAAATTTTTTTCAAAAAAGCATTTAAGATCTCCATGAATGTACCGATATAATAAAAGAGAAGAAACACGTATAGGTACTAAAATCCGTGGGGATACGGGCTGGACTGGTTTACAGAGGCTTAATACTGTTGAATGATTGATACAGTACCCCAAAATATTCTGCCACTGTGCAGATAAACAGAACATTAGACAACATCGACACGTTCTATTTTAGGATCGGAAGAAGGTTATTTATTGATCCTAACGGAGAGAGAGTAGGTGTTGCTAATATACCTAACTGTTGGGGAAACAAGCCGCACTGTTTGTAAGCGACCCCCACATGATTGGGAGTCGTCTTTTTTGTAAGTATTTCATGGAGAGGTAGTTTTGACACTTGATTGGAAGGGGGGGTTGGACGATCTAGGTGTATCTAACCCGTGAGCCGGACTGGTAAACAGAGGCTCAAGCTGTTGAATGACGGACACAGCGAATACAGGAACCATTGAGTAGAAATGGACTTCTGCTAATGGTAATTCGAAATCAAGGAGGAAGTGCTGAAATGAAAATCAATAATAACATTATGGCTCTAAATGCACATCGCCAATTAACGGCAAACAACGCTGGTGGAGCGCGCTCCATGGAAAAGCTTTCTAGTGGATTACGGATTAATCGAGCGGGAGATGATGCGGCAGGCCTTGCAATCAGTGAAAAAATGCGTAATCAAGTACGAGGTCTACGCCAAGCTATGCGCAATGCTCAAGATGGAATTTCCCTGATACAAACCGCTGAAGGAGCTTTAGGCGAATCCCATTCTATGCTCCAACGAGTACGAGAGCTAACGGTGCAAGCAGCGAATGATACGAATGTTGGCATCGATCGTGAGCAAATTCAGCGAGAGATTAACCAGCTATCTTCAGAGATGAACCGTATTGGTAATGCGACTGAGTTTAATACGCAGAAGATTTTAAACGGTGGTGGAGCACGAACCATTGATGGCGATTTAGGTACTAGTACAACGGGGTCCTTACGGGGTGCTGTTTCGACGATGAAGACCGTGACTGATAGTGTTGTCGCTAAATCTACGGGTCAGAATACCTATACTGCAAATGATGATATCACAGACATTGTAATCACTGCGCTTGCAAATGATGTTGGGCAGGATTTAGATGGGAAGACAATTAAGTTTAATGTTACTGCAGCAGGTGCTCCCGGAATGGATACCAACACTGTTAGTGTTTCGACAAATGCTAATGAGATCGAAATTGCAATTGTACACGATGCTGCTAACCTTGATACAGCGACAGTGACGCTAGCAGATATCCAAAGTGCTATTGACTCACAAGGTTCGCTACCAACTAAGTTCAGTCTCTCGGAGGCAGGTGGTGGACTAACTTTAGATTTAAAATCCCTTAACAATGTAGAAATCGGTCCTCTCGCTGGTGGTGAAGACGCTGCCGTTCAAGGAGTCTACCAATTTGATTTAACCACTGCTTTTGCTAATGCGGGAGATGATTTTGTGATTAATGTGGGTGGATCTGTTTATACTCTAACAGCTGCTGATGTAGCTAATCTAGGTGGCGGTATGGTTGGTGGTAGTGCGTTTGCAATCGGTGATGAGATCAATGGCTGGAAAACCATCGAAGAGCAGGCAACCAGCATTGCTTCGATAATTAATGATAGTACTGATCTAGGATCCATCTATAAGGCTACTTCGCTAGGAACACGCATTGTGTTGACAGAGCTAGCAGGTCAAGAACAAGGTGTGGCTCCAGTGCGTGGAACCGTTGCCGCTTTACCTAGATCTGGAGTATATGATCTCACCATCACCAGCCAGGTCGACATAGGTGGTAGGTACACCATAGACGGAGTCGATATTGTTATAACCGATGATAATAATCACGGGGGTCTTGCGAATGGTACGGCAATACTAGTTGGAGCTGACGTTGCGGAACAAGTAGCAAATTTAAAAACAGCCATTGAGTTAAATACTAGTCTTAACGTTAAATATGACGTTTCGGGCTCAGCGGGTACTGTAATTAATTTTATTCAGGAAGGTGGACACGAATCTCCGACAGCTCCTGTTGTGACAACAAGTGATCAAACAGCGTCTGGTTTTCAGGCTCGTTTTCAAATCGGAGCGAATAGCGCGCAAGATATCATTGTTGAGATCGGCGATACCCGTGCCCTTGCCCTAGGTATGACGAGTTCTAAGAGTGGCGAATCGGTTGATATTGGCGATGGTTTAAAGGCTTATTATGTTGAGGTTGTTAATGTTAATGATGGCATGTCGGCAACGTCAACAGAGTATGCTCTAGATGTGACTAGTCATGAAAAAGCTACTGCAGCCTTGCGAGTAATTGATGGTGCGATTGAAAAAGTGTCAAACGAGCGCAGTAAACTTGGAGCGTACCAAAATCGCTTAGAGCACAGTATTGCAAATCTCGGAGCCTCGTCGGAGAATCTACAAGCCGCTGAATCACGAATTCGCGACTTAGATATGGCAGAAGAAATGATGGAGTTCACCAAGAATAATATCTTACAACAAGCTGCCACTGCGATGCTAGCACAGGCAAATATGGCTCCTCAAACAGTTTTACAGTTATTAGGATAATCGTTAACTTAAAACTAGGAGGGTTAGGTGATAATCAATGATGAATGCAGATATTGCTACGCGCATTGTCGAGCTAGCGGAAACAGGATTTGCTGGTTTAGAGTACGTGCAACAGCGTAATGAAGCATGTTGTTATGAACAAGGAATTCCAGTATTTCTCGATGTTTTAGAGGCTTTTGCATCCATTGAGAAAACGTTGTGGGATCATGGATGCTATAAGAATAACGTTGTGCTCTTTACAGACCTTTTACGAGATGGAATCTCACTCATGGTTCAGGCCTACGAACAGCAGTATGAACAGCAATATACGGAGCTTATTTCCAAACTGGTTATACCGCTGTATCGTGTGTGGCAATCAGAGTTGTGCAGAACACTCTCAGGTTATCTCTCTTTGGTTTCAAGCCAAGTAGACGATTTCGCGATATTTCGCTCAGAAAAACGGCATCTGCACTTAGTTTCAAACTAGCAAAGGAGAGATGAGGGATGAAAGAGCCTGCTATCCGAAGTGCGAGTAGTGAGGAACTACAACAGATCTTAAAATGGATTAGCTATCGTTTACGTGCTCTCGAGCAGATTGCTGCGCACTTAGAGGAAATGCGAGAGTTAGCAGAAAAGGCTGCAGATCCACGAAGTACTCGGTCTGAACGTTCGGAACTCAATCATAAGGTGCAGAAATTGCAACAGAAAGTTAACGAGCTAAATCTGATGACAACAATGTCGTATAATGAAATGTGTATGAACTGATAAAAAAGAAGCATCTCCCCAAATTGTCCGCGGGAGGTGCTTCTTTGTGCGTTAGTTGATTTTAGCGATACATATCCAGTGCTATTTTCCCATCACGTATTTCCACGATTCGATCAGCTTTTTCAGCCACTCGGCGATCATGAGTGATAATAATGAACGTGGTGTTTAGCTCCTGGTGGATTTTGCGTAGTAATTCATAGGTTGTCTCTGTTGTTTCGGAATCCAGATTTCCTGTGGGCTCATCAGCGAGTATAATACTCGGTTGGTTAATCAGTGCACGGGCAATCGCAGTTCGTTGCTGCTGACCACCTGACATGCGTGCTGACGGGTTGTTTTTTACTTTACTTAAGCCCATGAGTTCCATAATATCGTGTGCCCGATCTACAATCTCCTTGGATATTATGCTCGTCCCGATCCGGTGGGGCAATAGAACATTTTCAAGGGCTGTAAACTCAGGCAGCAGAAAGTGAAATTGAAACACAAAGCCAATGGTTTGATTGCGTAACTCGGCTAGACCATCACGACTAAGTTTAGCAGTCGATTGAGAATTCACCCAGACCTCACCTTTGGTTGCTCGATCAAGTGTACCCATGATGTTAAGCAGTGTACTTTTTCCACTACCAGAACTGCCAATAATTGCATTAAATGAGTTTTCTGCAAAAGCAAGATTGATATCAAAAAGCACTTGCGTGGGCACAGGTCCGTCATAGACTTTGTCTACATGCTTTAATTCTAAGGCGTTAACCATTCCGAATCACCTCCATCGGATCTAGTTTCTGCGAACGTCTAGCTGGAGCTAATGAGGCAAGAATGGAAGCAGCAATCGCTACAAGTCCCGATCCAATGAGAAAAGTGGGGACGATTACTAATGGCACAAGTGGGCTCCCATCAGGGTTTACGGCAAATTTGGTGAAACTAAAGGCTAGCCCTAATCCGATAGCAATCCCCAGAATTCCCCCGAGGATACCAAGCATTAGTCCTTGAAAAAGGAAGATCAAAGAAGCTTGGCGGTCTTTTATGCCCATGGCTTTTAGAATTCCGATTTGCCGCGATTTTTGCATCACAGTAATCGCTAACACACTGGTAATACCGAGGGAGATGGCTATGATCACAAAAATTTGGATCATTAGACTACTTGTGCTTTGACCTTGGAGTCCAGTTAATAGTTGTTCATTTTGATCTTTCCAATTTTCGACTCTAAGGTACTCGTCAAGCTCTGTTTTCAGTCGTTCTGCTTCTTCTCTCGCTGTGAATACATCCGGCAGTTGTATTTCTATCGCTGTAACAAGGTTTTCTATCTTTAATAGCTCTTGGGCTGTACTTAAATCCATGAGTACCCATGAACGATTGATTGCTGCTACCTTAAGATCAATTAGACCACTGACTACTGCTTGTGAGCGTTGGCCGGCACCAGTTAGTATTGTAATCTCATCGCCAGGTTCAATGTTTAATTCAGTTGCTAATTCTCGGCCAATAACAACCTCACCAGATCGAAATTCGCCAGCTATAAGTGCTTGTGAAAGGTTATAAATACCATCTGCTTGCGGTAGTTGAAACCCACGTATGAGAATGGTTTCAAATTGATTATTCGTCACCGTAAAGCCTGGGCGTGTCAACGTAGCGCTTGTCGCTGCGTACTTCGGGTTTTGTGATACGCGAGCATAGAGTTCCTGCCAATCATCGATGGTGCGATCTGCATTTCGTGAGGTAATGGTAATGTGTGCACTGTTTCCGATGGTTGTGTCAATGAGGGAAACTTGTAATCCAGTTATTAGCGAACCGATAAACACTTGAACGCCAATGCCGACGCCAATCCCTAGTGCAATAAGTACGCTCTGTGATTTACTGGAGAGTAAAAATCGTGAAGCAATGGCTAGAGCTAGTCTCACAGTAATCCGTCTCCTTTCGCTAGGGCATGGACATCAGCGTAGGTTTGAAGGATTAAGTCTGCTCCTAGATTTTTCCTGATATCTCCATTACGACTCACCGCATGACCACCCACAATTATGGTAATTGTGTCGCCTGCTACAGTACGAATCTGGTCAATTGCGCGCTTTGCTGCGACGAGGTTATAGTAATTGCTAATACTGATCACAATATATTGCGGCGTCAAGCTCTTTATGGCGGGCAAAAATTCCGTTGCCGGTGTGTTAGCACCAATAAAAACCGCATGATACCCACAGAGCGTAAAAAAATCGCAGGCCATGCGCGCTCCGACTTGATGATACTCTTCGGCTGGGCAAAATACTAGGACAGTCGGAGCAATTTCTACTTTGGGAGATTTTTTTAAGATGTATGGATAGCAACAAGCAATAATTGTTTCGATGATTCCAGTCCGTACATGCTCCTGCCAAATTGATGAAGTTTGTTCTTGGTCCGAGGGGGCTATAGAGTTTAAAACAGGCGCTAAAACTTGCTCATAGAGCGTATGGATCTCTAGTTCTGCTTTTTCTAGTCTATCTAGTACAAGGCGTACACACACAGCTTTATTGTCCTGGGTAAAGGGAACAAGAAACTCCTTAGCCAGTGGATGCATATAAGATTCCTCCTCTGTATTCAACAATAGTTACAATTATAATGTTCATCAGGAACTTAGTTCTTCCTTTATTTTTCTAACTGAAAGAAGAATAATTCTCGCTTACACCATATTGCCCAGCGCTTATTGTCCCACAAGTTTCTAGTGATACCACAAGCGAATTATTATTAAGGAAAAACAAGGAAGAACATTATGGATGTGGAATATATTGAGTACATGAATGTTTCGTATAGAATGGTAGTACAGTGAGGAGATGATATTTTGAACAACACAACTGAGGGAAGTGCGCAAAAGAAACACGATCAGCAGGCTAAGCTAACAATGACTGCTATATCTATTTCAGTGCTTTTAGCAATTGTCTGTATCGGTATTAACAGCTATTTAGTATGGCATTTGCAAAACAGAGCAATTGATGGTAGTCAAGTTCAATCTGTGGTGACTCTCGCTGAGCAAGTTAATAGTGTAGACCAGCGCATAACAGAATTAGAACTTGGTATTGATGAACATTTTCAGAGTTTAGAGAGTCTTATCTATCAACATATTGCTAGTTTAGAGCTGTCTCTCAGTGAGTTTAAGACCACGGGTGTAGCATATGATAAACTTTTTGGAAAAGTGGAGCCTTTTTTTGAGGATTTAGAGCAACTTGTAGCACGAAGCCAAGCACAGGACAGTCAACGTCTTGCTGCGTCACCATATCCACAGATTGTTATGAAGCATGGACAAGCTACCCAAATTGTGCAACGAGGCGACTCTGTTTGGTCCATTGCTAGACGTTTTCAGAATCCACCTAGTGCTGCGTTCATCCACGCAATCCTAGAGCTAAATAATATTCAAGATCCACTTCTTCTTAGGGTGGGAACAAGCATCATAATACCAGAGCATCGATAAAAGTTGGTATCGGATCGTAGCCAAAGACCTTGAACAGCACTTTACTAGATGTGAGATTTGTGACTGGATAACAAAAGGAGGATGTTGTTGTGAAATACGCAAACAATTTATCCGTAACTGTTAGAAACGGCCACTCATTAGTAAAAATCGGAGTCGTGATTAGTTTGTTGTATTGGCTCTCAGCTACAGTTCACAGTACGATATTGGTATCCGAGGTTAGTTTTATTAGCCGCATGTTTCAACCAGAACCTGGGGATCTGACAGTGCGAATCATTATGGTAGTAGCCATACTTGGTCTAAGCATTTATGGTCAACGAAGGATCACGCTTGTCAGTCAGCAGCTGCAAGAGCTTGAGCATAAAAGCGAAGAGAGGCAATATGCTCTTGATACAGCGGGTTTTGCAGTGCTGGTTTTAGATGATCAAGGACGCATAGAGAGCATGAATAAATCTGCGGTGTTACTAACAGGTTTTAAGCTAGATGAAATGCTAAAGCGTGTAGCCCTTGATGTATTGTTCTTTCCTAAGGAAGGTTCATCTCTCTCAACAGTTATGAATAACCCCATTAAGGAGCCGATAATAGTGCGCATGCGCACAAAACGGTTGGGAGGAGAGATATATGTACTTGTGAATTCAACCATCGAAAAAACTGCGGAGAATATGATAAAGACGATCTTAGTACTGCAACCTGTGACTGGTTTCGTGCGGTCTAAACAGATTTATAAGGAGAACTACTCGCGGATCTTGCAGGCAGTGAGTAGCGCGAATATTCCTATGGCTATTGTTGGTTTAGATAGCATCAAAGAATTGAATAAATCTCTCCATGCGTGGCTAGGCATAACACCCCACGACGTTATAGACAGGGACTACTTAGCTACGATACTGAGTCCTGCAGACTTGGAGGATTTCATCGAGGGAGTAAAACTAGCCACACAAGGGAGTGTTTCTCAACGCTCTATGGTACTAAATGGTGGACCACAATCAGGTAGTACGGTGTTGGTGATTTTAAGTCCTCTACCAACGCCAGAAGGTGTGCACGTTTTGATTCAACTCGTGAATCTGACACCGATGATCGAGCGTGAGCAGGAATTACAAACCGAACTCAAGCTTAAAATAACAAATAGTAGTGAACTGAAAGAGCAGCTTAAGGAAATGGAGCGCCAGAATAAGCAATTCATCCAGAATAGCGAGGAGACCAGTGCAAGCGTTGAGCAATTACAGTCGGAGAAGAGACGTCTCCAGAAGCAATACGATGAGATCGCATCAGCGTTTCGCGAAGCATCAATAAGTGCTGATGATCGAAGCTTTGAACTCGAGCACACATTGCGAGATATGGAAATTGATCGAGATCGAGTTAGTGCTATTCTAGAGTTCTTAGAGGACGGAATTATCATCACTGACATGTATAATCGAGTTGTTCTCATGAATAAAGCAGCAGAGGATATTCTTGGTGTTCGCCTTAGTCAGGTACTTGATCGGCCAATACATCATCTAATTCGAGATAGAAAATTTATGGAACAAATACAGTCTACTCTAAGTGAGCAACTCACAGATAATCGTTTTACGACAGAGATTCGGGTAGTTAATCGAGAGGCGGCCGTAGCACTGGAGATGAAAAGTAAGGCTATTTTGAACAAGGATGTACGTGAGATCGGGGTCATTACTTGCTTTAAGCCAATCGCTTAGGAGAAAAGCACTCATTGCTCTGAGTGCTTTTCTCTATCTGCAAGATCTCCTCAGTTGTTAGTTCCAATATAAACCAATATTGAACGAAGGCCATTTGAATTGACATCTCCTGATTATTATGGTACATTTTAAAAAAGTATTCATTTATTTATACTATGTTGAATGTGGAGGTGATTAGTGGTATTGTTCCGGAATTCGCTGTCCTGGTTGTTTCTAGAAGGGAGTAATTACCATGAAAAAGAGTTTAATCAGTGAGTGGACGAAAAATGATGAGTGGTATCAGTTGTTCATGGGCGAAAAAGACGATGGTAACCCCCTTATAATATTGCAGTCAAATCAAACGGAGTGTGCGGCTAAGATTCAGTTTTGGGGGAACGAAGGGATGCAAATTATTGAAGGGATTACAGAAACCCTGATTACAAGTTTTGATGAATTGCATGAGGATCTTTTGGTAGGGTTAGTGTTGTCAGATCGAGGTGAGCTTCTGTTCGGTTGGAGCCCTTATATTAGTGAAAGAGTACCGTATTTGGTCGTGAAACAAGGTCGTTGGCAGGTAAGTATTAGTAAGGATGAGAGTGTAGAGTTTCTCCGTTGGCTACGACGAAATTTGCAGCTAATTGAGCGTTTAGTGTCTTAAGTAAATCGCTTTTACCGCTGGAGGATAGGTTATATGATGCATAAGACATAATAGTCTTGTTACCATGGATCGTTCATGATAACAAGACTATTTTAGCATTACTTAGGTAGGTTAGCCATACGATTATAAAGATAGGAGGGAGAATGATGATTCGTGGTAGGCCACGTCTTAACTGGTATGGGAAACGATGTTCCCCCCCGATTAGTGCATTTGATGTACGCTTATTGGAGCGATATGGTAAGGGTGATGCAAGTCAAGGAGTGAATCTGTATTGGGGAGATAATCTACATGTATTGCAGTATTTGGCTCGAGACTATATGGGGCAGATAAAACTCATCTATCTTGATCCACCCTTCAACTCGAATGTATGCTATAAACGAGTAGTTGCATTACGAGGGACTGCACAATTGACAAAGGTTGTTGTGGATAAGCAGTATGGGGATGTTTGGTCTGATGATATGTATCTACAATATATGTATGAGCGACTTTTGCTCATGCGTAAGCTTTTGGTTAGCGATGGCTGTATTTTTCTGCACTGTGACTGGCATCGAAATCATCATCTTCGTTGTATTCTAGAGGAAGTTTTTACACAGAAAAACTTTCTTTGCGAAATTATTTGGCAACGAAGTAAGGGGCATAATCTCTCAGAGAGTATGTACGAGGTTATGACTGATACAATCTTAGTCTACGGGAATAGTAGTATCGCCCAACTCCGTGCTCAGTACCAACGGTTATCCGATGCGGAACTTACTAGCAAGTTTCCCTACATAGAAAAAGAAACCAAACGGCGGTTTAATCACGAAAAACTAGAGAAATCAGCGAATGCACACTCGGCAGGAGAAACTAGAGTAATCCAAGGACAGAGCATAGTGTCGAATATCGGTTGGATTTGGACGCAAGAAACGTTTGATCAACGGCTAGAAGAAAATCCTCACCTAATCTACTGGACTAAGTCTGGAAGACCTCGCTATAAAAACTATGCGGATCAATACAAAGGACGAAAAATCGGAAATCTCTGGACAGATATTTCGCCTTTAAATGCAACAGCGCACGAACGAGTCAATTATCCAACACAAAAACCTGAAGCGCTGCTGGAAAGGATCATTCGTAGTGCATCCGATCCTGGGGATATTGTGTTCGACTGCTTTATGGGTTCAGGTACAACGTTGGCTGTTGCACGCAAGTTAGGACGGCGTTTTATTGGATCGGATATTAACCTAACGGCCATAGATACCGCAGTGCAACGGATTCTAGATCAATCGCAGGATCAAAGTGTGCTGGATCTGTCTGTGTATACTGTAAATAACTCGGGTCTCTTTCGTAATCCGATCGAGGCTAAGATGAAGCTAATGCGTAGTTTAGGTCTAAAATCACGATCAGGGGGTTTTTTTGACGGGCAGCATAGGGATTATTGGGTGAAAATTATGGCTATGAATCGCAGTACCACACAGGCTGATCTAGCTGATTTAGTGAGCTATCTTAATTATGAAAAAGGGTCAGTAGCAAAACTTTTGTTGGTGTGTATGGGGTACGAGCTCGATATCGTCTCCTTTATAAAGCAAGGGGTTACGTATCCCGTTGAGGTTTGTATTTATGATGGGCTAGAAATGCTAGCTCATGGTGAGCTTCAGCATCACGATAGCAAAATCCGAGTTGAAAATGGCATGCTTACCATTGAGGAGATCAGCTTCCCAGAGTTAGTGACACTGTTCCCACACAAGCAAAAAAACATCACCTGGAAGCAATACGTGATCAGTGTCATGATTGATTGGGATTATAATGGCACAGTTTTTGCACCCACTACATTCGATAGTTCGTCTTGTTGGAATCAAGTTGTGGCTGGTGTCTATCCGGTGCCTACTGCCTGCGGAGATATCCGCGTTAAAATCATTGATATCTTAGGTGGATCGCTAATTGTGAAGGTATAAACGTTTGCCATTCTTTCCATGCTAGTAGAGAGAGTTATGTTACTTCGGAGGGGTCAAAATGAGAATATCCGTGTTGGGAGCTGGAAGATGGGGTGCGTTTTTAGCTAGGTATGCATGGTCTATTGGACACAAAGTGAGTCTTTGGGGGCGATGTGGTTCAGTGGATTTTCAAGAACTACAAAATAACAGGGTTAATGACTATCTGCAACTTCCGGAGGAAATTTTGTTAACGGATTCGTTAGCGACAGCAGTGGCGCACGGGGAAATTATTCTTATAGCAATTCCATCCCAGCAGTTGCGGAGTTTGGCCCGACAATTAGCAACTCTGCGTATTACAAGGAAGATTCTTGTCTTATGTATGAAAGGGATTGAAATTGATAGTGGCAAACGACTCTCACAAGTTGTCAAAGAGGAGGTTCAGTCCCCTCTTGATGTAGCTATTTGGGTCGGTCCAGGTCATGTTCAAGACTATATGGCGGGGATTCCAAATTGTATGGTCATAGGTTCAGAAAATATTAGTTGTACCAAAATGTTAGTTGAGGCCTTAGGAAGCGAGTTGATTCGCTTGTACTACGGTCAAGACATTATTGGTAATGAGATTGGCGCTGCAGCCAAAAACGTAATTGGAATTGCTGCTGGGATACTAGACGGCTTGCAGTATAGTAGTTTAAAAGGTGCTTTGATGGCCAGAGGGGCTCGAGAAATTGCCCGGTTGGTTCGGAGTATGGGAGGTAATGAACTAACGGTTTATGGTTTAAGCCATCTTGGTGATTATTCCGCCACCTTATTTTCACCATATAGCCACAATCGTGCCTTTGGCGAAGGTTTTGTCAAAGGAGAGTGCTTTACGAAACTAGCCGAGGGAGTCTATACAGCAAAAGCCCTACATGCACTAGCGAAGCGCTATGAATTGGAGCTGCCGATCTGCACCGCGATCTATCACACGATCTATGAAACGAGGGACCCTAACCAGGTGTTATTAGATTTCTTTTTACGACCAGTGAAATTTGAATTCTAGCCTAAAAAAAGTGCAGGATTTTTTTCATGCACTAACGGATAAAGCAGGTAGAAGGAAAAGGGACAGCGAAATAGTAATTGATAGGAGAGTGGTAGAGGTAAAGGAGAGGAACGCTTTGTGCAAAGACCAATTATAGAGGTGACGAATCTAGCAAAGAATTATGGTTCGCGACCTGCAATTGATAATCTTAGCTTCGCTATTAATCCTGGGGAGATTTTCGGCTTATTAGGCCCGAATGGGGCGGGAAAAACCACCACTATTAAGGTGCTGACAGGGCAGTTACACCCATCCCAAGGAAGAGTAAAAGTCTTGGGTGGGGATATATTGCAGCACAAGGATCAGATACTTCCCTTGGTTGGTTTTGTTCCAGAAGCAACGAATCTCTATGAACGCTTAACCGTTTACCAGAATCTTCAATTGTTTTGTCGTTTGTATCGTTGCAGTGTGGCAATGATCGACGACTATCTTAAGCACGTTGGGATGGTGGAAGCGAAACACGTAGCCGTTAAAACCCTCTCTAAAGGAATGAAACAGCGAGTATTATTGATTAGAGCGTTATTACACAAACCGCAGTTGTTATTTCTCGATGAGCCAACAGCGGGTCTAGATCCGAACTCCGCGCAGATCATACATACACTCCTAGCTGATCTAAATAAACAAGGCATGACCATTGTGCTTACTTCTCATAATATGGAGGAAGTAGAAAAGCTCTGCCAACGGGTTGCCTTTTTACACAAAGGATGCCTCGAACAGATTGGTGAACCTACTGCGCTAAAACTAAAATATCGAGCAAATCAGGTTCGGGTCCTTATTAAAGCAGGGGAATCCGTGAGCGAAAAGATTATCTCGCTAAATGGTGAAGAGGGCGGTAGACAATTAGCTGACTGGATGCGCCAGGATATCGTTCGTTCAATCCACTCGTTAGAACCTTCTCTTGCTGATGTTTTTGTTAAGGTGACAGGGGGTGAGTTCGATTGAATTTATCGTGGCGAAACATCTTAGCAATTGCAGTTAAAGAATTACTCGATATTCGCAGTAATTTTAATGTGTTACTTATCTATGTGCTTCCCGTATTTCTCACACTGCTATACCAAATTGTTATCCCTGAGTTGCCGTTAGGCTTTGGGCTAGCATTCGGACTCCTCTTTCTTGTCGCGATGGTGGGCATCTATGTCCCCTCAATGATGATCGCCGAAGAGAAGGAAAAAAAGACACTCGAGGTTTTAATGCTTTCACCTGCATCGTCTGGAGATATTTTTGTTGGTAAGGGGCTTGTGACATTTGCTTCCATTTTTTTCACTATGGTATTGCTTGTGGTGTTAGCAAATGTAAAGATCGCTAGCCTTTCGATTATACTCATTGGCACCGCACTGACCTCAATTTTCTGCATTTTTATCGGGATGATCATTGGGATGTTGGTTTCAACACAACTAGGAACTGGGGCCATTGGAACTCCTGTATATATTCTATTTATGTTAGTTCCCTTATTGGGGGATCTATCGGGGGGGTGGATGGAGATAATAGCAAAGGCCCTACCTACGTACTATTTTCTAGCGATGGTAAATGTAGCATTCATTCCGGGGGCAGCCTTGGGTGATGTCGCTTTTCACATGACATACCTGTTAGCAAGCGTGATTATCGCTTTTTTCGCTTTGTTGACGATTTACCGTCGCACAGGACCCTGTTAAGTATAAGGGAAAATGTCGGTACTAAGATTATGGTCACAGAAGTCGCAAGACTAATTACATAGAAAAGGGGTTCTGTACTGTGTTCAAAAATATGAGAGTTATGACTAAATTAGTAGTAATGTTTCTCGTTGTATCATTTATACCTGTTATTGGTCTTGGTGTATATAGCTACTACACCGCTAGCAATATAATCACAGAGCAAGTATATGGTCAACAGGGCATGTTTATCGAATTGGCAGGTGGAGAATTATCGAATTTTTTTAATGCGCGAACCGGCGATGCCCAGGTAGTTGCCAGAACTAGGGATATTTATCAGAGTATGAATGTTCTTGACGATGAATACGGGGATACTACTAATCATATTTGGCTGGAACGACGGGATACAGTAGTCGATGTGCTTGGTCAAACATTAGTGGAGCTATATGGATATCCTTTGGTTTATCTAGCTAGTCCAGCAGGGGAAATCGTATATGCTAGTGACGCTTCAATGATTGGTGCGGATATCTTCGATAGAGACTACTTTCGTGGGGCGCTGTCGAGAAAAACCACGTGGTCTGATCTGTTCTATTCCGATCTAGTAAACGACTATACCATGGCTCTTGGGCAACCAATATTTAGTCAAGGAACTCATGGTGACATAGTGGGCGTTTTTGTTCTTGTCACGTCGGTCAATGATATCGAAAGCATACTTCATCAAGGTTTAGATCATCTAGGTGTGACTGGAGACTCCTACCTTATAGATGAAACAGGGCTTTTACTTACAAATACGCTACTTGGTGAGTACAGCCAAGGGGCTGTCATGACAGCAAGAATTGACACACAAGCTGCCGACTGGGCAGCGAGTGGTATTCGAGCAAACAATCTGGACTTTGTGGCACACGGGCAGTATGAAGATTATCTAGGCAACCAGGTGCTAGGTGATATAGCTGTAGTTTCCTTCGGCGACGGTCTGGCTGCCTTGGTAGTTGAAATGGATGTGGACGAAGCGTTTGCAGAGGTGACCCGCTTACGAAACGCTTTAATGCTAGTTGTTTTATTGGTTGTAGTTTTTGGGGTAGTCCTCTCTTTGGTCATTGCAAGATCCATCTCGAATCCTGCAACTTCACTAGTAAAAGCGATACAGACAGCAGCTACAGGAGATTTTACCTCGGATGCTAGGGTAACAACAGGCGATGAGATTGGGGTTATGGGAACCGCATTTAACAGCATGCTATCGGACCTAAGAGGAATGGTGGGAAAGATTGCAGATGCAGCAGCACAGACTTCATCAAGCTCGGCTCAGGTTTCTGCCGCTATCGAAGAAACAGCGGCTTCGGTCGAAGAAGTGGCAAGTACAGCGAACCAATTTGCCTCGACTATCCAAATGACGAGTACTAACAGCCAGAATATGGCTGACCTTGCACGCAATACCATGGATAAGACGAACCAAGGTGCGAAGCAAATAGAACAAACGGTTGTTGTTATGCAAGATATTGACGCCACCGTTACGCAGCTTAGTCGAGAGATCAACGGTTTAGATAATCAGTCTGAGAGAATTCGCTCCATTGTAGATATCATTACAAGCATTGCCGATCAAACCAATTTGCTAGCACTCAACGCCGCTATTGAAGCCGCACGAGCGGGTGAACACGGACGTGGCTTTGCGGTTGTGGCAGAGGAAGTACGAAAATTAGCGGAGCAGTCAGGAAAGGCAGCTGGAGAAATTACAGAAGTAATAGCAGAAATGCGTAAGGTTGTTCAGGATACTGTTACCCAATCGCAACAGAGCTCTAAAAAAGTGATTGATGGTACATCCACAGCAAAAACTAGCGGAAAAATGTTTGAGGAGATCCAGGCAATCATCACTCAGTTGACAGAAGGAATAAGTAGTATTGCCTCGGCTAGTGAAGAGTTGGCATCTGGTAGTCAGGAAATTGCCGCCACAAGCGAAGAGCAATCTGCTTCTGTTGAGCAAATTGGGGCATCCATTGAAAATGTGGCAAGTATTGCTAGCCAGTTACAAGAATTAGTTGACTCATTTAAGATATAGCGCTATAAGGTGTGGTCTCCTAACGATACAAATTGGTGATTAATCGGGAAAACGGTGAAAATCCGTTACTGTGGTCCCAGCTGTGACCGGAGATTTAGGACCAGGGGCAGTTTTTTTGCTAGATTAGGAGGGATATTTTGGATACGAGTCAGAAGTTGACAAAAGGGTTGGTACAAGTGTATACCGGTAATGGCAAAGGTAAGACAACGGCTTCACTCGGTCTCTGCTTACGCGCGGTAGGGACGGGGCTACAAGCCATGGTCGTCCAGTTTATGAAGGGGCGCGGTACGACGGGTGAGTTAGCTGCGATTCGTACCTTTGGTAGTAAGTTTGTTATTAAGCAATTTGGCACTGGTGATTTTATTTTTGGGACAAAACCAACAGCTGCAGAATTAAATTGTGCAAAAGCAGGGCTAGATTTTGTGGCGCATGAACTCTGTCAGGGTGATTACGACGTCATTGTACTCGATGAAATCAGTCATGCTGTAAACAATGGTTTTCTTGCAGTAGACGACATCGTCCAGGTCATTGCCAAGCGACATCCACAGGTAGAAGTCGTATTAACAGGTAGAGACATGCCTGTAGAACTCTTAGCGATTGCAGATCTAATTAGCGAAATCGCAGCGATTAAGCACCCTTATGATCGAGGTATCAAGGGGAGGCAAGGGATTGAAGGATAGCGCAAACACAGCGTTAAGATGAGCCCAGTTGATACTCGTTTCAGCAGCAGCTCGTATCACAGCAGCAGTGTCGATTAGTGGAATAATTGGTTTAAAGTAGGGATGGGGAGATAACTCCTCTGTCCCTACTTTATTATCGTTCGTACAGTGTTGTCATGGCAGCTAAGCGCTGGGTCACTTCGTCGGTTAGGTGACTAGGGTGAAAACGCCATTCCCAGTTATGTTCGGCTGTGCCGGGTGTATTCATTCGGCTCTTGGTATCTAGGGATAAGATATCTTGCAAGGGAATGATGGCTGTATTTGCAGGAGAAGCGTAGGCTGCCCGTATGAAGTCCCACGCAATATTACCGCTGTTGGTTCCGAGATAGCGTAATGCATACGTCTGGGTCTCTTTTGTCGCTTTTTGAAACCATCCAAGTGTGGTGTCGTTGTCATGTGTACCTGTATAGACGACACTGTTTTGTACATGATTGTGGGGTGTGTGTACATTGGCCCGTAATTCGTCAAATGCAAATTGTAAAACTCGCATCCCTGGTAGCTTAAATTGATCGCGTAATTCTTCCACTTCCTTGGTAATGAAGCCGAGATCCTCACAAATGATGGGTAAGTATCCTATTTTCTGTTCTATGGCTTGAAAAAAGCAAGCTCCAGGTCCTTTTTTCCAATTGCCATTTACCGCTGTTTTTTCTCCGAAGGGAATGCTCCAGTACGCTTCAAAGCCTCGAAAATGATCAACCCGAATCAGATCAACAATGCTAAGTAGTGTTTCTATGCGAGAGATCCACCAGCTATAGTCTTGTTCTTTGTGTTTACTCCAATTATATAGCGGGTTACCCCAGTGCTGCCCAGTTGCACTAAAATAGTCCGGTGGGACTCCAGCTACAGCAGTTGGTATCCCTTGATTATCTAGATCAAACAGCTCGGAATATGTCCAGACATCAGCACTGTCGTGAGCGACAAAGATTGGTAGATCTCCGATCATTTTGATGCCTTGATCGTTTGCATACGTTTTTAACATATCCCACTGGGTAAAAAACAGATATTGCAGAAATTCTTGGTACTGGATTTCTGCAGCAAGCGACTTCTGCCAAGCAGTTATGGCTTCAGGCTGGCGTCTGCGAATAGGTTCGGGCCATTTAGTCCACGAAACGCCTTGAAAATGGTCTTTTAAGGCCATAAACAAACTATAGTCGGAGAGCCAGTGTTGCTGCCTATGTTGGAACTCCAGTAATTTTTGAGTTAGTTCTGTCGGTTCGGTAGAACGGTATCGTTGAAAAGCAATTTGTAGTAAGTTGTGCTTAACTTCGTTTACAAATGGGTAATTGACATTAGGGTATTCTGGTATTACCAGGCTCGACAGCTCCTTAGCATCTAAGAGATTGATTTGCTTTAGGTAATCGATATTAATAAGTAGTGGGTTTCCACCAAAAGCAGAATACGATGCGTAGGGTGAGTTACAGGGATCGGTGGGTCCTGTCGGTAGAACTTGCCAGAGTCTCTGTCCGCTAGCGACCAAAAAATCGATAAACCGGTAAGCTCCCTCTCCTAAGTCACCAATACCATGTTTGCCAGGTAGTGAAGTAAGATGTACTAATACGCCTGCATTGCGATTATTCGCCATGTTCTTCTCCCTTCTGGAATGAAGCAGAGTAACAAAGAGCTGCTCCAAAAGCACTGTTGATGTATTCTTCTCGCAGTTATTGTAAAAGTCCTCTGCTATAACGTGAAGTATTACGTTTCATACGCTATTTCACACTCTCGAATTAAGCATTAGTGCTATTTTGCCCAGGCGCTGCCTAAGTCTACAGTGGTTATTTTTGGATCTTTTGATTATTTAAGAGGGATTAGGGTGATCCGTCAAGAATATTACATGTAGATATCAAATTCTCGTGGCACGAAGAATTATAGGGAATGGAGTGGGTAGACAATGGGTATGGGTTCCGGTTCGGGAATGGGAATGGGAATGGGTCGTCTTATGCGCAATAGTGAAGAAGATGTCCCAAAAGTTAAGATTACTAAGGAGCTACTTTTTAGGATAGGGCGGTACTATTTGCCCTACTGGCCACGACTAATTTTAATGATATTAGCGATTTTTGTTATTTCATCTTTAGGATTAGTGGGACCACTCTTAACAAGGAATATTATTGATAAGGCATTGCCAGAAATGAATATGTCGTTACTTGCATACTTAACAGTTATTTCTTTTGGTGCAACAGTGCTCGGCGGGTTAATCAGTGTGGGTGAGAATTACTTAAATATCTGGGTGTCGAAGCATATTATTTTTGATATTAAGAATAAAATGTACAATCATCTACAGTATATGTCTTTGCGCTTTTTTTCGATAACAAAGACAGGAGATATTATTTCTCGGTTAAATAACGATGTAAGTGGAATTGAACGAGTCTTTTCGGGAACCGTCATTCAAATTCTCCAACATACAGCCACGCTAGTTTTAACCGCGACTACGTTAGTATTAATGAACTGGAAACTGGCAATTCTTGCATTAATTATACCTCCCTTGTTTATTTATCCAACAAAAAGAGTGGGTCAGACCCGATGGAGGTTAGCCACGAAAACACAAGAGAAATTGGCCGAACTCAATACTATTGTGCACGAGACATTAAACATTAGTGGTGCGATGCTCATCAAAATCTGTACGCGTGAAAAGTATGAGTATAAGCGGTTTCAAGGGATTAACCGTGATATTATTGGTTTACAGATTCGTGAATCGATTGTCGGTCGCTGGTTTCGCATGGTTATTAGTTCCTTTTCTCAGCTGGGACCGAATCTAATTTTCTTCTACGGCGGGTATTTATTTATCCAGGGGGAAGTTACCATTGGAGATATTGTAGCATTTGCTACACTGCTTAACCGACTCTATGGTCCAGTTGCCCATTTGTCTGGTATCCACATTGAAATCGCTCGATCCATGGCTCTGTTTGAACGGATTTTTGAGTACCTAGACATGGAGCATGAAATTAAGGATCAGCCGAAGGCTATCGCTATTCCAACGATTCAAGGTAAAATTGAGTTTGAGAATGTCCACTTCTCCTATACCGAGGACCAAACGACGCTTAAAAACATTAACTTTACCATTGAACCAGGTCAAGTAACAGCCTTGGTGGGCTTGAGTGGATCTGGTAAGACCACCATCACATATCTAATATCAAGATTGTATCAGCCAAATGGCGGTGACATAAAAATAGATGGGATTAGTATTGCCGATATCACATTAGAATCGCTACGCTCGCAAATCGGTATTGTGACGCAAGATACGTATGTGTTTAATGCTTCCGTTAAAGAGAATTTGCGTTATAGTAAAGCCGAGGCTACCGATGAGGAGCTTGTAAAAGCTTGTGAAATAGCAAATATCCATAGTTTTATTACGGATCTACCCGAAGGATACGATACGATTGTGGGTGAACGGGGGATGAGGTTATCCGGTGGCGAAAAACAACGGTTATCCATCGCCCGAGCAGTGTTAAAGGATCCAAGGATTTTAATCTTTGATGAGGCCACATCATCACTAGACTCCATGTCTGAAGTTCTCATTCAAGATGCGATCGAACCGTTACTCGAAGGGCGTACAAGTATAGTAATTGCCCATCGCTTGTCGACTATTATGGCTGCCGATCAGATATTAGTGCTAGAAGATGGAGAGATCATGGAATCAGGGACCCATGAACAGTTGGTATCCCATGGTGGTTTGTACGAGAGTTTATGTGAAAAACAGTTTCGCTACAAGAAACCTTCTGTCAGTTAAACGATACGCAATGAGAATAAAACTCCGCAAAGTTTAACTTCGCGGAGTTTTATTGTGGCTACCTAAGTAAAATACTATTTAAACAATAATGATTCGAGTTCAAGAAAGGGTAGAGGACGGCTGAAGTAGAAACCCTGCACCTCTTTGAGATTTTCGCCAACTAGGAGCTTTAATTGTTCGGCTGTTTCTACTCCTTCGGCTATCAAATTTAGCTTCATCATTTGTGCCATATAAACTATCGATTGCACAATGACTTTGTCTCTGGGGTTATTACAGATATTTGTGATAAATCCTTTGTCAATCTTGAGTGTGTCAATCCCAATTTGGCGTAAATGACTCAGTGGTGAGTAGCCTGTACCAAAATCATCAATCGCGATTTTAACTCCCTTTGAGCGCAAGTTTTTTATTTTATCAATTACGCTGTCGAAATTCAACATTTGACTCTCGGTGATCTCTAATTCCAAGTATTCTGGATCGAGTTCAGTCTCTTCAAGGATCTCAATGACTCGTTGGCAGAAATTATCTTGATCAAATTGAATTACTGAGATATTTACGGATAAACGAGTTAGCGAACATCCTCGCTCTAACCAAAGATGGAATTGCTGGCAGGCAGCACGTAAAATCCATTCGCCTAATGGGACAATTAGCCCCGTTTCTTCAGCTAAAGGGATAAATTCAAGGGGCGGTATCAGTCCTAAAAGAGGGTGTTCCCATCGCACTAAGGCTTCAAGACCAGTGATGCGGTCGAGTTCAAGATCAACTTGTGGCTGGTAGTGTAGAATAAAATCATTATTGATGAGAGACTCGCGTAGTGCCCTTTCCATCTCTAATTTACGCTTGGTTTGCTCACCCATACTCTGCAGATAGAATTGGTAGCAGTTGCGCCCCTTTTCTTTCGCTTGATACATCGCAATGTCTGCACTTCTAACGAGCATCGAGGGATCATTTCCGTCATGAGGGTGTAAACTGATACCAATACTCGGTGTAATCAGGAAATTTTGTTCATTGATCCGAATAGGTTTGGCAATCGCTTTGATTATCGTTTGCGCGATGATTGCCGCCTCTGGCTGATCGGTCTCTCCTAAAACAAGCACAAACTCGTCACCGCCTAATCTTGCAACAAAAGCCTCTTCATTAAGGTTTTCTTTGAGACGATGAGCCACGACCTTCAGCAGTTGATCACCTGCACTATGTCCAAGGGTGTCATTGACTAATTTGAATCGATCCAGATCGATAAATAGTAGCGCTAATTGGCAATGGTTGTCATCTGTCTGCTCTAACAACTCTTTTAATCGGATGTTGAACAAGTTACGATTGGGTAGCTTCGTTAATGGATCATAGTACGTCATTTCCTCAATCTGGTTTTGTCTAGCACTCTCGTTTGAGACATCCTTGATAATTCCTTGAATACCAAGAACCTCCTGATCAACAATAATGGGGATAGTGGTTAAATCTATTTGGATAAAGTGCCCGTCAACGTGAAGAAATTCTGTCTGTATGTGTTGGACTGACCCTTTTTTCGTTAATTGAATAAGTGCAATATTTTCATTCAATCTCTCGGTAGGAATGTAGTCTGTATAGGAACGCTCAATCATCTGGCTCTTTGAGTGGCCACAAAGAGCCACAAGTGCGGGGTTTACATCCGTAAATACACCCTCTAAGCTTAATGAAAATATCCCATCTGGACTATGTTGACAAAACGATTTATAACGGTGCTCAAAGAAAGAATTCTGTCGTGTAGTTTTCACAAAACTATGCCCCTTTTTGTTATCTCTAATCATTCTAGACATGTTCCGCATCTACGCTATATATTCCTGCTTGTTTTTAGGCAAAAAACTGACGGATTTTGAGCAATTTTAGAATGAATAGGGGTTTGTGTAGAATAGTGGTAGGATTTTTGCTATAATGGAACGATGAAGTCTATGGAGAAGGTGTTGAGCAGGTGATAAATACTAATGTAGTCGTTAATGAGGTAATGGTTCTATTTTTAATTATGATCATCGGGGTATATGCTCGTAAACGGGGTTTTATGAGCGAGGATTTGACCAAACAACTTTCGCATTTATTACTAAACATTACGATGCCTTTAATGATTATTGCATCGTTTCATTTTGAGTTTTCGTATGCGATGTTACAGAACGCGGGGATCCTTTTTCTTATTTCTCTAGGTATCCATAGTGTGTCAGCGGTTCTTGGGTTAGTCATATATTATAGGTATCCGGTTGATGTCCGTAGTATTCTGCGTTTTATCACTGTTTTTTCAAACTGTGCATTTATGGGTTTTCCCGTGTTGGAAAGCTTATATGGGCGGATTGGTATTTTTTATGGTTCTATCTATGTAATTTCCTTTAACGTATTTCTTTGGACGTATGGGGTTATGCTTTTTAACGGAGCAAAAGACGCCAAGACATTCCAGAAAGCTGTACTAAATCCTGGGATAGTCTCTGTTTTTATTGGCCTGATCCTATTTATTTTTTCTATTCGCCTACCCATCCCTATTATTCGCACGATGGAGATGGTTGGTTCGATGACAATACCCATCTCCATGTTAATTGTGGGAGCATTACTAGCAGATGCTAATCTAAAAGGTATATTTTCTGGAAGCTCGGTGTATTACGGGACAGCTATCCGCTTACTCCTATTGCCGCTAATCACATTAGGAATATTGCGGTTAATCGGTGTTCCCGATATTCTCCTAGCAATAAGTGTCATTTTAGTTGGTATGCCTGCTGCAGCGAATACCGCTATCTTTGCCGAAACATTTAAAGGTGATTCTTTATTAGCTTCCCGTTTGGTCGCGATATCGACGATTGCATCCCTAGTGACCATTCCTTTGCTTGTGCTATTGCTATAAGAGCGAGGGTTTCCAAAGTAGGATAATGATTCCGAGATACAGTATGTAGGATCCCAGCCAGATCCAGGCAACGAGAGGTTTGACATTGATTTGTAAGTAGGTGATGTCCTGTTCCCAACCAGTTAAGGTTAAATGGATATCGGCTCGTAAGCGGCTAAGAATTCCAATTCTTGAAGTCGGTTGAGGATAGTTTGGATGGAATATCTTTTCGGCTGATATGCGCCCGAGGGACGAATTACCCTGTAAAACATGGAGAGAAGTCCCTACATGAGTATGCATCCCGCTCCGATAAGGATTAAGTCCGGTAAACTCGAACTGATACTGCTCAATTTCGATAAAATCGCCGGGTTGGACAAAAACCAATGCTTCTTGGTTGTATACGGATCCAGTAATACCGAGGGCAATTAGGATTATGCCTAGGTGGACGAGGTGTGCTCCACAACGATTCCGGTTTCGAGTGCCGACGCGATAGTCGATAATAATGCCAAAAACACCTAGGGTTACCAGGCTAAATGCTAGCAGTGCAATGTAGTGTTCGACACCTGCTAGTCTGAGTGCAATAACCACTCCGACAATAGCAACGAGTGTGGATCGCCCACTTAGTTTCGATACCAGTGGGAATAGAGACATGCTAGCGAGGAGTACGAACCACAATGGAATGGTAGCGGTGTTATAAAAAGATTCTTGAATAGAAATTGTCCGCCCAGTGACGACTTGAAACAAAACAGGCATTATGGTACCAAAAAATACAACGAGACTAATAGCACACAGCACTAGGGCAGACGTCTTTAAGAAAGCTGCTCTAGTCGTCGTGACATTGGTTCCATCGATGGTGAACACCTTCTGTCTATGGATGCCTAAATAGATGGAATATCCCATAAATAGCAAGATCATTGCGAGCAAGTACGGCCCTATAGGACTTTGGCCAAAAGCGTGGACCGAGTCAACAATGCCGCTCCGAGTGATAAAAGTGCTAAAAACGGTGAGTAGGAAGGTAGTGCAAACGAGTAGATAATTCCAGCCTTTCATTCCACTGCCGTGCCGCTCAATAACACATGTATGCAAAAGGGCCGTTGCGGTTAACCAAGGGAGTAACGAGGCGTTTTCTACTGGATCCCATGCCCAGTAACCGCCCCAGCCTAATTCGGTATACGCCCACTGCCCACCCGTTATGATTCCAGCGGTTAAAGCCAGCCATGCCCCTAAGAGCCATGGTCTAGCTAAGTGTTCCCACCCAATATTAACAGTCTGAGTCATACTTACAATAGCGAGCGCAAAAGGGACACTAAACAAGGCATAGCCAAGAAGAATGAGGGGAGGGTGGATAATCATACCGATATTTTGCAACATTGAATGTAAACCAAACCCGTCTGGAAGTGGTACACTTAGCTGTGAAAAGGGTGGGATAATCCAGATAAGCAGGAAGAGAAAACAAGCACGAATACTATTGAGCACCTGATGTAAACCAAAACTGACGCGTAAACTAATGAGCGAAAGAATGAGGAGCCAAAATAGCAGACTTCCAGCTTGTCCAGCCCAAAAGGCAGTTAGTTTATAGTACCAAGCAAGATCTCTTTGTGTATAATCAACAACATAGGATAACCAAAAGTTCCCACTCAAAAGTGCGTGCCAAAGAATTCCTGATGCCAATAGCACCAGCAGAGCTGAACCAAGGGAGGCCATTTTTGCGCTTTGTAGTAACCAATCGTTTTTTGCTCTGTGACAATATGCAGCACCAAGTATTGCATACAGTGCCGATAGGAAGCTAATCCAAAGAGATACTGTTCCAAGCCACGTCATAGTCATGTACCGCCTTCCTGTGATTCATATCGAGAGGCACATTGTAGCATGAGTTTACGTACTTCAAAGTAGCCTGCTGGTAACAATATGCCTTCAATAATAACTTCATCTGCATGCATGAAATGCTCTGGGGCAGGGCGATCATATATCGCCGTAAGTTGGTTGGCACCATCGGTTAGCGTAAACGTCAAGGTTGGCCCCATAGGATCAAATGCAATGCTGGTTGGATCTAGATGGCCTTTGACGCGCATCTCCTGTTGTCTTTTGATGCCTCCAGCCATGACTTCATCAATTGTATAGTAATAAGTCGTAGTAGTCTGCAGAACATAAAACAGCAGAGTAGTGCAGAGCAACATTCCTGCACAGCTAATCATGATCAACTTGTTCTGGGTCTTCATAGTAATTCCCCCAGCCTTCTTTTCGATTCTGTTTAGTATTAGTTTCTAATAGGCATTTCATACACTGTTTTTGGGATATAAAAAACCAGGCTCGCACATGCGGCAAGTCTGGTTTTTTATCTATGAGGTTTACTCCATTCCTAATACACGAATATAGTTAACGTAAGGATCGGCAGTACCCTGTAATTCACAGTCCTCTGCTTTTAAAAGCTGGATATAAGCGATAACTTCCTGTGTAATTTTCTCGCCCATACAGACGACGGGAATCCCAGGCGGGTATGCCATGATCATTT
>SKJB01000050.1 GCA_007116145.1 Limnochordia bacterium | reverse complement strand
GAACGACGATACTCAACTTAAGCTTAATCCGACTAGTGTTAAACACTGTCGTTTGTAATCTTTGTACAAAACATTAATGTTTTATACATCATTCTATCTTCTGCTGTTTAGTTTTCAAAGTTCACCAGAGCCAGAAACACCCTTAAATATCACTCTAAGCTTGTCCATCAGTTATCGTGACAGCAAAACTATCTTAACATGAATTGGATGCAATGTCAATACTATATTTCTAATCTTTCAATCAACACAATTCATGAAAAGCGCCGCTGACCGTTGCCAGCGACGCAGATAATCATAACATAGAACTAACTTACTTGTCAAGATTTATTCTCCTTCTATTTTACCTATGATGTGAGCAATAGCAACTACCTTATCACTATCGTTTAGTTTCATCAATCTCACACCTTGTGTATTACGGCTAACTTGAGAAATATCTCCCACTCCCAAACGAATCATTATCCCTTTTGTTGAGATCAACATCACTTCGTTATTCTCATAAACAATCTTTGATCCAACAATTCGCCCCGTTTTTTCAGTTTTATTCAAAGTTTTAATTCCTTTTCCACCACGTGCAGTTATCCGATATTCTGTTAAAGGAGTACGTTTTCCATATCCTAACTCGGTCACTACTAACAGTTCTCCTGATGACACTACAATATCCATTCCGATAACGTGATCATCCTTGCCTAGAGATAGACCTTTCACACCGTGAGCCGAACGTCCCATGTGCCGAACTTGATCTTCTGGGAAACGAATTGCTTGACCCTTAGTCGTAACTAAAATTACCTCTTGACTACCATCTGTTAACCGAACACTTACTAATTCATCATTATCATCCAAAGAAATACATATTAAGCCTCCTGAACGGGGACTATCAAATTCGCTTAATACGGTTTTTTTAACAATTCCTTTTAGTGTTGCCATCATTAAATAGGCATCATCACTGTATTCACTAATAGGGATAGCCGCTTCAATTCGCTCTCCTTGTTCTAGTTGGAGCAGATTAATCACTGCAGTTCCTCGAGCGTTGCGACTAGCCTCAGGTATCTCATGACCTCGTACGCGATAGACACGGCCTTTATTTGTAAAGAACAACACATAGCTATGCGTGCTAGCCACGAATAATTGCTCTACAAAGTCTTCAGCTTTATTGTGAATGGCCGAGATACCCCGTCCACCTCGTCTTTGCGAGCGATAAGTGTCAATTGGAAGTCGCTTAATATACCCTTGGTGGGTTATCGTTACAATAATATCTTCTTCCGCAATAAGATCTTCTGCCTGCATATTCGAAGTGTCTCGAATAATCACACTGCGCCGATCCTCATTGAAACGTTCGCGTATTTCTCCTAATTCTTCTTTGATAATCTTATACACCAATTGCATATCACCTAAGATTGATCGTAGATAAGCTATCTTAGCTAATGTTTCTTTATAATCAGCTTCGATTTTATCTCGCTCTAACCCTGTCAGACTTCGCAAACGCATATCCAAAATAGCAACTGCTTGTCGTTCACTAAGACCGAATTGCTCCATTAAGCCCTCTTTTGCCTCTTGGTTACTTTGTGCTCCACGGATAAGAGCTATAATTCTATCTATATTATCCAAAGCAATACGATACCCTTCTAATAGGTGCGCATGTCTCTCGGCTTCATTTAAATCGTATTGGGTTCTGTTAATAATAATCTCTTTTTGATGCTCAAGATAATAATTTAGCATCTGTTTTAGATTTAATACTTTGGGTTCATTGTTTACTAACGCTAACATTATCACGCCGAAGGTATCTTGTAGTTGAGTATGTTTATATAATCTATTTAACACTACATGGGGATTCGTGTCTTTTCGTAATTCCATCACAATCCGCATTCCGCTTTTATCGGATTCGTCACGCAGATCAGTAATGCCTTCCACTTTTTTATCCCTAACTAGTAATGCTATCTTCTCAATCAAATTAGCCTTGTTGACCATATATGGTAATTCCGAAACTAAAATACGAGTTTTACCATTGTTCATCTGCTCTATCTGACTCTTAGCTCGTACTAATATCCGCCCTCGTCCTGTTTCATAGGCACTATTAATTCCTTCTCTTCCTAAAATCAATCCACCTGTAGGAAAATCCGGACCTGTTATCACCTTTGTTAGATCACTTATCGCAACATCAGGATTATCCATTAACAGCTCAAGACCATTTATAATTTCAGTTAAATTATGCGGTGGTATATTTGTTGCCATTCCAACTGCAATACCAGAAGCTCCATTAACGAGAAGATTAGGGAAACGAGCAGGTAAAACCGAGGGTTGAATCAATGTATCATCAAAGTTCGGAACGAATTTAACGGTATCCTTATCAATATTGCGCAACATCTCCGCCGCTAATTTTGATAACCGTGCTTCTGTATAACGCATAGCAGCTGGTGGATCTCCATCCACACTACCAAAATTACCATGCCCATCCACGAGCATATAACGATAAGAGAACGTCTGAGCCATCCTTACCATGGCATCATAGATAGCTGAATCACCATGAGGATGAAACTTACCCATTACTTCTCCCACAATTCTTGCAGACTTCTTGTGAGGCTGATCATGCCGGTTTGCTAATTCATGCATCCCAAAAAGTATTCGCCGCTGTACAGGTTTCAAACCATCTCTGACATCGGGTAGAGCTCGTTCCACAATAACACTCATCGCATAGTTAATATACGATTTCTTCATTTCATCTTCGATTTTAATTGGTACTACTTTACCTTCGTTAAATTGTAGACCCATTGGCACACCTCCTTAAAAAGCCATTTTTAGATATCTAAGTTTGTTACTTGCTTAGCATTTTCTTCAATGAACAAGCGACGGGGCTCTACTTTTTCCCCCATTAAGGTTTCGAACATATGATCTGCAGCTATTGCGTCTTCTAAACGTAACTGAAGGATAGTTCTCGATTCTGGATCCATCGTCGTTTCCCACAGTTGATCGGCATCCATTTCACCAAGACCTTTATATCGTTGGATTTTATTACCTTCACGTCCGATTTCAACATATAGTTTTTCTAACTCGCTATCCGTAAACACATAATGTACCGTTTGCTTACTACCTCTCCCATGTCTAATCTGGTATAAGGGAGGAAGTGCAATATATACATGACCATTTTCCAATAACGGACGCATATAACGATAGAAGAATGTCAATAACAGTGTCCGGATATGAGCACCATCCACATCGGCATCAGTCATGATGATAACTTTATTATATCGCAATTTGGTAATATCAAAGTCATCAGATACTCCTGTACCAAAAGCCGTGATCATGGAGCGAATTTCATTGTTGGCAAGAATTTTATCTAAACGTGCTTTCTCCACATTCAGGATCTTACCCCGTAATGGCATAATCGCCTGGAATCGTCTATTTCTACTTTGTTTAGCGGTTCCACCAGCAGAATCTCCTTCGACTAGATATAATTCACATACTTGTGGATCATTTAGACTACAATCAGCTAGTTTACCAGGTAGAGCCGATATATCTAATGCATTTTTGCGGCGTGTCAACTCTCGCGCTTTACGGGCAGCAATTCTCGCTCTCGCTGCTGAAATACACTTTTCAATAATCCGCTTACCATCTGCAGGATGTTCCTCCAAATAGGTGGCTAATTGCTCGTTAGCAATCGACTCAACTTGCCCTCTAACTTCACTGTTTCCAAGTTTTGTTTTCGTTTGTCCTTCAAATTGTGGTTCCGATATTTTCACACTAATGATTGCAGTCAAACCTTCGCGCACATCTTCACCAGTTAGATTTTCTTCGTTATTCTTAATAATATTTTGCTTACGTCCATAATCATTAAGAGTCCGAGTGATGGCAGATTTAAACCCTACTAAGTGACTTCCGCCTTCGTGAGTATTAATGTTATTGGCAAATGTCAATATTGTCTCTGTATAACTATCCGTATACTGTAAAGCCACTTCCAATTGTGTGTTATCATCACTTTTATCAAAATAGATTACATCCTTGTGGAGTGCATTTCGATTATGATTCAAATGTTCCACAAAGGAGACAATTCCACCTTCATAGTAATATTGACTCGTTTCATCGTGACGATGATCAGCAAAATTAATTCGGATACCTTTATTTAAAAACGCAAGCTCTCGTAAGCGATACGTAATGGTGTCAGCCACAAACTCTGTAGTTTCAAATATTTCCTTATCGGGCATAAAATGTACGGTGGTACCAGACTTATTTGTTGGTCCAACAAGCTCTAATTCCTTATCAGGTACCCCCCGAACATAGCGTTGGCTATAGTGCTGTCCATCCGTATACACATGCACTTCTAACCATTCAGAGAGAGCATTTACGACTGATACTCCCACTCCATGTAAACCGCCGGATACTTTATATCCACCACCTTCTTGCCCAAACTTTCCACCAGCATGTAGCACTGTTAAAACTGTCTCCACTGCTGATTTTCCTGTTTTAGAGTGAACACCTACGGGTATTCCGCGACCATTGTCACGCACAAAAAGGGATTCATCCTTCATTATTTCCACATCAATCGTATCGCAATAACCTGCCATTGCTTCATCAATACTATTATCGACTACTTCTACGACTAAATGATGAAGCCCGCGCAGATCGGTGCTCCCGATATACATACCAGGACGCCTACGAACCGCTTCTAAACCCTCCAAAACCTGAATTTGCTCAGCGGTATAGTTTGATACTTGTAATTGCTTTTCCACCATCTTCTCGACTCCTCACACATTACATAAACCGTGATGCGTGACACCACGGCTCTCTTTTCACTTCTTATCGTAGTATAACCTTACACAGTTGTCAAATCTGTACTCGATTACCTTTGATACCATCACTTGCCCTTTTTTTTAGGGTCATAGCTGAAATCGGAGATAAATAAATACGCTCAGTCGTAACAATAAATGAATTTGGCTCAGTCGTTAAACTCACAATAAAATCCTCTTCTGCAGCTACATTGAGAAATTCTTTCGTACACTGTGAATTATACTTCGTTTTCAGATCGATAATAGCCACTATATCTTTAATTAGGATACTTACTTCTTGTCCGATATGCAAAAACAATACCAACACCTCTTTAAGCTTTTGTGTTAGACGTCCCAATTCAAGCCGATTTTATCGAACCTTCAGCTCTACCTGATCACGAATTACAATCACATCATTTGGAAATATTTTTTTCGCGCGTCGTGTTTCAACTGCTCCATTTAGGAAGACTTCGCCTCCTTGAATCAGTTGCTTTGCTTCACCACCACTATTTACAATCGCTGCCCATTTTAAGAGTTGATCCAAATTAATCGATTCAGTGTTTATTTTAATCTCTTGTATTTTCATTTTGTTCCTCCACTTCTAACTTAAGCGAATCGGCATCAAAATATACTGATGTTCCTGATTGTTCAGGGGTTTTAAAAGAGAAGGTCTCAATTCTTGATTAAATTCGAGCGAAATTTGATCGGCATCGCTTGCTTTTAGCATATCTAAAATATAACGAGCCGAAAAGGCGACTTGTCCATTTTCACCAGTGTGCTCTACATTAATCTGTTCAATAATCTGTCCAATTTCCGTTGTAGGCGTTTTAATCTCTAAAACGCCATCGGTAATACTAAATATCACGATTTGCGTGCCATCACTATCGAGTAAAGAAGCGCGATCGACTGCCGAGAGCAGGATTTGTCTTTTCGAGATAAATTGCATTGGTTGATTTTTCGGAAAGAGATGTTGATAATTAGGAAATTCGGATTCAATTAAGCGTGTTGCTAATATCGTATTTCCAAAGGCAAAGAGGACTTGCTTGTTAAAGTAAAAGACTTTTACCTCACTTTCATCATGTGGTAAACTTTTTTGTAATTCAGTAATTGTTTTAGCGGGAACGAGTAATTTGTAATTATCTTCAAATGTATCTGTTAGAGTGGTTGCATAATATGAGAGACGGTTAATATCTGTGGTTATCAATTTTAAGTTATTATTTGTTAACTCCATTAAGACACCGTTGATATACGGACGTTTATCATCTTTTCCACAAGCATAAAGTGTATTTTTAATCATATGTAGGATTTTATGCGCAGGAATTGAAAACATTTCGTCTACGGGAATTGGGAAGTCAGGAAATTCATCATCTGCTAATGTGTTCAGTGAAAACTCAACGGTTCCTGCTGTAATTACAAGCTTGTTTGTGAATTCAATGATTATTGGTTCATTAGGGAGCTTGCGAATAATGGAGGAAAACAAGCGCCCATCAATCACTGTTTGTCCAGCAGTTGTTACGTGTGTGCTTATATGTGTTTGAATACTCAGTTCTAAGTTAGTACTTGTCAAGGTTAATACATCATTTTTTGCAGTTAGTTGTATTCCAGTGAGGACAGGAATTGTGTTTTGGGTAGCAACTGCTTTTTCAACTAATATAACGGCATTCAGTAAATCTTCTTTTGTACATTGGATATGCATAGATATACCTCCTGTGGATGAATAGAGAAATGATAAAAGGACAGGCTATAGAATACGTATAGGTAGTAATATTAGTAGTAGGTCATGTGATTATGTGGATAAACGCAAAGAAGCTGTCGGTTGCCCGTTTGTGGGTCAATGAATGCTGGGGATTGTTACCAACTTATATCCACAGTAATCACAATGTATAATTTCAAGTATTTTGTATCGACAATTACTAAACAACTTATACTCGGGTTATCCCCATCATTGGTGAATGGCGTTGATGAGTTCCTTTATAGTTAATTGCAGGGATGGATCAAGTTTAATATCCCGCTGAATTTTATCGCAGGCATGAATAACCGTGGTGTGATCACGACCTCCAAATTCATCTCCGATACGCGGTAAAGAAGAGTCTGTGAGTTCTCTAGTTAAAAACATAGCAATTTGGCGCGGAAAGGCAAGTGCACGTGTTCGCTTTTTTGATTTCATATCAAGGAGTTTTAAACCATAGTGGTTAGCTACAGCTAATTGTATACGTTCAATCGTAATTGGTTTTTGCTTTTGATTTGAAATTATATCTTTTAAACCATCGGTTGCCATCTCTATGGTAACAGGGGATTTATTGAGGCTGGCAAAGGCTACAACACGCACTAAAGCCCCCTCTAATTCACGTATATTGCTTTGAATGTGCTTCGCAATATAACTTAATACCTCTGGATCAGTATGGATATCTTCCGATTCAGCTTTCTTTTGGAGAATAGCAATGCGTGTTTCTAGATCAGGAGCTTGAATATCTGTTGTTAACCCCCATTCAAAACGACTACGCAATCTTTCTTCTAGGGTCGGTATCTCTTTTGGAGGACGATCCGATGAGATTATGAGTTGTTTATTGGCTTCATATAATGCATTAAAAGTGTGGAAAAACTCTTCTTGAGTGGATTCTTTTCCAGCAACAAATTGAATGTCATCAATGAGTAATATATCAGCATTTCGATATTTGTTGCGAAATTCAATCATGGTTTTTTTCCCAATTGCATTAATTAGATCATTTGTGAAGGTTTCCGAGGTGACATATATTATTTGGAGATTTGGATTCTGTTCTAAGGCGTGATGACTGATTGCATGCATCAGATGGGTTTTCCCTAAACCCACTCCGCCATAGAGGAAAAGAGGATTATAGGCTTTAGCTGGAGATTCTGCAACAGCTAAAGAAGCTGCATGGGCGAAGCGATTCGAATTTCCAACCACAAATGTATCAAAAGTATACTTTGGATTAAGCAAGATGGTAGCTGTCTTATCCCGGTTTTTCTGTAACTGAAACTCGTTTTTTGTGACATTTTTCTCCGCATGTTCTGGATAGTGCAATTCAGAATCTGGTTGTCGCACAGAAGAGTTAGAGGATAGTGTGAATCGGAGATCCCACTCGTGATTCGTTATGTGGCGTAGAGTTTTTCGTAAGGCTAATGCATAACGCGCTTCTACCCAATCACGGGTTATTTCATTAGGCACTTCAATAAAGAGGGTTGTCCCCTCTATGTGACTTGGTTTTGTTTGCTTAAGCCAGGTATCAAAGGATGGCTTGGCAACTTCATGAGCCATTAAACTAAGAACATCATTCCAAATAGTACTTAAATGCGCCATTAATACTAATCCTCCTAAATAACATTGCCCTATCAAATTCTGTGTATAAGAGCTCAGTTCCTTCTTTTTCGATTTAATTAATCCACAGTATTTTATATGGGGACAATTATTAACCAAGAAATCTACAGAGTTACCCACAGAAACAATCAGACTGCAAAGCCATAATCATGGATAATAGGCAAGTTTATCCACAAAACTAACAAGATATCCACAAATTGAGTTATCCATAGGAATAACACGGTATTCTTTAATTGATGCCCACATAATTCACAATTTCATCCACAGCCGAAGACTCTCACTTAAATTTCATTTGTTATTTGTAAAAAGTAATTTTACTTTGAATGTGAATCATAACGGACGATAATTATCCACAACTAACATGCGCTCGAACTATCCACAGAGTTATGTACATGGTGTGGATAATTAATGCCGATTCTAAAGCGAATTCGGTTCCTTGATCAAAAAATATGCGGTTTATCAACGATGTTGTGGATAAATGCTATGAATGATGTGGAAAAGTAGTATTCTTGGTGAATTCGAGTAATTAGATTTCAACAGGGTTGACAGTATTCGTAGAAGTAGGATAAAATAGTTGATGTCTGTCGAAGTCTCAGACGCGGAAGGGGGTTTTTTAAAGTGAAGAGAACATTTCAACCAAACAACCGCAAGCGCAAGAAGAATCATGGTTTTTTATCGCGGATGCGTACAGTTGGGGGTCGACGAGTAGTGGCTGCACGGCGCAAGAAAGGTCGAAAGCGTCTCAGTGCATAAGCAGGTGACCCGGTAACGGGTCTTTCTCGTTTGATGCTAATCTTGGTTGCGTAAATTTTTGGGGGGTCTTTTTGTGAAGTACGAACGCATAACCCGGCTAGGCGAATATCGGACCGTTTATCAGCAGGGAAAAGTGGTGTTCGGTAAATATGTAGCATTACACTATATTCCTCAGGATTGTGACCAAGTGAAAGTGGGACTATCTGTCAGTAAGAAGGTCGGTAACGCAGTGACTCGTAATCGAGTGAAACGCAAGTTACGCGAAGTAATGAATACATTGATTGATCAATTGCCTCATGGTTTTCATATAGTTATTGGGGCTAAGGCTAGTAGTAAGAATGCAACCTTTTGGCAATTACAGGCTGATTTACGTAAGATATTAAAGGGATCAAGATTATTAAGGTAGAATATGGTGGTGATGCAAATAGTGTTAAAGCTATTTCTATTTCTGATTAGAGTTTATCAACGATTAGTATCACCTTTAATCCCCCCATCCTGCAGATTTTATCCTAGTTGTTCGGAATATACACGACAGGCATTGCAGCGTTATGGGTTGAAAGGTCTAATTTTTGGAGTACGGCGTATTTGTCGGTGTCATCCATGGCACCCGGGAGGGTATGATCCGGTTCCGTAACTGATTAAGAGGAGGATACACTATTGGGTATTATTAATTATCTCGCCGGAGGGTTAGATTGGCTCATTCAGTATGTGGTGGGTATTACTAATAGCTATGGATTAGCTATTATTCTGGTTACTATTTTCATTCGTTTATTATTATATCCCTTAACCTTAACCCAAACCAAGAGCATGGCAGCTATGAAGGTTTTACAACCGAAAATGACGGAACTTAAAGAGAAGTATAAAGACGATCCGAAAGAATATCAACAGCGGTCGATGGAGCTGTATAAAGAAAACAAAGTTAACCCTTTAGGCGGTTGTTTTCCGATGTTACTCCAACTCCCTGTTTTATTCGCATTTTTTCGAGTTTTACAAGATATACCAGAAGGCGCTGCGACTCAATTTTTAGGTATTTGGGATCTTAGTCAATCCGATCCGTATTACGTTTTACCATTGTTAGCAGCTGCAACCACCTTTATACAAACAAAAATGACCTCAACAGATCCTTCACAGAAGTCTATGCTATATATCATGCCAGTGATGATTGGAGTTTTTAGTATTAATTTTCCTGCTGGACTCGTACTATATTGGGTGGTTAGTAATCTATTTTCAATTGGACAGCAAGCCTGGATCGCAAAGAATTATCCCGTACCTGGACAAGGGGGTCAAGCGAAATGAAATCCGTAGAGATAGTAGCTCGTTCTGTCGATGAGGCGGTACAAGAAGGACTAACTAAACTTGATACAACAATGGACGAAGTTGATATATCGGTACTTGAAGAAGGATCAAAAGGGATTTTTGGTTTTATCGGTTCAAAATCAGCTAGAGTGCGCTTAGAACATAAACCAACCATAAAATGGAAAACCCGTATTGCTACTGAGTATGTGGTAAAGTTACTGGAGCACATGGACATTAACGCCGATTGTACCGTTAAAGTACAGGATGAAGGTAACATTGCACTGGATTTAAGCGGTGATAATTTGGGTTTATTAATAGGGCGAAGAGGGCAAACTCTAGATGCACTTCAGTATTTGATCAGCACAGTGACAAATCGTGAAGGTGGAGAATGGGTTAGAGTTATTATTGATATCGAAGGGTATCGTAGTCGACGGGAAGAAACACTAAAAGCCTTAGCACAACGGTTAGCTGCTAAAGTGCGTGCCACAGGTCGGCGTATTGCTCTTGATCCCATGAATGCTCTAGAACGCAGAGTGGTACACAGTGAATTGCAAGGCCAAGATGGAATTGAAACGCACAGCGAGGGACGGGATCCCTTTCGTAGAGTTATTATCCTACCGAAAAAATAGTCGTGGGGAGCGTGCCATTGGTACGCTCGTTTTATTTAGACTCTAAAATAGATAGGCGGAGAATTATGTTTGATCACACAATAGTAGCTATTGCAACAGCCCTTGGAGAAGCGGGGATTGGAATTGTACGTCTGAGTGGCAAGGAATCTATACGCATTGCTAATCAAGTATTTCAACCTAGAAAAGGTAGCAGTTTGAAAAGAACCTTGACGTATCGGGCACGATATGGTCATATCATTGATCAACAAGGAAGAATTATTGATGAAGCGATTGTCCTTGTAATGCGTGGACCACATTCTTTTACAGGTGAGGATGTGGTCGAGTTGCAGAGTCATGGTGGGGTTGTGGTTTTACAAAAAATATTAGAATTAGTCATGGCCCACGGCGCAAAATTAGCTGAAGCGGGAGAATTTACCAAACGTGCGTTCTTAAACGGACGAATTGACTTAACCCAAGCAGAAGCCGTTATCGATATCATACGGGCAAAAACGGATACGGGCCTGGATTTAGCGGTCCAACAATTAGAAGGAAGTTTACGCCAAAGAATTCAGGGCATACGTGAGCAGTTATTCGATATCGTGGTACGCATTGAAGCAGCTATTGACTTTCCCGAAGATGATATTCCTGAGGTAGAATCGCAGGAAATGGGGGAGATATTAGCGAAGACTATTGCAGATATCCGACAACTGATTGCCACTGCTAGTGATGGTAAGGTATTGCGCGAAGGGTTAAAAACAGTGATTAGCGGTAAGCCGAATGTCGGAAAATCGAGCTTATTAAACCGCTTATTGAACGAAAATCGCGCGTTGGTTACAGATATTCCAGGAACGACGCGGGATGTGATTGAAGAAGTCTTAAACCTCGCTGGTATGCCGTTTCGACTACTAGATACAGCTGGTATACGTGAATCCGATGATGTTGTGGAACAGCTTGGAGTGAAAAAGGCTTTAAGCGTTATAGAGCAGGCCGATCTTGTGTTACATGTTTTAGACAGTAGTCAGCCATTGACAGCTGAGGACTTTCAATTATTAGAGAAGACGGGTAAATCAGCCCGTGTAATTATTATTAACAAAGTAGATTTGCCTATGCGATGGACGGGTAAGGACTTGCCCATTAGGGATCAATCTCCTATTGTGGAAATATCTTTAACCACACAGAGTCTTGACCCACTGATTGCTACTATTATAGGATTAGTAAAGGGCGGATTTCTGCAGCCACAGCTAGAAGGGGCTATTGTGACGCGCAGTCGCCATAAGCAAGCGCTAGTGGAAGCAGAAAAGGATCTTGTCCAGGCCTATGAGACGTGGCAAGCAAGTTTCCCGATAGATTTAATTGCAGTAGGATTGCAGGGCGCCTTAGAGCAGCTCGGTGAAATTACTGGTGAAGTAGTACGTGAAAATATTGTAGATAGGATCTTTGCTAAATTTTGCATTGGAAAGTAGGCGACGACTCCATGGATACCCAGTACCAAGTCATCGTGATCGGAGCAGGACATGCTGGATGTGAGGCTGCTCTCGCCTCGGCGCGTCTTGGGTGTAAGACATTAATGATTACCATGAATTTAGATAGCATCGCCCAGATGTCATGCAACCCCGCAATTGGTGGACCAGCGGCCAAAAGTCATTTAGTGCGAGAAATTGATGCTTTAGGTGGAGAAATGGCTAAAACCATAGACCACTCTTTTTTGAATATCCGGATGTTAAATTTGAGTCGTGGACCGGCCGTTCATGCTCTACGTGCTCAAGCAGATAAGAAAAAGTACCAGCAGGAAATGATCCAAAGCTTACAGAACCAATCCAACCTAGAGATTAAGCAAGGACTCGTCACCGAGCTATTAGTAGAGGATCAAGAGATTCGTGGTGTAATACTAAAGAGTGGGATGCGTCTTCGCAGTAAAACCGTAGTCGTGGCAACAGGCACTTTCTTACGGGGAATCTTAGTGATTGGTGATGTACGATATCCCGGAGGTCGACAAGGTGAACCTAGTTCTGATGAGCTATCCGAAAGTTTAGAGAGGCATGGTATTCAATTGGCACGATTTCAAACAGCAACACCGCCGCGTATTCATGCTGACAGCATTGATTACACGAAGGTTGAAAAACAGCCAGGTTGTGACCAGAATTTATGTTTTTCCTTTGACACATTACCAGATGGAAGAGGGCAATTGCCCTGTTGGGTGACGAATACCACCGATAAGACAATTAAAGTTATTAGAGATAATTTGCATCGATCTCCCATACAAACAGGATCGGTAGCTGGAAAAGGACCGCGTTTTTGCCCCTCTATCGACCGAAAGGTATTACGTTTTCCTGATACGTTGAATCATCAGATTTTTGTAGAGCCAGAAGGCAGATACACAAAAGAGATGTATTGTCTGGGTCTAACAACAGGAATGCCCGAAGATGTGCAGGAACAGATTGTGCGTTCGATTCCCGGTCTTGAGCAGGCACAGATAATGCGCCCAGGGTATGCAGTCGAGTATGACTATATTATTCCCTCACAAATTAAATCAAGCCTTGCATCAAAGGTTATTGAGGGTTTATTTACAGCAGGCCAGATTAATGGAACATCCGGTTATGAAGAGGCTGCAGCACAAGGTTTAATAGCAGGCATTAATGCAGCCAAGCGTTGTTTAGGGCAAAATAGTCTAGTGTTAAGCCGAGCACAGGCTTATATTGGAGTTCTCATTGATGATCTTGTTACCAAGGGTACGGAGGAACCGTATCGCATGATGACTTCACGTGCGGAGTACCGATTAATACTACGGCAGGATAATGCAGATTTACGCTTGCGCGCTATCGGGTACCAGATAGGATTAGTCGATGAACAAAGGTATCGCACACTGTGTGAGAAGCAAAAATGCATCAACGCAACATTGGATTGGTTAAAGCAAACGCAAATTTCCCCCACCACACAGGTGCGTAAGATTCTCACAGACCTAGGATCTGGAGACTTGAAAAAGAGTGTTAGCCTTCACGAGATATTACAACGACCAGAGTTAACCTTTCACAAACTGGATCGATTGACCACACTACCCGATTTGGAGCCTGATATCATCGCTCAAGTAGAAATAGAGTGTAAATTTTGCGGATATATTGAAAGGCAAGCACGTCAGGTTGCTGAATTTTCAAAGTTAGAAGAGATTCGTATACCAGTGAACATGAATTATCAAGCAATTTCTGGATTACGCACAGAAGCCAAAGAGCGATTACAAGCCATTCTACCCATATCATTAGGCCAAGCAGCACGTATTGCAGGGGTATCACCAGCAGATATTGGGGTTCTATTAGTGTTTTTGAAGGGAGCTGGAGAGCATGTATCAGCCTAGAAGTGAGCGATTTGATGTCATTGTTATCGGAGCTGGACATGCAGGTTGCGAGGCTGCTTTGGCTGCAGCCCGGATGAACCAAGAAGTTTTGCTCTTAACCATGAATATTGATAATGTAGCATTGATGCCATGTAATCCTTCTATCGGAGGGCCAGCTAAGGCAAATCTCGTGCGCGAGATAGATGCTTTAGGTGGTGAGATGGGTCGTAATATTGATGCTACTCTTATGCAGATGCGCATGTTAAACACTCGCAAAGGTCCCGCCGTTCAGGCATTGCGTGCACAGGCAGATCGTAAGTTATACCAGAGACGGATGAAGGAAGTTTTGGAGCTAACACCAGGACTCGCATTGAAGGAAGGCATAGTGGACGCTCTTCTTGTTCATGATGGTGTTGTAGAGGGTGTTTCAATACGCGGGGAACAGATTCTCGCAAAAACAGTGATCTTGGCTACAGGTACCTATCTCCGATCACAGATTTTTATCGGAGACTATAGCTATGCTTCAGGCCCTCAAGGACAGCACCCAGCCCAGGCTTTAGGTGAAGATTTAGAAAGATGGTTGCCTTTGGTGCGGTTTAAAACGGGCACTCCACCGAGAGTGAATTTACAGTCATTAGATTATAAAGAGATGACGATTCAACCAGGTAATGAGTTTTTCTATGGGTTTTCCTTTGAGACAAAAGGGTATGATGTGGAGCAAGTTCCTTGCTGGCTCACATATACCAATGAGGAATCCCATCGAGTAATCCAAGAAAATTTGCAGCGATCCGCCATGTATAGTGGAGCCATAAAAGGAGTTGGACCACGGTATTGTCCGTCGATTGAGAGCAAGATCGTTCAGTTCCCCGATCGCAAAGGACACCAAGTATTCGTGGAGCCAGAAGGCTGGAATACAGCAGAGGGTTATCTATCAGGTTTGTCGACATCGCTCCCGGTGGATGTGCAATTAGAGTTTTTACAGACTATCCCAGGACTACGAAATGTCGAAATAATGCGAGCGGGATATGCTATTGAGTATGACTGTCTTGATCCTTTAGCTTTAAATAGCTATCTGCAGGTTAAGTCTATTGCTGGCTTGTTTGCAGCGGGCCAAATTAATGGCACATCAGGCTACGAGGAAGCTGCAGCCCAAGGGCTAATTGCAGGGATTAATGCCGCATTGTTTGCTCAGAATAAACCACTAGTAACATTAGATCGCTCCCAAGCCTATATTGGGGTGCTTATTGATGATTTAGTGATTAAAGGCACACAGGAGCCCTACCGGATGATGACATCGAGGGCAGAATATCGCCTGTTTTTGCGACAAGACAACGCAGATCAGCGCTTGACTGAAATAGGACATCAATTAGGCTTGATCAGTGAAGAGCGCTTCCAAGGATTTCAAGAGAAGTGGCATCAGATCGGGCAAGAAGTGGATCGATTAGAAAAAACCCAGATCGGAGCAACTAGTGCTGTGAATGAGGCGTTGGTAGCCCTAGATTCGGCTCCATTAGGGCATGGAGCAAGTTTGGCAGAGTTATTAAGACGACCAGAAATTAGCTATTTCGATCTTGCGCGTTTTGCCACAGTGCCGAAGTTGACGAAGGAAGTTCATGATGCTGTAGCCATTAGCATAAAGTATGCAGGGTATTTAAAAAAACAGCTTGGAGCAATTGAGCGGTTTCGCAGGGTGGAGGAGCGGGCGTTGCCACCGCTTAACTATGCCCAGATTCACGGACTTTCACGGGAAGCACAGGAAAAATTAGCTAGACATCAACCATTGACTCTAGGACAGGCATCGCGGATTTCAGGAGTATCGCCAGCAGATATTTCAGTATTGATGATTCATTTGCAGCAGCTACAGGCGAATTTGGTTAGAGAATAGGGGTGCAGATATGTTTGGAGTAGAGCTACGTGAGTGGTTAATCAAGGGATGCGAGGCAGTAAGTATCACAATTAGCGAAGAACAGGTGACCAAACTTGTTCAGTATGCAGAATTAGTGATTGAAACGAATAAAGCCATGAATTTAACCCGGATTGTCGAACCGAAGGAGTTTGCCATTAAACACTATGTCGATTCACTTTTGTGTACAAAGGTTAGAGATTTCAGTCAGGGTCGAGGGATCGATATAGGTACGGGTCCTGGCTTTCCAGGGATAGCACTTGCCGTGTATTATCCCTCTGCAAAACTAACATTATTAGATAGTTTAGAAAAAAGAATTAAGTTTATCCAAAATAGCTGTACCCAGGTTGGGGTTGATAATACAGCGGGTATTCATGGGCGTGCCGAAGAAATTGCCAAAAAGAGTACTTATAGACAGGGTTTTGATTGGGGTATCGCCCGCGCTGTGGCTGGGCTTCCTGTTTTACTGGAATATTGTATTCCTTATATCAAGCAGAAGGGCACTTTTATTGCACTAAAAAGTGGGGATATCGAAGCAGAGTTAGAAGCAAGCAAACGCAGTTGTGAGCTTTTAGGAGCAATAGTGGCGGAGACTTATGTCTATGAACTTCCATTTGGGATGGGACAGCGCTCCGTCATTGTATATGAGAAGATACACGAAACTCCCAATCAATATCCTCGTAAAGCTGGTACTCCAAGCAAGCAACCTTTGTAGGTAGAAGTAAAAGGTAAGGGAGACGCTTGCTTTTTTTGTTGCACAGAAGGAAGCCTAGTATACAGTAACGAATTACACAAGCAAGAAGAGTTATAGGTGGTGACAACGATGAAGCTAACCGATATGTTACGGGCAAAAGGTAAATCTTTGGATGAAAGTGAATCCCACAGTGAAAGATGGAGAGAGGAAGTTCAATCGATCGGTATTGAAAGAATCCAGACCAATCCGTATCAACCACGCAGTGAGTTTGATAGCGAGGGACTCGATGAATTAGCCCAATCCATCAGTGAGCACGGTATTCTCCATCCAGTAATTGTTCGAGAGTTTGAAGATAATTATCAGCTAATAGTTGGAGAAAGACGTTTAAGAGCCTGTAAACTACTGGGTTGGACATCAGTTCCTGCAATTATTAAACAGGTAACCGATAAAGCATCGGCTGAACTAGCTCTAATTGAGAATCTGCAGCGTCGAGATTTGCATTTTTTTGAGGAAGCAGAAGGGTATTACCGACTGTTAGAAGAATTTGAATTAAAACAAGAGGAATTAGCAAAAAAGTTGGGAAAGAGTCAATCAAGTATTGCAAATCGACTGAGATTATTGAAGTTAAGTACCGTAGAACGAGCAGCAATTTCAGAGCATAGCCTTAGTGCACGTCATGCTCGTGCGTTGCTTAAGGTAGATTCTCAGGAAGAAAGATTAGCTCTCATCAAGGAAATTGCAGATAAGAGCCTCAATGTAGCACAGACTGAGACTCTTGTTGAAAAAATCAATGAGAAGAAGTTGCCGAAGGAACCGCAACGCAGTAACCGGAAGATCGTTTTTAAGGATATTAGACTGTTTACGAATAGTTTGAAAGAATTGACCGATTGCCTTACAGAAAGTGGGCTTACAGTTGATTATCTCGAGGAAGAGGAAGAAGAGTATTATAAAGTGAGTGTAGTTATTCGCAAACCGAAAAAGGGGGGACAATAATGGCAAAGGTAATCTCCATAGTGAATCAAAAAGGTGGTGTTGGTAAGAGTACAACAGCAGTTAACTTGGGTGCATATTTAGCATTAGCCGGACAGCGGGTACTATTAGTCGATATTGACCCTCAGGGTAATGCATCGAGTGGGGTTGGTGTGGACAAGAGTCAGATTAACCGATGTATGTATTCAGTCCTTATTGAGGGAGAGCGCCTTGAGCGGATCATCCTTGAAACAGAGATTGATCGATTTCACATTGCTCCAGCCACAATCGAACTAGCAGGAGCAGAGATTGAATTAGTCTCCACGATTTCTCGTGAATTTCGATTGAAGAAAGCTTTGGATAGTGTAGCTAGTCGTTATGATTATATTTTAACCGATGCACCACCATCGCTCGGTTTATTGACGATAAATGGATTGAGTGCATCAAATTCGGTGATTGTACCGATTCAGTGTGAATACTATGCTTTAGAAGGTTTAAGTCAATTAGTAAGCACAATTGCCATGGTACAAGAGCATTTAAACCCTGAATTAGAGTGGGAGGGCGTCGTAATGACAATGTTTGATGCCCGCACAAACCTCTCACAACAGGTCATTCAGGATGTAAAAAACTACTTTCAATCGCAAGTGAAAGTGTATGAGTCCATTATTCCAAGAAATATTCGCCTGAGTGAAGCACCGAGTTTTGGACAACCCATAGCCATCTATGATGATAAATCCAAAGGGGCTTTAGCATATAGAAGTTTAGCGGAGGAGGTTTTAGCGCTTGAGTAGACAAGCTTTGGGTAAGGGTTTACGTTCACTGATTCCGCAAGCGGAGGAAGGAAATCAGTCAGGAGTGGAAGAACTTAAGACAAAAATGATTACCGCTAATCCCTTTCAACCTCGCAAACACTTTGACGAAGAGAAATTAGAGCAACTTGCGGCATCAATTCGTCAGTATGGGGTATTAGAACCAATTATCGTGCGCAGTAAGGGCAATACCTATGAGATAGTAGTGGGCGAGAGACGTTGGCGAGCTTGTACGTTGGCTGATATAGCGACAATTCCAGCAGTGGTTCGCGAGCTAACAGATAAAGAGATGATGGAAATAGCACTGATCGAGAACTTGCAACGGGAGGATCTAAATGCAATAGAGGAAGCCGAAGGGTATCAAAGACTTATTGAAGAGTTTGCTCTTACCCAGGAGGAAGTTGCGTATTCTGTTGGTAAGAAACGGTCATCGGTGGCTAATTCACTACGTTTGTTAGGTTTGGATAGTAAAGTGAAACAGTGTGTCATCAGTGGAAAATTAAGTACAGGACATGCAAAAGTACTCCTCTCTGTAGAGAGCAGAGCAGAACGACAAGTGCTAGCAGAACGAGTTATCAGTGAGGATCTCTCTGTGCGTCAGCTAGAAAAACTGCTTAAAGCAAAGCAGAGTGTTCCACGTGGAACAAGTTTGAGTAAAACCCCAGAAGTTCAGGGTTTACAAGATGAGTTGCAACGCGTTTTAGGGACAAAAGTGAAGCTTGATTATCGGAAAGGCAAAGGAAAGATTCAAATTGAGTACTATTCGGACGAGGAGCTTGAACGAATCCTTGAGTTTATGAGAGGTTAAACGATGGGGGAATGGTAATGATTGGAAATCGCTACGAACGCACTGAGTTACCATGGAAACCGGGAACTGCGATAGAACTTCGGGTTGAGTCCTATGTTGTCAAAGGGGTGTATCCAACCACGGTTATTGCAAGCAATCCCGCAAAGGCTATTATTCATATAACGTTTCCCATGGACAACGGAAAACTCGTATTTATTCCGGTTGGTATTCGAGTAACCATACATAAAAATGATGAAGAAGATACGAAACTAGAGTGTACGGTTATAGACAGAGTTAATGGTGATCATCGTTGCCTTGTATTACAAGCCATTCAAGAGGAAATGTTTGACTTGGGGAGTTATGAACCTAAGAATAATATGAGGTTGTTTGCAGTAGCGTCGGGCAAAGGAGGGGTAGGAAAAACCACCTTTACAGTGAACATGGCCCTAGCACTCGCCCAACGAGGAATGTGTGTCTGTATTCTCGATGGTGATTTGGGAACAGCGAATGTTGATGTAGTGCTCAATTTGGCACCACGTTATAACATAGCCCATGTTATCTCTGGTCAGATGGATCTGCTAGACACTATTCTTGAAGGACCAAAGGGCATTAAGATTTTGCCTGGATGTTCGGGCATTCAGCAGTTGACTGAGTTGGGGGATGTGGAGTATAATCGTCTAGCACTAGGGTTTGACTCATTGTCCGAGTACATTGATATCATGATTATCGACACTCCAGCAGGCCTGTCCCGTAATGTTACCAATTTCGTGGCCGCTGCAGGAATGGGTTATATCATTACGACGCCTGAACCTCACGCATTAACAGATGCTTATGCATTGTTGAAAGTGTTGGTTAAGGAGCACGGTAGATCAGATTTGAAGCTTGTTGTTAATCGTGTAGAGTCGGAGCAAGAAGCTCTCCGAGTCGCAGAGAAAGTCCAGTTCGCGGCTAAGAAGTTTTTGCATACAGATATTGAGTACGCAGGCTTTATTTATGACGATAGCGCAGTCCGCAGATCGCTAATGTTGCAAGAACCTTTACTGCTCCGTTCTCCCCGCAGTGGCAGTAGCAAGTGTATTCAAAGGCTGGCGGATCAATTTATTGGTCACGTGGCTGAAAAGAAACAACCAGCAATATTCCATTCGTTTTTGCAAAGAATGAAAAATGTGGTGAGATAGAAATACGTGTTCCACGTGGAACACGTATTTCTATCTAGGGCAACAATCATCCATGCGTTAGGGTATAGCAGATTCGCCCACCCGGCTTGGTCTGGTTTTCCACTCTTGAAAACTCAATTTGATTCCTTCGTAAATAACGTCACTCATCTTCATGACTAAACTTAGTCTTGTGTTTTGTAAGACAAAGTACTCCATGAGTCCTCCCACATTAACAATACCGACAAGATGATAATCCCCAATGTTTGGCAACGTTTTATTCACTCCGGTTCCCGGTTTCAATGGTCCTTCCTTCAAAGAGATAAAGCCTACGTTTTCTGATCGCCCTAGACAGGCATCGATGGCCAGGGTAGTACTGTTGGGGTGGTCTTTTTTAATCTGGTTAACATACTGATCGAGATTAAGTGCATGAACAGGTTCATCGAGTGTTCCATATACGGTGATATTTGAACGCGGATCTGCCATGAGTCGGCTACCAATAAGTGGACCTAATGAGTCGCCTGTAGAACGGTCTGTACCGACACATACGACAACCAAACTAGTTTGTTGAAATGCACCAGTCATAGCCAACGCTAATGACTCTGATGCAAAAGGTTCGTCCATGTGAAGACGAGCGATTGGAGCTTTTGCTTTTGTGAGCATAATGTAACTTCCCCCTAACAAACAATTCGGGCACGATTCTTTTCGAAAACATGTCTTGTGTATTATACGCAGAGTGATGGTATAATATGTGTTTGTGATGAATTCTTTGGTCGCTTCTCTCATAATCATGTGGGGGAGGGATGGATGTGGTTTGGAAAATAGCCTCTTTATACATAGTTTCAATGATCGGTGCTGGTTTTGCATCAGGACAGGAAGCTGTACAGTTCTTTGCTGTCTTTGGTTGGAGTGGTCTTATCGGTTTACTAATTGCTACGAGTCTCCTTAGTATATTTGGGATGAGGATTGTAAATTACTGTGCAGTTCATAACACAACGAGCTATCTTCAAGTCTTGCAACAGTTGACGAAAGTAGGTGCACCCTACCTAGACGTCGCACTAGGATTCTTCCTATTTGCAGGTCTAGCGATCATGCTAGCAGGGAGCAACGAGGCCATACTGCATTTGCTAAGCATAGAAGGGGGAAGATATATAACGGCTAGTCTAGTTCTGCTTGTGCTCATGCAGGGACCAGGAAAGGTGATGGCGGTCAGTAGTTGGATGACTGGTCCTCTGGTGCTCATTATGATGCTGATAGGAGTCCGCACAATATGCATAGAGACAGTCATTGTGCCCACGGAGTCTGTGGTTATGGGACCTCTCTATGGGTTGCTATATGCCGGTTACAACCTAGGTTTTGCTCTTACTATCTTTGCAGGTGTCGGCCCTGTGTTACCTTCTGGTCGTCAAGCGAAAATAGGGGGCGGTCTTGGAGGAGCGGTTTTAGGATTGTTACTAAGTGTGACAATCTTCGCGTTGTGGAGTACTAGCCCGTTAACGCTCTTTCAACCGATTCCTATGCTTATGTTAGCAAACCGGTGGAGCGGTTGGATTGGTGCTGTTTACGGTCTGATTCTTTGGTGTGCCATGTATACAACCGCAATTGCGAACACACTGGCTCTTTCCATGCGAGTAAGGCAAATGCTGACACTACCAAATCCGCTAGTTTGTATTGTCTTAGTAGGCACCGCTTCCCTCGCATCGAATATGGGATTTGTCTACTTAATTAAGGTTGCCTACCCACTCTTTGGGTATATTGGAGTCTATCTGATGTATCGGATATATCTAATTACTCGCAACTGATGAAAACCAGTGCGTAATATAGATTTTCGGGTATGTGCAGACTTCCTTTTATCGCAGGAGAATACGAGATAAGGTCGAAGTAATAAATAAGGAGTTTGTGATTGAGTTATGCACAAGTTATCTACAGCTTTTGGGGATAACTATAGTTTCTGTGGAAAACCAACCACAGATAACAAAGACCCCAGTGTATATCACTGAGGGCCTACGTCTTCTAAAGCGGGTGAATGATGAAGCTAATGTTTCTTAACCGGCTTCCAAATGAGAATAATTGTTCTCTTCTGTGCTCTTAATATGGGGTCTAGAAAAGATTTAACTAGAGTAAGCATACCGTCCCCCCTCTAAAGTAATTGCTGTCTCTCACATACTATACGTTAGCGCGGGGTTTGGTGACATAAGAACACAATTTCTCGTAAGGAGGGATACGTTGGTACATACGTTGGTACATACGTCGTTATATCAGGAACACCTTGCACTCCATGCTAAAATGGTTGATTTCCATGGTTGGACGATGCCTATGGAATATACGAGCATCATGGCTGAACATCGGTGTGTGCGTGAATCCGTTGGTATTTTCGATTTGTCGCACATGGGAGAACTGCTTGTTACTGGTAGTGATGGGGTGACTGCAATGAATGCTTTAGTTGCTAACGATATCAGTGTGTTAGCACCAGGACAGATTCAATATAACTTTTTATTAACAAAGAGTGGTGGAATTATCGATGATATTCTTGTGTATCGTATTCCCGAGGGACTCTATTTAGTGGTCAATGCCAGCAATACTACGAAGGATTATCAATGGATTATCGAACATACCAGTGGGGATATTCAGATACGCAACATCACTTTAGCGACTGCGCTCATTGCGATTCAAGGACCGAACTCTTTAGCAGTATTGGAGAAGACCTTACAACAACCCTTTAGCCACTTAGCCTATTATGGTTTTTGTGATGTGGATTGGGGTGGAGTACAGATCCGGGTATCACGCACTGGATACACAGGCGAGGATGGGTTTGAACTCTATCTTGCCCATGTGGATGCTCCTGCATTGTGGGTGGAGCTCCTTGTGAATGGAGCGGAATTTGCCATCGCGCCTATTGGTTTAGGGGCCCGTGATACTTTGCGTCTTGAGATGGGAATGCCTCTGTATGGCAATGAAATCACAGAGGAGACGACACCTTTAGAGGCGGGCCTTGAGCGTTTTGTGAAGTTTTCTAAGGCAAACTTCTTCGGTAAGAAGAGTCTATTAGCACAAAAGAAGCAAGGTATTAAACGCCGATTAGTCGGATTAGAACTCCAAGGACGAGGTATTCCCCGCGCAGGATACCCGATTACCGATGGGGAAACGGTAATCGGTCAGGTTTCTAGTGGGTCGATTTCACCAATGAAGGGTAAGGGTATTGCACTAGGCTATGTGCAGACCGCATATGCAGTTTCCGGCAGTCAGGTTTACATTAAGATCCGCAGCGATTTCGTTGCCGCAAAGGTTATAAAGGGACGGATTGTCCAAAACAATAAACGACGATAGGAGTGTTTAATGTGCAAGTAGCGAAAGGGCTTTTGTATAGTAAAGATCATGAGTGGGTTAAGTGTGAAGGTGCAAGTATTAAAATAGGGATTACTGATTTTGCCCAAGACAAGCTCGGTGATGTTGTATTCGTAGAGGTACCCTCGCTTGATGATCAACTGATTCAAGGTGAGCCGTTTACGGTTGTCGAATCGGTTAAAGCTGTATCTGAAATAATTGCTCCGATTGATGGGACAATCGTAGCTGTAAACGATCGTCTCGAAGACAGTCCAGAATTGATTAATGAAGACTGTTATGGACAGGGATGGATTGTATCCGTTGAACCGCAAGACGAGGAGTACGTAGATAATCTAATGACTGATCAGGAGTATGAGATCTATTTGAAGGAGGTTTAGCTGTGTCTTATATCCCCAACACCGAAGAACAGCAGCTAGCCATGGTAGATTCCATTGGGTTTCGTACGATCAGCGAACTCTTTTCTGATATACCGAAATCGCTGTTAGCGAAACCATTAGACTTACCCTCTCCGTTGGCAGAAAGCAAGCTGGTTAAGCATATGCAGCGCTTAGCGGCAAAAAATATGGGACTTGATCAATTGGTTTGTTTTCTCGGGGCTGGTGCATATGATCACCTAAGGCCAAGTGTCATTCCACATCTAGCTGGACGAGGGGAATTTCTAACGGCATATACTCCGTATCAAGCAGAAATTAGCCAAGGTACTTTACAAGCAATTTTTGAGTTTCAGACGCTAATTGCTGAATTAACCGGCATGGAAGTTGCAAATGCATCCATGTATGATGGTGCCACAGCATTAGCAGAAGCTGCTTTGCTTGCCTGTAATGTAACACGCCGAAGCAAAGTAGCCTTACCCGAAAATCTTCATCCGGAATGGACGAGTGTGGTGCGTATATATTTAGAAAGCCAGAATATTGAAACTATTATGCTTCCTTACGATTCTGCTAGTGGATGTGTCCAATTACCAGAAGCCACAGAATCATGGCTCACCGAACTAGCAGCTGTTGTCCTCCAACAACCTAACTTTTTTGGTTGTATTGAAGACGTTGATCCGATTGCAAGTTGGATCAAATCACACCAGGGGTTACTGATTATGGCTGTGGATCCCATTAGCTTAGGTCTATTAAAATCACCAGGTGCGTATGGGGCAGACATTGTTGTGGGTGATGGGGGTGTACTTGGTAATCCAATAAGCTATGGTGGCCCATCTGTAGGTTTTTTTGCGGTCTCGGGTAGCGGATTAATTCGCAGAATGCCTGGACGTATTGTGGGTGAAACAGCAGATGCTAAGGGAAATAGAGGGTATGTATTAACCCTGCAAACCAGAGAACAACATATTCGTCGGGAAAAAGCGACGTCCAATATCTGTACAAATCAGGCATTAAATGCATTAGTTGCAACCATCTATCTATCACTTGTCGGAAAGTCGGGTCTAAAACAGATTGCCTACCAATGTCTGCAAAAGACAGCGTACTTACGTTCTGTGATGGAAAAAGTCGGGTTTCGGCAACGCTTTAGTGCTCCTTTCTTTAAAGAGGTTGCTTTTACCGGTGAGGTGAATTGGCAGGATGTCCAAGACCATATGATACAACAAGGATACTTAAGTGGACTTCCCTTAAATCATTTTTACAATGAATTATCCGACTCAGTACTAATGGCAGTAACCGAAGCTCGTACGAAGGAAGAGATAGACGAGTTTGCTAGCTTGTTAGGGGGTTACGCTCGTGGAAGTAAAAACTAAAATTCCATTACTGTTAGAGCAGTCAATCAAAGGCCGTACAGGGTATACAATAGCAGAACTTGATGTGCCGGAGGTTCCCCTACAGGAGTTAATTCCGCCAGCGTATCTACGCGTTGAGGAACCGCGGTTACCAGAGGTGAGTGAGTTAGAGGTAGTGCGATACTTTACTGGTCTATCACGGCGTAATCACGGTGTCGATGTCGGGTTCTATCCGCTTGGATCATGCACGATGAAGTATAATCCACGAGTGCATGAAGACATGGCAGCCCTAGCTGGATTTAGCCAGATTCATCCTTACCAACCCGCGTCAACGGTAGATGGGGCCTTGGAGATGATGTACGAGCTTGATACGTATTTAGCGGAAATTTCGGGTTTAGCCAAATCCACACTCCAACCAGCAGCTGGAGCCCATGGTGAATTGGCTGGTCTCCTCATTATCAAGGCGTTCCACAAACAGAATGGGGAAGATCAGCAACGAACAGAGATGATCATCCCCGATGCAGCGCACGGAACAAACCCTGCAAGCGCTATGATGGCGGGATTTTCTGTTCGAACCGTCGTTTCTAATAAACGGGGCGGTGTCGATTTAGCTGCCCTCAAGAGTCTATTAGGACCGAAAACAGCCGGCCTAATGCTTACCAATCCTAATACATTAGGACTCTTTGATGAAAACATCATTGAGATCGCTGATTTAGTACATGCAGCTGGTGGACTATTGTACTATGACGGAGCAAACGCCAATGCAATTCTTGGGATCGTACGCCCTGGCGACATGGGATTTGACATTGTCCATTTTAATCTTCACAAAACATTCTCAACACCGCATGGGGGAGGCGGACCAGGGGCAGGACCCATTGTTGTTAAACAAGAGTTGGCACCATTTTTGCCCTATCCAATCATCGAAAAAGGATCGAATGGCTATGCACTCGTTAAGCCTGTACATAGTATCGGTCGTATGAAGTCCTTCTATGGCAATTTTGGCGTCTTGGTTCGTGCGTACGCTTACATTCGCACTCATGGGTATCCGGGACTGCGCGCAGTCAGTGAAAATGCAGTACTAAACGCGAATTATTTAATGCATCATCTCAAAGAATATTTCGCTCTCCCTTATGACCGCTTATGTATGCACGAGTTTGTGCTCTCCGGAAAATGGCAAAAGAAAGTCGGAGTTTCTACTCTAGATATGGCTAAACGCATGCTAGATTACGGCATTCATGCACCAACAATTTACTTTCCTTTGATTGTGGAGGAGGCCATTATGGTGGAACCCACAGAGACCGAGTCCAAGGAGGTTTTGGATCACTTTATTTTTCTTATGCAACGCATTGCCCAGGAGGCAATCGATAGTGCAGAAAGTTTTAAGAACGCTCCAAGTATGACTCCAGTCGGTCGCTTAGATGAAACTAGGGCAGCTCGAGAGCGGGTATTGCGTTTTAGTACGCAAGAAAACAGTTAAAAAACGCCTTATGGACCTTTTGGTCCATAAGGCGTTTAGCGACACTTACTAAAAGAGAAGCATACTGCGATAGCGTTCAGATTGAATCTCCACATCAGAGGTACTCATTAGTTTGTCCAAATAATTCCCAGGACTTACGGCTTTGGTTTCTTGTAAAGCGGCTTTCACTGAAGCCCATGCGTTTTCCAGATCGGCTTCTTGTGCTTCTATCCGGTCCATAACGAGGATAATGTGGAAGCCAAAGTCACTCTCGACGACTCCGATTTCGTCAGGTTTTAAAGAAAAGGCTTTATCTTCAAATGATGGCACCATCATACCACGACCAAATACCCCTAAATAACCACCGTTAGCACCCGAACCTGGATCAACAGAGTATTGTCTTGCTAATGCTGCAAAACTTTGATCTGCAAGCAAAGCTAGAATCTCATCTGCTTTTTCTTGCGAATCCACGAGAATATGACTTGCTTCTACTTGCTCGTTAACAGCAAATTGGGCTTTGTTTTCATTGAAAAAGGCTTCAACCTCTTCATCTGTGACTATAACTTCGGCCTTAGTAAGTTTGCTTATCAATAAATTCCACTCAACTTGTTCAATGAGTTGATCTTCATTGATTTGATTTTGTTGCAAGAACATTTGCAAACCTTCTATTCCGCCTAATTGATCGATTATCTCAAATAAGACTTCCGTTAGTTCATCGTCGTTGACATAGACATTATACTCAACTTGTTTTTGCGAAATAAGTTCATCAAGGATAATTTGACTTAGAATAAAGGCCCCAGCTTCACGTTCTAACGCTTCATAAAATTGAGCTTGCGTAATTTCTACTCCATTAACTCGGGCAATAATGTCCCCATTGTTTGCTAAAGTTTGTAAGGCTCCAAGGGACAAAACAAGAGTTAGTGCAAGTACAACAACAATTAGTTTTACAGGTTTCAAGAATACATCTTCCTTTCTTTTGGCAGTTTTTTTCTGACTTGTTCGGTTTACCTTTCGCTGCTCTCTGGGAAACCCCTCTTTTTTAGAGACGAAAAAATTTCCCAAATTACTGTTTCTCTAAACCTATTCGCAATGTATAATGAATTGTAAGGGGTGATAGTAATGTTTGATGTGGGATCCACACTAATATTAAAGAAAGTGCATCCTTGCGGTGACAATCGCTGGGAAGTTCTAAAATCAGGGGTAGATATGCGAATCAAATGTTTCACCTGTGAGCGAGTGCTTTTAGTACCTAGACACAAAATAGAAAAACAGGTGAAGGAAGTAGTGGACAAACCGAAGCACTAAAGAAAGGAATGCTTTTGCGCAAATTTGGCACCTTTTTCAGCTAGAGTGCATAGATTAAGATGTGGACTCAGAATGAAAGGGGATCTTTGATGAGCCGAGTTAAAAAAGTTTTTGCAGGGGGCAACACTACGCAGGGTTTCTACTCGTTTTATCATAATATCTTTGACGATGATGCAAACCGAGTGTTCATTCTAAAAGGCGGCCCGGGCACCGGAAAATCAAGTTTTATGAAAAAGATAGCACAACAACTACTGATCCTTGGATATGATATCGAAGAATTCTACTGTAGCTCCGACGCCCAATCGTTAGATGGAATTGTGGTACCCAAACTTAAAGTAGCGATTGTTGATGGCACAGCGCCGCACGTTATGGATCCAAAATACCCAGGGTGTGTGGAAGAAATCATTAATCTTGGTCAGTATTGGGATGCATCTAATCTTGAAGCGGAGCGTTTAGAGATAATCCGTTTGACAAAGGCGAATTCAGCCTGTTATCCCCGTGCTTATCGGTATTTGCGTGCTGCCAAATGTATTTATGAGGATATTCAAGATATCACCAAAAATGCAATGGATTTTGGGAAGATCAATCGTATAACGACAAACTTAATCCAAGAGATTCTCGGGGACTATACGTCTAGCCTTGCAGTCGGGAAGATTCGTTCCTTATTTGCATCGGGCATTACCCCTCAAGGTCCTGTCAATGAGTTGCATAGTATTGTAGAGAATTGTACACGTAAATATATTCTAAAAGGCGAACCAGGAACAGGCAAGTCTACAATGATTACAAAAATAGCACAACGGGCCATGGAGTGTGGGCTCTCTAGTGAGGCTTATCATTGCCCGATTGCACCGGAATCCATAGAACATCTGGTGATACCGAAGTTAAATGTTGCAATTATCTCATCGTATCCTCCGCATATCTATGAAGCGGATCATGCGATTGTGATCAACTTGAATGATTGCCTATGCCAAGCAAAACGGACTGCATTCCAACCAACACTCCATAAGAATCACATTCTCTTCGAAGAGCTGCTAGACTTAGCTTTTGAGCAGCTGCGGAAGGCGAAAGTAATTCATGATCAGTTAGAAGATAAGTTCACTCCTCACATGGACTTTGAGAAGATTAATCGACAGAATGATGCTGTCTTGAAAAAAATACTATCGTATGCTTAAGATTATCGTTAAAATAGAGGGTTTTTACTCTCTGTTTACCTAATAGGTGTACTGGCTCTTTTGTGAGGGATAGACCCCTTGTTTTGGTAGAGTAGGAGGCGTTTATGTCACTTTATATTGGTATTATTGGATTACCGAATGTCGGGAAATCGACACTCTTTAATGCACTAACGAAGTCTTCGGTTCCCGCGCTCAATTATCCTTTTTGTACGATAGAACCAAATGTCGGCGTGGTAACAATTCCCGATCAGCGGCTGCTTGATGTCGCTAAAATTGTGAAACCGAAGACTATAACCGGCGCAGTTATGCATTTTGTCGACATTGCCGGTCTTGTAAAGGGAGCAAGTCGCGGAGATGGATTAGGCAATCAATTTTTAGCACATATCCGTGAGGTGGATGCGATCATTCATGTGGTTAGACTCTTTGAGGATGATAACGTTTCGTTATCACCAGGTCAAACAGGGGGTCTAGCCGATCTGGAGACTATCGACACTGAATTATTACTTGCAGATATTCAAGCGGTAGAAACGCGCAAAGAAAAAACGCAGCGTTTATTAAAAACAGGAGAAACGCGCTATAAAGCGGAAATGCAGCAGCTGGATGAGATTTTAGTCCTTTTAAACCAGGGTATTCCAGCTCGCAACCAAGAGAGTGTATTCCCTACTGATCTGCACTTGTTAACGAATAAACCTGTACTCTATGTCGCAAACATTAGCGAAACCGATAGCAACAGCGAAGAGAGTAAGCAGAAGTTAGCACCCTTGGTTGCCAAGGCAAGCAAGGAGCACAGCGAAGTAATTCCAATAGCTGCCGGCTTAGAAGCTGAATTCGCCGAGTTGCCGGCTGAGGAAGCGTATGCTTTCTTACAGGAGTTAGGGTGCACGGAATTTGGAGTACATCGCCTAATTCATGCTAGTGTGGAGCTATTAGGTTTACTCACCTTCTACACCGTTAAAGGAGTAGAGACTAGAGCATGGCTGGTTCCCGACGGCACCCTAGCCCCACAAGCTGCGGGTAAGATCCATAGTGATATGGAACGAGGATTTATCCGTGCGGAAGTGGTCTCGAGTACGAATCTACTAATGGCAGGATCTTTAGCTAATGCTCGTGAGCAGGGACTTGTGCGGATTGAAGGGCGAGATTATCCGATAGCTTGCGGTGATGTCGTTTTATTTCGATTCAATGTTTGACTTTTTATCAAACATAGTGGTATAATGAACATGCCCTGCTCTAAGTTGATAGCTTAGGGCCTATGTCCATAGGGAGGAGGTGAGCTACGGTGCGTTCCTATGAAATGATGATGATTTTACGATCAACTTTAGATGAAACAGCAATTGAAGGAGTCCTAGAAAAAATTAGTGCGATTATCACTTCGAGAAATGGTGAGATCGCAAAAGTTGAAAAATGGGGTAAGCGCAGACTGGCTTATGAGGTAAACGAGAACACCGATGGCTTCTATGTGGTAATGGATTTTAAAGCAGGAAACGACGCGACTACTGAAGTCGACCGTGTCTTGAAAATTACCGATGAAGTTGTGCGTTTTCTGCTCGTTCGAAAAGAAGAAGAATGAGCAAAGGAGTGAGTTGTTTTGTTGAACAAAGTTATCCTCATTGGGCGCTTAGTCGCTGATCCACAATTGCGCTATACACAAAACGGTATAGCTGTGACTAGTTTTACATTAGCCGTTGATCGTCCCTTTACCACAGCTGGTGGTGAGAGGGAAGCAGATTTTATTGACATTGTAACCTGGCGTAAACAAGCAGAAACTTGCGCAAATCACCTAAATAAAGGTCGATTAGTTGCCGTTGATGGTCGTTTGCAGATCCGGTCGTATGATGATCAAAATGGTATTCGACGTAAAGCCGCCGAAATTGTTGCTGACCAAGTCCGCTTCTTGGACCGTCGAGACCGTGATGGCGATACTAGTGATAACAGTAATAGTAGGGATCAGGCTGGTCCGCCCGAATCTGGATTTGATGATGTTCCATTCTAATCTATGAGATTTGGAGGCGAGATAATGGCCAAAGAAAGAGGTCGCAGAGGCCGGAGAAAGGTCTGTTCGTTCTGCGTTGAAAAAATCAGCGCAATTGATTATAAAGAGATCAACAAGTTACGGAGATATGTAACAGAGCGAGGTAAGATTTTACCCCGACGAATTTCTGGTAACTGTGCAATTCATCAGCGTCAGTTAACATCAGCAATTAAACGGGCGCGACATATGGCATTAATGCCGTACACAATTGAGTAATAAACGGGGCAGCTATGCTGCTCTTTTTTTATTAACGAACTCAAAGAAGTAAGCGGATAAAGTTGGGAGAAGGACTATACATTAGCGATGCAGAAATAGTAGTCGATGGAGGTGAGGGTTTGCGCACACATGCTCTAACAGAGGGAGCAATGCTAGCAGCTATTACGGTATTAATTGCGCTAATGGGGCGCTACATTTCTTTTATGAGTTTTATCTTGCCTGTTCCCCTAGGTATACTAGTGTATCGTCATGGTTTACGCAGTGGAATTCTGGTTTCTGTAACATCATCTTTTTTAGTGGCAATTACGCTTAGCAACCTACTCTTCTCCGTACAAGTACTGATTATTGGAGTACTTGGTATTGCTCTAGGTATGGGCTTAAGGGAATCGTTTCATTTTGCCCAGTTACTACTAGTGGGGGTAGTATCTTCCGTGATTACTTTTTTGTTGCAGATTTTTGTGTACTCACTACTATTTGGCGAAAATTTGCTAACCTTAGCCTTTGAAATGTGGGAAAAAGGACTAACACAAAGTCTAGAATTCTATCAAGATTTGGGATTTAGCCCAGAATTGATCGCAGAGTCCGAAGAGCAAGTGCTCATAATGGTGGAACTATTACGAACCGCAATTCCATTATCCCTAGTAATGGGTGGGTTTCTGTTTACGTTAGTCAATTTAGGTGTCATCCGCTTTATCTTAAGGCGCTTAGGGGATACGAGTATACCTTGGCTTCCACCCTTTTCCACCTGGCAGTGGCCCTGGTATTTTGTCTATGGGATTATTTTTGGCTTATCGTTTTCTGTTCTTTCTTTGTATACAACAAGTGAGATCTGGCATATAATTGCGATTAACTTGTACTTCTTCTTTCTCTATGCGTTTGTTATCCAAGGATTCGCGATTATCTGGTTTTACTTGAATACGTATAATGTGAACAAGATTCTTAGGATCATTTTGATCTTTTTGATCATTCAATCGGGAAATTTCTTTAGTATCGCCATTGCATTTTTCGGTATTTTTGATACCTGGTTTGATTTTCGCAAATTAAAAAAAGGTAATGAGACGGAGGTCTAAACATTGAAAGTTATTCTACAAAAAGATGTAAAAAGCCTTGGTAAAAAGGGTGATATCGTTACAGTAGCCGAAGGATATGGACGTAATTTCCTCTATCCTCGCGGTCTTGCTGTGGAAGCAACAGAGGGTAATCTAAAAAAAGTAACGTCGGATAAAAAAGCTGAGCAGAACAAGCGCGATCGGGTGATCAAGAATGCGCAAGCAATTGCTAATCAGGTGGAAGGAAAAAAACTACAAATGCATGCTAAAGTTGGTGAAGGGGGTAAACTTTTTGGGTCGATTACCAGTCAAGAAATTGCTGATCGGCTAAAAAAGCAATATAAGGTAGAAGTTGACAAAAGGAAAATTGAGCTTAGTGAGCCAATCAAGAATCTAGGAACCTATACCATTGGCATTCGTATTCATCCAAAAGTACAAACATCAATTATTGTCCAGGTAGTAAAAAACTAAAGGGGAATGTCTTGTGAAAAGACTGATTGACAAGCTACGGAAAACCAAAAAGCCGACTGCAGAAGCCAGTCTTCAGTTAAAGACTGAAGATAGTCAGGTTAAGATTACTGCGATGTTTGATCTTCTCATTGAAATAAATGGGTCGGATCAATTAGTGTTAAAAGCCGGTAAGCTTAATGCGCTCCACTTAATGCGATCCGAGAACCTGTCGGACCAAATGATTGCTTTAGAACGCCTAGTATATGGAGATCCCACCATAGAGCGAACCTATACAGAGGATGAAGTGGCCGGTGTTTTAGATAAACTTGAGAATAGTTTAGCAGAAATTCTAGCTAGACGCACGGTGGAAGAATCGTTAGAACGTAAGATAAACGAACGTGTGCAAGCAAAGCATCAAGAGTATCTAAAGGAAATCCGCTCCCAAGTACTCAAAGAAGAAACGGGTGCAGATAACGCCCAAACGTTGAGAAAATATGCAGAGCTTGAGGTGTTAGAACAAAAAAAGCTCTCTCGGTCAGCCATGGAAATGATGCGTCCCACAGAGATCACACAAGTGATCGGCCAGTCGCACGCAATCAGAGCTTTATTGTCTAAGCTCAGTTCACCGTTTCCACAACATATCATTTTATATGGTCCACCTGGTGTGGGTAAAACCACAGCAGCCCGACTTGCCCTTGCAGAATCAAAGGTTCGCAAATTCTCACCTTTTTTAGAGGATGCAGCTTTTGTCGAAGTTGATGGTACTACATTACGCTGGGATCCTAGAGATGTGACGAATCCATTATTAGGGTCTGTCCACGATCCGATCTACCAAGGAGCTAAAAGAGAGTTAGCTGATGGAGCAATTCCCGAACCGAAGCTTGGATTAGTGACTCAAGCTCATGGCGGTGTGCTATTTATTGATGAAATTGGTGAATTGGATGCGATTTTGCAGAATAAATTGCTAAAAGTGCTCGAGGATAAGCGCGTGATGTTTGACTCAGCCTACTTTGATCCTGACGATCCGAATACACCAAAATATATTCAGAAGCTTTTTACCGAAGGCGCTCCCGCCGATTTCGTGTTAATCGGAGCCACAACAAGAGACCCATCAGAAATCAATCCAGCGCTGCGGTCACGCTGTGCGGAGATCTTCTTTGATCCCTTGACTCCAGTGGATATAGGGAGCATTGTCGAGAATGCAGCGCAGCGTTTAGAGATCTGTGCGAAGCCAGAAGTGATTACCACGATAGCGGATTACACAATCGAAGGACGTCAAGCAACTAGGCTGTTAGCCGACGCTTATAGTGTGGCCCTTTACCGGTGGCTCGAAGCTGGCGACGAGACAGTGGTTTCTGGTGTTATTGAACAAGCAGATATAACAGAAGTTATTCAATCCGCTCGTTTAACGCCTTACAATCAGATTACTGCTTCAGACACGCAGGAAATCGGTAAGATTTTTGGGCTCGGTGTTAGTGGATTTCTAGGCTCGGTGTTAGAGCTTGAAGCCATAGCATTCACGAGTAATCAGCGGGGGAAGGGCTTAGTACGCTTCAACGATACTGCGGGCAGCATGGCTAAGGATAGCGTGTTTAATGCAGCTACTGTCTTTCGCCGTCTAACGGGAGAGGAGTTAAACGATTACGATATTCATGTTAACATTGTGGGTGGAGGCAAGATTGATGGGCCATCTGCAGGAGTAGCGATCATGTTAGCAATGTATAGCGCGATTCGTAAACTACCCATTCCACAGGATATTGCAGTAACCGGTGAAATATCATTACAAGGAAGAATAAAGCCGGTTGGTGGTGTTCAAGCTAAAGTGTACGGAGCGCGCCAAGCAGGAATTCGAACCATTTTTATCCCTGCTGCTAACCGACAAGAATTAGCCCTAGAGTTACCGGGTATTAAAGTCATTGCTGTTAACTCTGTAGAAGAAATTATTCGTCATATTTTCCCACGGGAGATCACTAGACCGATTGTCGTAAGACCGTCTGCCATATAGCCGAAAGGAATGGAGTACATGGAGATTCTTGGAGTGATTGGAAACCCGATAGACCACTCTTTGTCACCAGAAATGCACAATAGTGCATTTCGAGCAGTAGGTAAGCGAGCGATGTATGTGCCTCTGCATGTGCAGGAGAGCAATATAGGAGCAGCGCTGCTTGGTGCTAAGGCACTTGGTTTTCGCGGGTTGAATGTAACAATACCCTATAAGGAAACAATTATCCCTTTTTTAGATGATTTAACGATGGAAGCGCGAGAGATAGGAACAGTAAACACCATTTTATTTAGAGAGAATAAAATGATTGGGCATACCACAGATGGGCCAGGCTTTGTAGAAGCGTTGCAAGAAGGTTTGGACCTAAAGCCTACGGGGACCCGATTCTTGATCATAGGAGCTGGTGGGTCCGCGCGGGCGATTGTAAATCAGTTGCTAAAAGATCAATGCCACGTTATTATTGCCAATCGGAGCGATAAGCGAGCGCAAAAATTAGTTGCTGATCTAAATCGGTATGCCAAGGGAACAATTCGCGTTTTAGAAAGTCTTGGTTCCCTACACACAGTCGTCGATGAGTGCGATGTCATTGTCAATACTACCTCTGTTGGAATGAAGGCAACGAGGAATTTGACCCCGTTTCCCATTGAGCTACTGTGTGATCATCATAAAGTAGTCGATATCATTTATAGTCCACAGCGAACAGTGCTATTACAGGCAGCCGAAGCTAAGGGTTTGCCAAACATCAACGGCGTTGGAATGTTAGTGGGGCAAGCCGCAAAAGCGTGGGAATTTTGGTGGGGAGAAAGTCCCCCTGTAGAAGTTATGTATAATGCTGTAAAATGTAGTCTAGATCAAGCGGAGTGAGAAGAAGCGGGATAGGCTAAAGTAGATGAGACCAGGTAGCACCAAGGCAAAATTGCGTTCGAACTGCAAAGACCTCACCCCCCTGGGATAAGGTCTTTTTCTAGAACCTGATTTCTATTTCTCAGCGATTTGCTGTGCACCTTGTCAAGTTCGGCTGAATACGAATAGTATGACTAGGGCTAACTGCATAGGGCAAGTTTTAGCAAGCAAAAATAAGCATATTGGAGGAACCACCATGCGAGAGGTTATTTCTACAAAAAAAGCACCAGCAGCTGTTGGTGCATATTCACAAGCAGTTAGAGTCGGTAATTTGCTTTTTGTATCAGGGCAAATTCCCATAAAACCAGAAAATGGTGAATTGAAATTAGGGGATATCGTGACACAAACACGCCAAGTGTTAGCGAATTTAAAAGCCGTACTAGAAGCAGGTCAGAGCTCAATGGCGCAGGCTGTAAAGGTAACTATCTATCTCACCGATATGGATAATTTTGCCACAGTTAACGAAATATATGCTGAATACTTCCAAGCTAACCCTCCAGCCCGCGTCTGTGTGGAGGTATCACGGTTGCCGAAAAATGTAGCAGTAGAAATGGATGCGATCGCATTGTGTGAGGGCTAGGGAGAAGACCAGTATCCCGTGCTAAACGGTAAAAAAGGAGGCTGCAAACGATGAAAATCCGGGTTGGTGTGATATTTGGTGGGCGTTCTGGGGAGCATGAGGTTTCGCTGTTGTCTGCGAGAGCTGTTATTACTGCTTTGGATCGGAGTAACTATGAGGTAGTTCCTTTGGGCATTACTAAGGAGGGAAGGTGGGTGCTTGCAACAGAGAGTCTCGCGCTGATGCGGGCAGGTGAACTTCCCAATCTTATGCTTGAGGGTGGTGGCGAGGAGACACATGGCATTGTGTTGAATCCGGATCCGACGCTTGATCGCAGTATCGATGTGGTGTTTCCAGTTCTTCATGGGACGTACGGGGAGGATGGTACGATTCAGGGGTTATTAGAGTTGGCGAATATCCCCTATGTAGGAGCCGGTGTTGTGGGTTCAGCGGTGTCAATGGATAAAGGTATGATGCGGGTGTTATTCGCGGCTGAGGGCTTGCCCCTGGCGCCGTGGGTGACGATTACAAGCAATCGGTGGCAGCGTGAGCGTGAGCAGGTAATCGCAGAGATCGCGGAGACAATAGGGTACCCGTGCTTTGTGAAGCCAGCAAACCTAGGCTCTAGTGTTGGTGTCTCAAAAGCAAAAAATTGCGAGGAATTAGTACGAGCGATGGCAATAGCGAGTGATTATGACCGACGCATTGTGATTGAACAAGCTGTGACGAACCCGCGCGAAATTGAGTGTAGTGTCTTAGGTAATGATGATCCCATCGCTTCTGTTCCTGGCGAAATTAAACCTGGGAATGAATTCTATGATTATGAAGCCAAGTACCTAAATGATAACTCGCAACTAGTCATTCCTGCGTCTTTAGCCGATCACCAAGTAGAATGCATCAAGAGGTATGCGGTGAAAGCGTTTCAAGCCGTAGATTGTGCGGGGATGGCTAGGGTCGACTTCTTTATCGATACTGAAGGAAAAATTTTGGTCAATGAAATTAATACAATTCCAGGATTTACCCAGATTAGTATGTACCCGAAGCTATGGGAGGCTTCGGGAATTCCGTTTCATCAGCTTGTAGAGAGGTTAATCGAACTAGCGATTACTCGTAATCAGATCCGTAATCAATTAAAAACCACTCTTTAGCGCCGAAGTTACCCTACCTGATCACTAACCGCCTCGATAAACAATTGGCCAGGTCTCTTTCTCAATCGTATGCGACAGGAATTATAAGGGTGCATGTGGTATAAGTACGTAGGGGGAGTTTGCCATGGTAATTAAAGACGTATGTAAATATTATGCCGATCAACTAGTGTTTGAACATATACAGGCCTCGATTGCCATTGATGATCGAATTGGTTTCGTCGGTGAAAATGGTATTGGGAAGACGACCCTGCTGCGGATATTAGCGGGCTTAGAGCCTTATGAGAAGGGTCAAATCATAAAAGGCCAAAAGTATCGAATCGGGTATCTACAGCAACTACTCATCAACTCGAAAGAGACCTTAGGCGATTATTTAGGGCAAACATTTGCTGGTTTGTTAGCACTTAAGGCTGAGATGGACCAACTTGAAAAACAATTAGCACAGACAAAGATCGATAACGATTCTAAAGATTTAGATAGATTGATGAAGCAGTACGCCCTAGCCCAGCAAAAATGGGAAGAGGGAGGGGGATATAACTATCAAGTAGAGATTAAACGAGTGGCTTTCGGGTTAGGATTTACGGAAAGCGACTTGGATAAATCGTTAGACACGTTTAGCGGAGGACAACAAATGCGTGCCCAACTAACCCGCCTCCTACTTGAGAATCCGGATCTATTGTTATTGGATGAACCCACCAACCACCTTGATATTAATGCTTTGGAGTGGTTAGAAAGTTTCTTGCCTACCTATCCAAAAGCAGTACTTGTGGTCTCTCATGATCGCTATTTTTTGGATCGGGTAGTCAATCGGATTTGGGAGTTACAAGACTTCACACTCTACACCTACAAGGGCAATTACTCGGCGTATCAAGGACAACGACAACAACGAATCGATCAAGCAGAAGACTTACGCCAAAAGCAACAGACCGAGCGAGAGAAAATCGCAGGCTTTATTCGTAAGTTTGGCTCTGGAACCCGAGCAAAGCAAGCGAAAAGCTTAGAAAAGCGGTTGGATAAATTAGAGCCTGTGAAACAGATTTCCAAAGATCCTCATATGCGTATTCGGTTGCAGCCGAAGCGGATCACGGGGATAAAGGTGGTTACATTAAAAAATATTACCAAAGGCTATGATCAACCAGTTTTAAGCGGTGTTAATGGTGAAATCACCCGTGGCGAACGCATTGCACTACTTGGTCCTAATGGGTGTGGTAAAACTACACTATTAAAAATATTAGCAAACGCATTGGATTATCAAGGAGAAATTACGTGGGGTGTGAATGTTGATCCCGGTTACTTCTCACAAAACATTTCCTTCACTGAGCAAGGAACTGTTTTAGACGAATTGTATGCCGCTCATCGTGGAGAATTAGGAGAGTTGCGCTCAATACTCGCTCGCTTCCTGTTTCGAGGGGATGATGTCTTTAAAGCAGTGAGTATACTTAGCGGTGGGGAGCGTAATCGTTTAGCCATGGCAAAACTACTGCTCGCAGCACCGAATTTTTTGTTGCTTGATGAGCCGACAAATCATCTAGATATCTACGCTCGTTCTGCGTTAGAAGCCGCACTGTTAGACTTTGGAGGTACCGTCTTATTTGTCTCGCATGACCGCTATTTTGTGAATGCGTTAGCGACGAAACTTTGGATTTTAGATAAAGGAACAATTAGAGTGTTTGAAGGAACGTATGCTAAATATCGTCAGGTTTTACAGGAGAGTTCAGCCCAGGTCAAGCAAGCTACCCAAAGCGATTATAAGCATAATCAACGTTTCGGTAATCAACAAAAAAATCTTGCAAAAAAGCGGTTAGAGCGACAGGTTTTGCTCGAACAAAAAATAATCGAACTAGAAGCAAAGCAAAAGGCATTCGAAGCACTATTGGCAGATAGTGCATTGTATCAAGATGAGTTAAAGAGCAAAGCTACAGTGGCCGAATACCATCGGGTGCGAGACCAGTTAGAACACGTTTATCAGGAGTGGGGTGCGCTAGATGACGAGTAATCAAAATGCGGGTTTTATGTTAACGGGAATAAAAAATATGCCGTTACAGGTACCCATAGAAATACTTGCAGCTCAACCAGAGCTTGGGGTACATGCGGTATTGTTATGGATTAATCTATTACTATTTGTGGAGAAGCACCAAGCCCTTAGTATAAGCTTTTTGGCTGAGGCGATGGGATTAGAGGTGTCTGAAGTAAATCGCTCTCTAGTGAAGCTCGCGGACCATGGTTGGATAAATGATGAAGGATATGAGATTAAGCTTAGTGTCCCGAGCTCCCAACCTGCTAGTCTTCCTTCTATTCCTGCAGACACACCGGCCCCAAGTCATAGTAGTGAGGACGTTTTGGATAAGAATCAGCAAGGGTTTGAGTGGTTAATCACTTGCTGGTCAAATCGCGTCTCCCCGCCCTCACCCGAAGAGATGAAGAAGCTCATGTTTTGGATGGAGAAAAAACAGATGTCCCATGAAGTGATTGCAGTGGCTATTGAAGAGATGTGTGCAGCTATTGATAATCCACACTTTGCCTATGTGGAGGGAATACTTCGTAACTGGTCTAATGAAGGGGTTCATAGTTACACCCAACTATTAGAAAAACCTTATTTAACAAAAGTGCTAGCTCCGCAGAGTCAGTCGGCAGTGTCTTTGGATGCAACGAAAAAGTGGAAGGAGTTGTTTCCTGATGAGTTCGATGACGAAGTTTAGTGCTGTCGATCGGAATGCCGAACAGCGGGTGCTTGGAGTTTTAATTAAATACCCGCAACGAATTGATCAAGTGATCGATAAGTTGCGCCCTGAGCACTTCCACGAAAGCGCTTACCGCAAGATTTACGAAGTAATTATTGACTTATATAATAAGTCGGGTCGGATTTCCTATACGCAGGTGTATAACCAGTTACGGAAAGAGAACATAATCGATGACCCCACACAGACCTTAATGCAGCTAACAGAATCATTTGTCGGCATGAGTGAGTTAGAACCATGTATAGAAATATTACGGCAAAAAGAAGGAACTCGCCGCTTACTTGACGCAGTAGAGAGCATCAAAGAGTTAGCAATCGCTGACGCCGAGGATAATCTCAGTAGTGTTCAAGCAAAGGCGCAGGAAATCATTTTTGCTGCCACACAAAACTTGGTTGCAGCGGAGCAGGATGCAAAAAGTCTGTTGGAAGTGTTAAATAAATGCTACATAAAATTGGTGGAGCGGCGCCATGGCGTAGATAGTGCTTATGGGCTCTCTGTCCGGTTTCCTTCGATAGATGGTATGACCACAGGTTTTAAACGTAAAGACTTAATTATTCTAGCCGCCCGCCCTTCCATGGGCAAAACAGCCTTCGCCATGAACATGGTAGTTAATGTAGCCAAGCGGAATATTCCTGTTTTACTTTTTAGTTTAGAAATGGATGACGAACAAATTGGCGATCGAATAGTGCTCAATGAATTCTTCCGCTACAAGGAGCAGGGTGATTTTGAAATAACATCCACGGAATATCAGACAAGACTCTCTGACGAACAGTTTTCACGTGCTCAAAAAGTCTTTAATGAGCTCTACCAGATACCAATTACAATTGTTGATAAACGGGGATTAACCTGTGCAGAGATTCGGGCCAAAGCGCGCAAGATCAAGGCCGAAAAACCTGATTTAGGGCTAATTGTCATCGATTATCTACAATTAATCAAAGCACCCATGAACACCGGTGGGCGTAGCTGGTCATTAATTGTCGGGGAGATAGTGCGAGAATTACGTGATTTAGCTGGTGAATTAGATGTCCCGCTTATCCTCCTGTCGCAGTTGAACCGATCAGTGGAAAGCCGAGATAACAAACGGCCGATGATGTCCGACTTGCGTGACTCTGGAAATATCGAAGAGTTTGCGGACGCGGTAATCTTTTTATATCGTGATGATTACTACCACCCAGAAGAAGCAGAAGCAACAGGCACACAAGGGCTGGTAGAAATTATTTTTGCGAAGCAGCGCAAGGGAGCGACAGGCACCGTTAAGTTGCGCTTTGTTAAAGAGTATACCCGGTTTATCGATGAGTTTAAAAATGAGGTGAGTCGCTAGTGGCACTTTTTGAAGAGTTAGAGCGAGTTAAATTGCAATTTATTTCGGTTTGTGAATCCTTAGTGCATAAAGAACGGATATCGGAAGCAGACTTTGATCAAATACTGCAATTACTTGATAATATGGACGAGCTTGATGAAAATCACTTACACGACGAACTTAGTCGATTAACCAAGGGAAGTTTTGATTTGCTGTTTTGGGAAAAACCAATATTTCCCGGGAAATAATGAGGAGGTTTGTTGTGGAGAGTGAACGACTGGTAGTGCCAAGCTATATGAAAGAAATCATGGAAAAGTATCAATTTCGCTTTAAACGCCGGTTTGGGCAAAATTTTTTGATCGACCGCAATATCCTAATGAAGATTGTCGCAAGTGCCCAGTTAAACGCAACGGACTACGTGATAGAGATCGGAACAGGACTCGGCAGCTTAACTACACAGTTGGCTCACCAGTGTAAGCAGGTGATTAGTTTTGAAATCGATCGCGATCTTGTTTTGTTTTTACAAGAGAACATTGATCAGAAAAATATACGTATCGTGGCAGGTGACGCCATGGCGATCGATTGGCGAGCTCAATTGGTTCAACGCGGATGGACGGACGAGCCCGTTAAGTTAGTAGCGAATTTGCCGTATTACCTAACCACGCCGTTAGTGATGCAAGCGTTAGAAGGAAATGTGCCTTTTGCATCTGTCACCGTCATGGTGCAACAAGAAGTAGCTGATCGAATGATGGCAAAACCAGCCACGAAGGAGTATGGTGTTCTTAGTCTTGCTGTGCAGTACTATAGCGACCCAATACTCGTAGCCAAGGCACCACGCACTGTGTTCATGCCGTCGCCGGATGTAGACTCAACAGTTATCCAGCTACTTGTAAAAGAACCAGTAACAAGTGTACCCGTCAAAGCGCTATTTCAAGTCATAAAGGCCGCATTTGGCCAACGGCGTAAAACAATCAAAAACAGCTTGCGATCACTAATACAAGCCTGGGGAATTAGCGGGGGAGAGCTTGATCAGGTGCTTATGGATTTAGATATTGCAGTTACTTGTCGTGGCGAAGTGCTCTCCCTAGAGCAATTTTGTGATCTAACCCAGGGTCTGTTAGCGCTAGCAGGTCGCTAGATCGACCTCGTTGGAGTAGACAAGGTAATGTGAGAGGGGTGGTATATTGGACTTTATTAGCCCAACACTAGGTCCGGTTTCACTAGAACAAGTATACGACGACGTTGTTAAGTACGCCCAATGCAATCCAGACGATGAATATTTGCTAATTATTGGTAGTGATTCGCAACAAAAGGAAGTTCGAGATGAAGTTTGCTATGTCACGGCCCTCGTGGTGCACCGGCGCGGTAAGGGTGGTCGGTTCTATTACGCGAAAGAGTATGAGCGCATGACGCGTAGTTTGCGCCAACGAATTTTTTATGAGACTTCCCGTAGTTTGGTGCTCGCATCAAGGCTTGCCGAAAAACTCGCAGAGTCAGGACACGAGTTCAATATCGAGATCCACCTTGATGTGGGCACTAATGGGGCGACAAAGGATCTGATTAAGGAAGTTGTGGGCATGGTTGTGGGGTCAGGATTCGACGCAAGAATAAAACCCTACTCGTATGGTGCGATGACTGTAGCGGATAAGTACACGAAATAGAGGTAGAGTCATCGTCCTTTTTGCGACGAGAATGCTCTACTTTTCTTCTTTTCGTACAATCGGCTGATAAGGAGGGGCCTAGATGGATAGAATAAAGGTGGAAGATGTGGTACTGATGATCGAGTGCCTAACTGAAATTAATTTAAAGACCTACTTGACAGATGTATACTTTACTTGGTAGAATAATAGTTTATTGACAACGAACGGAAAGTGTAGTATACTGAAGTGGACAAATCGGTACAAGGAAGGTGAGCGCATGGCAGTAAAAGTGGTTAATCCATTAGATCAGATTAAGCTCAATCTGGAAGCTTGTATTGGGAAGAAGATAAAACTAAAAGCTAATAAGGGACGCAAGAAGGTTGTTGAAGCGGAAGGCGTACTAGAGAACACGTACCCAAAAGTATTTGTGGTGAAGTTGGATAAATCTAGTGCTATTCAACGTATGTCATATACCTATGCGGATATATTAACGGAGACGGTTGAGCTCACCGTTGAAGATAATCGAATTGGCAGTGCAATCATGTAACCAATTGCAGTTAATGCAAAAAGCAGCGAGAAATCGGTGCTTTTTTTGTGCGTCCAATCATAGATTATAAGGAGACTTCAAGAGTGAAGAGAGGACGTGACGTTAACAGGATGCTTTGGTTAAACTCTAAGCGCAAACTAGGGTCACGTGTATTACGGATTGGACTCAAAGGCTCCGATGTCCTTGAACTACAAAAAAGATTGGGCGATCTAGGCTATCAACCAGGTCCGCTCGATGGCATCTTTAGTTACTTAACCCAAGAAGCACTCCAATACTTCCAGCGAGACTACTCATTACAGATCGATGGGGTGGCTGGTAAAGAGGTGTACTCCTTACTACTATGCACCCATCTGCCTGTGAATCGACGAGTCCACATCGTTACAGAACAACAAACGCTTGCGGATATAGCAAAGCTATATCATATTGGCAAGGAAGCGTTTCGCGAGTTTAGCAAGAAACGTTCGCTTTATGCTGGACAACAGCTGGTGTTTTTTGATCGTCAGGTATGGGGAACGAAAGACGAATCCCTGTTAGCGAAAGAGTCGATGGAACGCAATAGCGTGTACTTAACAGGTGTAGTTTCACCCATGGCGATAGACCAGAAGTACAAAGCAGCACTCCGTTCCCCTACCTCGTCCACGATTGCTAGTCTGAATGTAACGCCGACTAATTGCTTACTAGAAGTGCACCAATTTTTGGTAAATCGCAGACGCAAGAAGCAATGTCTGCAGTTGCTTAGTCAGTCAGTGGGAAACGTAAACGGAGTCTATCTGCCCTGGTGTAAATTGTCGCGAGTCGATGGTCGTCGGTACAGTAAGTTTGTCCGGCAAGTCCGTCGAGTAATCGGGGATAAGACGTTAATGACAGCATTTTGCGTCGATATGCCCCGCTGGAATGTATTTGGCGGTGTGGATTTTGCAGAGCTCAGTAGGGATGTAAATCAAGTGGTCATTCGTTTGCCAGTCCGAACCAATCCCCAGCCCCAAATTGACAAACAGTATTTAGAGCCCTTGATTCACGAAGCACTGCGAGATATTCCGTGTTGGAAATTACTGCTTGAGATTCCTGTTTATGCTTTTCAGTATGCACTAGCAGATGGACAGCAAGAACGGAAAGTACTGGCCTACCAAGTTGCTATGACTAAGATCTTTCGCCAAGGAGCACGTGCCGAGACAGACGAAAATCAGCAGTTGTATTATCGCTGCTTTGAAAAAGGGGTCGAAGTGCACATACGGATTCCAAGCATCCCTCAACTTCGTAGCGCAATAGCACTAGTTAATCGCTATAATCTAGCGGGAGTACTACTAGATAGTTTAGGAATGGAAGATAAAAGGCTGTGGTCAATCCTCCAAGGACATTTTAGTATCGCAAAATTTCTGTAAAAGCAGCAAAGAATCAAACATTTTTTCTCTAACGGTCTCATATAGATAATTGTAGTTCTCTGTTGTTACCATAAGGGGGGGAAATAATGGGCCTCAAAGTTAAAGAGGAAGTTTTACATGTGGAGAATTCAGTGGGAGAAAATACTGCACAGAGCGTGTTACAAGGAACTTTGGAACTACCAGCATCGGCTCCTAACATCGAGCGAGTAGTATGGCTTAAGGGAAGCCCGTTTCTTACTGACGTTACGATAGGAGAGGATAAAGTAGCCTTTGATGGCTATATAAACATGCAATTCGTTTACATGTCCGAAGCGTCAGAGTTAGAAGTGGCTGGATATCAGGTTGTGCCGTGGCAAAACGCAATTTCGTTTAACGATTTTGTTGAAGTAATCGGCGCCGAAAATGGTATGATTGCGCAGCCAAAGATAGAGGTTTTAGCTATCGATTGGGAATTGGAACCCGATCAACGAACACTAAATGTGGATGTGCTCACCCAGCTTAGCGCACGTGTGAAACAAAAAGAAGAACAGCGTGCAGTTACAAGTGCGAGTATTAATCCGCCGAAAAAGTTAGCCATTAATGATGTAGCGCTGCATACACAACCATTAGTGAAAGAGTTAGACGTGCAAGTTAGCTTTCAGAAGACGATAGAATTGCCGAATGATTCAAGCATCGACAAAGTGCTAGACTTAGATTTGCAACCACAGATTACCGAGACAAAGATTACATTAGAGAACATAAAGATCGGTGGTTATCTTACCTGCGATGTTTTGTATGCGACTGAGGAGGGTCTGATTAAGTCGTTTTTGTATGATGAGAGAGTCCCATTTGAGCTGGTTGTTCCTAATTCGTCGGGCGATCAAGAACTCGTTGTGGAGGCTGATTTACGGGTAGAGGCAAAGGCAGACACCAACCAAGATGGCACAGTACTAGCTGTGAGTGGCAAAGTAGTGGGTCAGGTAAAGCTTTATCAAAAGAACTATACGCGGGCGGTTTTAGAAATAACATGCTCTAGTGGAGATAGTATTGAAGCGAGACATGAAAAAATAAAACTAGATAATCTTATTAATGAAAAGACGCAGCAGTCATCAGCGCAAGGAGTTGTGGAAATTCCAGACAATTATCCACCGATGCGCGAGATTGTGAAATCGTGGGGTTGTGCTAATGTCACAGAGTACCGCATAGACGAGGATAAGGTTTTGGTGGAAGGAACCATTAGTTTGGAAGTTGCGTATCTTGCCCATACTGATGAGGAAAAACGACCGCTGTATTGTGGCGTATTCCGAAACGCTATTCCGTTTCAACAAGTCATTGCACTAGGCGGTGTAGAGCTAGGAATGACTGCGCTTGTTGATGTTAAAGTCAAAGAAACACGCTTGGACTTGATTAATCGCGAGACCATCGAAGTAGATGTGAGCTATCGTTCAACCGTTAAAGTGATGCAACCGTTTGCAGCTGATGTTGTGGTTGAAGCGCTAGAAGTATCACCGCTTGAAGAGGATCCACCCACGATTACCTATATAGCTGTTCAAAAACAAGATACTCTATGGAAACTAGCGAAACGATATCATACATCCCTCGATACAATTGTTGCTGCTAATTCATGGTTACGGGAGAGGGAAAATCAACAAATCCTTCCAGGGGATAAGGTTTGTATTCCCCGTAGGTGAAAGCGAAAAATGGGCCCTAGGCCCATTTTCTTTTTAGGTTAAGAAAAACGGGGCATACTATACTGATGAGTTTTCAGACAACAGGAGTGTGGTATGCGTTATGAATATTGTAGCCCTAGTAATTGCAGCTGTATCCGGTATCCTAATGGCCATTCAAGGTTCATTAAATACTGCGTTAGGGAAAGTAGTGGGATTGTTAACGGGAACCTTTGTTGTACACATTGTCGGTTCGGTATTTACTCTTCTGCTCTTAGTACTCAACGTAGAGGCAGTAAAGTGGAATATGCTCGGTAAAGCACCTTGGTATAGTTATCTTGGGGGCATAATTGGTGTCGGGATTGTTTATGGTGTTATTACTAGTATTGGTCGTGTCGGAGTGGCTGCAGCAACCACAGCAATTATTGTGGGGCAAGTCTCCATGGCGGCTGTTGTTGACCACTTTGGCTTATTTGGTTTAACTGCCATTCCCTTCAATATCTGGAAAGGAGTGGGTATAGGATTAATGGCTGTGAGTGCCTGGTTGCTATTACATAAATAACAGGCAGGATTTTCGCCCTCGATGGGGAATCTTTCTTATCGGTGGGGTGAATACATTGAATTCTGTGGTTGTAAAAGCGCACGCTAAAATTAATCTTACGTTAGACGTAAACAATCGACGGCCTGATGGGTATCATAACATTTCTAGTGTGATGCAATCTGTTAGCTTGGCAGACACATTGCATGTGCATAAATGCGCAAGTGATGTCCGGTTAACGACAAATATTCCGATTCTGCCAGAATCAGACAATATCGCGACGAAGGCGGCGAAATTGTTTTTCCGTGAGTTGAAGATTGCCGGAGGTGTCTGCATCGAACTGAAAAAAACAATTCCCATTGCAGCCGGTTTAGCGGGAGGAAGTGCTGATGCAGCTGGAGTCTTACATGCATTAAACCGGTTATATGAAACCAACCTGACCGAGGCTGAACTACAAGAGCTTGCACTTGTGTTAGGTGCGGATGTTCCCTTTTGCTTACAAGGCGGTACGATGCTAGCCGAGGGGGTTGGCAACGAACTCACGAAACTTACCTCATTACCAGATTATCCAGTAGTGATCATTAAGCCGCTTGCAGCGATTAGTACGCAAGAAGTATACCAGAGTTTAACAGCAGAGATGTTTAACCACACACATACCGCACAATTTATGGATGCACAGCATCGCGGATCCAATGTGTTTTGCCATATGAAAAATGTAATGGAAGCGGTCACAATCAACATCGTCCCTGAAGTTGCTAGCTGGAAACGTAGGTTACGCGAGGCCGGCGCGCTCGTTAGTCTTATGTCTGGGAGTGGTCCGAGTATCTTTGGGCTTTTTTCGACAGATGAAGCGGCCGATGCAGTTGCAGCAAAATGGGCGAATGAGGTTTGGATTGTAAAAACTAAGTTTGTTAACGCAGGGATAAGCGAGCCAGTGAATTGGAGGACAAAACTATGAGGGTAGATGCCTTAGTTTTAGCAGGTGCTGACAATAAGGGGAAATTACAAGCGGTGAGTTCGTGCGAGTATGAGGCCTTAATCGCAGTCAATAACGAGCCAATGGTGTCTTATGTTGTGCGCGCATTACAGAACACCGAATCGGTGGCTCGCATTGTTGTCGTTGGTCCAGCACAAGTTGGAGAAGTGATTGGAGCACACATCCCGATTATCGCACAAGGTACAAGTTTAGCCGACAATATTAAACGAGGGGTAGACTACTTAGAAACGGATAAAATGGTGTTAGTGGTCACTTCTGATATTCCGTTTATAAATCCCGAGGCGATTGAAGACTTTCTAGAACGCTGTGGAGATTTAGATGGGGATCTTTTTTATCCTGTCGTTTCTAAAGAGGCCAATGAAAAAGTGTTCCCGAATGTAGAACGCACCTATTTTCAACTTCGCGAAGGAGTCTTTACAGGTGGAAATGTAATCCTTATTGCCCCTCAAGTGGTTGGCGATTGTCAAGAGATGATGAAAAAGACAGTAGCACTGCGCAAGAAACCAGTGCAATTATGTCGTCTGTTAGGCCTTCGTTTTATTATTAAATTCTTAATGCATACTTTAAGCGTGGCTGAAATTGAATCCCGCGTAAAGACATTGTTTAGCATTAATGGTGTAGTGGTTATCTCTCCCTATCCCGAAATTGGCGTTGATGTCGATAAGCCAAGTGACTGGCAGTTAGCGGAGGACTTTTTATCGAGACAAGTAACGGAGAACGATAGTTGTGCGACCGAGCAAGTTGAAGGGCTTAAAAATATTTAGGTTGACGTTAGATCTGTAGTTTGATATACTCTAAGTAGTAATGGGGTGTCGCCAAGCTGGTAAGGCACAGGACTCTGACTCCTGTATCCTAGGTTCGAGTCCTAGCACCCCAGCCATATTTCAATTATCTCACCTAGTTATAGGGGAGTTTTTTTATTTCTACCTGCTTTGTGGGAGTCTAGATGCAACGAGAGAGAAAATATGCTAAGCAAAAAAAAACGAGTTTGTGGCAGGGAATCATGAATATATAGAGAAAGCTATAACGTTTGGCATATGATATGTTAGGAGGGGTGATAAATGAAAAATGTAGCCATAATTCTAGCGGCAGGGCAAGGCCAGCGTATGCGATCGAAAACACCGAAGGTATTACATAACATAGCAGGCTTATCCATGGTGGAGCATGTGGTAAGGAGTGTGCAAGAGGCGGGTATTGATCAAACCTATCTCGTCGTCGGTCATCAAGGAGAACGGGTGAGTGAGGCTGTTCCCGCTGCGATTCACGTGACACAGCATGAGCAATTAGGTACAGGTCATGCAGTGGATCAATGTCGTAGTGTCCTCCAAGATTTTTGTGGTACAATATTAGTAACGTACGGAGACACACCATTGTTTACAAGTAAAACGTTCATGCAAGTCCTAGAATTTCATCGGGAACAAAACGTTGCTGCAACGGTTATTACTGCACATATGCAGGATCCGATGGGTTATGGTCGGATCATCCGAGATGAATTCGGGCACGTACAAAAAATTGTTGAGCACAAGGATGCAACCGCCCAGCAACAAGAAATTAAGGAGATCAATACTGGTACGTATTGTTTTGATAGCGAGCAACTATTTAACTATCTAGCAAAAGTTACACCAAATAATGCACAGGCTGAATACTACTTGCCGGATGTTATTCCACTAATGATCCGCGATCAGCATAGCGTGGCTGGTTTCTGTATAGACGATGCACAGGAAAGCATGGGAGTTAATGATCGCACGCAGCTCGCTCAAGCAGAACGGATTATGCAACAGCGAGTTTGCCACCAACAGATGTTAGCAGGCGTTACCATTATTGATCCAGCAAGCACATATATCGATCTAGATTGTCAAATCGGTGAAGATACCATTGTCTATCCCTCTACCTATATCCAAAAAGGTTCTGTCATTGGTAGTGATTGCATTGTAGGACCGAATGTCCGCTTGGAGAGCGCAAGCGTAGGGTCAAAGGTGCGAATTGAACAAGCAGTATTAGTGGACTGTTTTGTCGGAGATGAATGCCTAGTGGGTCCCTTTGCCTATATCCGGCCAGGATCGAGCATCGGATCGAACTGTAAAATTGGCGATTTTGTCGAAGTGAAAAATTCCGAAGTAGGTCCAGGGAGCAAAATCCCACACCACAGCTATATTGGTGATGCACAAATTGGATCTGGGGTTAATATTGGATGCGGTACGATTACCTGTAACTATGATGGAGAAATAAAGTGTACGACGATTATTGAAGATAATTGTTTTATTGGTAGTAATAGTAGCTTAGTTGCGCCTGTGCATATCGGTCAGAGCGCCTATATCGCAGCTGGCTCCACCATTACTAAACCTGTGCCCGCAGGTGGATTAGGTATTGGTCGAGCACAACAAGTGAATAAAGAGGCTTGGCAAAAACGGAGGGCGAAAAGTGATAGTTAATCATTACGACAAAAAGTTGAAAATGTTTACTGGTAATGCAAATCCGGAATTAGCCAAAGATATTGCCAAAAACCTTGGCGAAAATCTCGGATCATCCAAAATTGGTCGCTTTCAAGATGGGGAAATCAGTGTAATAATCGGCGAAACAGTTCGTGGTGGAGAGATCTTTATTGTGCAGCCCACGAACGCTCCCACCGATACACATCTTATGGAACTATTATTAATGATCGACGCGATGAAGCGAGCGTCGTCAAAGATGATCGCAGCGGTCATTCCTTACTATGGGTATGCCAGGCAAGATCGTAAAACCCAACCACGCGATTGTATTGGTGCAAAACTAGTCGCTAATTTAATTACAGCGGCTGGGGCTGATCGTGTGTTGACAATGGATTTGCATGCTGCGCAGATCCAAGGTTTTTTTGATATTCCTGTGGACAACCTTAGGGCCATGCCCATTATTGCAAAATACCTAGAAAGCAAGGATCTAGGCGATACAATAGTGGTCTCGCCCGATGTGGGAGGTGTGGTGCGGGCACGGGAACTAGCTGATCGGCTCGACTGTCAGCTCGCAATTGTAGATAAGCGACGAACCCAGCCGAATGTATCAGAAGTAATGAATATAATTGGTAGTGTAGAAGGCAAAAACTGTATTCTCGTTGATGATATGATTGATACCGGAGGCACAATTGTAAAAGCAGCAGAAGCACTATTACGGAATGGAGCGACTGATGTGTTTGCCTGTTGTTCGCACCCTGTGTTCTCGGGTGAAGCAGCTAAGCGTCTGCAGGACAGTCCACTTAAGGAAATTGTTGTTACAGACAGTATTCATCTACCTGATGAAAAGCGAGTGCCTAAATTGAAGATTTTATCGGTTGCTCCATTATTTGCGGAAGCAATCAGCCGGGTTTTCGAAGAGCTCCCTGTCAGTAAGTTATTTGACTAGAAATTACTAGGAATGGTATAATATAGCAGCGGTGCGGAAAAAGGAGGAGTTATTATTATGGCGAATTATCAACTGCAAGCAGAACTACGGAGCGTTACTGGAACGAGAGAGGTCAAGAAATTGCGCAAGAGTGCAGTGGTGCCTGCTCACGTTTACGGTCGTCAAAAGGAAAATGTGTTAGTGAGTATAGCACAACGGGATTTAGACAAAGCATTGTCTTCTGGAGCGGGTCTCATTGATTTACAGATTAACGGAACAGCAAAGACTGTTATTGTAAAGGAGATTCAAAAAGATCCACTGCAAGGCAAATACCAGCACGTTGATTTTTATGAAGTGTCTATGGATCGGGCAATTGAGACAACAGTCGTTGTGTCCTTAATCGGTGAGGATGTGCGAGAAAGTGATGGCGGCATTGTTGCACAAACGCTACGAGAACTAAGCATTTCTTGTTTACCTAACGCCATTCCTGAGAGTATTGAAGTCAATGTTGCTGATCTTGTAATTGGTGACAGTATTTATGTAAAAGATCTACAAGCAATGGAAGGCGTTGCAGTAATCAACGATGCGGAAGATATTATTGTTCGAGTAACACCACCTACAGCTGAAGAAGAACTTGATACAGAAGAGGGCGCTGAGGCTGGAGAAGCAGGTGCAGAAGGCACCGAATCAGAAGAATCTGATGAAGCACAGTAAAGTGCGGACAACCGAGTTCACAGCAGAATGCACAGTCTCGACTGTGCGTTCTTTTGCGATGTATTGAGGGGAGTATAGAGTGAAAATTATCATCGGTTTAGGAAACCCAGGTGAACGCTATGCGCACACCAGACATAATGTGGGTTTTTGGGTTATTGATCAATTAAGCCAGCACTGGAATACGCTTGTGAAAACCAATAAGTTTCAGGCCAAAATCGGAGAAGGTCAATTTGCACAAGAAAAAATCATTCTTGTTAAGCCACAAACGTATATGAATAGAAGTGGAGAAGCGGTAAAACCTATTCTTGATTATTGGAATGGATCGGTTTCGGATCTGTTAGTAGTATTTGACGATTTAGCGTTGGCTCCAGCTCAGATACGTGTGAAAGCAAAAGGTAGCAGTGGCGGGCACAGGGGAGTGCAAAATATTATTGATGTGTTACGCACATCAGAATTTGCGCGTCTACGAATTGGGATCGGGGCGACACCGCCTGGTCACAATACACCTGATTATGTTTTATCAACGATCGGCAAGTCCGATCTCACAGTATACCAAGAAGCGATCAAACGGGGTGTGCAAGCAGTAGAGTGTTTTGTACAGCAGGGTGCGGACCAAGCGATGAATCAGTTTAATAGTAAAGAATAAGGGCTTTATAATTGCATACGTTTTTTTGGCATTGCTCGAAAGGAGAAGTCAAGTTGTCGCTACAGGGGCTAGTTGAATTATTACGTCAATCCAAAGAGGTTGAATCTGTTAGTAAAAATCTGCTTAAAAAGCAAGAGCAAGTACTCGTAGGCTTATCTGGATCGCAGAAAAGCCTATTTGTTGCCGCCACCTATAATCCTAAGCTTGTAACCTTAGTGATCACACATAGTCATCGTCAGGCCGAAGTTATGGCAGTGGATCTCCAAAGCTTATACCCAACTGTGCCCGTTAGTGTATTTAGTCCGCACGAACTGTTACCCCACGAAGAGGCCACAAGTGATGGGGAACTACGGCAAAATAGAATGAGTGTGTTACAGAAAATTCAAACGCCAGGAAATATTGTGTTTGCCTCTATCCAAGCTCTAGGCGAAACACTGATGGATCCTCAGATATTTTATGAGAGCACAATTACGCTCACAAGCGAGTCTGAAATTGATAGTGCTGCATTTATTTTTAAGTTAACAGCACTCGGCTATGAGCGCGTAGATATGGTTGAAGCATATGGTCAGTTTAGCGTGCGCGGAGGCATTATTGATGTGTATCCCTATACTCTCGATTGCCCCGTTCGGATTGAACTTTTTGATACCGAAGTGGACTCTATCCGTAGTTTTGAACTAGATAGTCAACGGTCCTTAGAAAACGTTCAGGAAGTAGTTATTTATCCAGTCCGTGAAGCGTTCTATGGGCTACCAGACTTACAGAAGATCCGTGACGACATTTGGGAAGAAGCCAGTGCACAGGCGAATAGATTACTGAAGGTCCATAAGGAAAAAGAAGCGGATAGCTTATTAGAACGGGTGGCCCATCATCTAGAGCTACTCCTTGAGGCTAAGTTTTTCCCCGGACTCGATCAATATCTAGGTTATTTGGTAGCACCCGCCTCGCTTTTCGATTATCTGCCAGCAGATGCACGGGTTGTCATTAATGAGCCCGTGCGGATTAAGGATCAGCTTCGAGCCTACCTGCAAGAAATCAATGAAACCATTGCTGATTTATTGGAAAAAGGGCGTGTTTTGCCTAGTATTCAGCAAAAATTCTTAACCTGGAATGATTTGTGGGAGAAGGCTGCGAAGTACTCACCCATGTATTTTACAGTGCTCGACAAACGAATTCCTGAGATGGAACACGCTGTGGTAAAGCAGATATCAGCCAAGACCCCCGAACACTTTCAAGGAAATTTGTCCGGATTCCTCAAAAAGGTTTCCCAGTGGCGCAAAGAACACTATCGGATCCTATTGGTAACATCTACCGAGGAGCGAGCTCGACGGCTTGTCGAGTACATGAAAGATAGCGATATCCCTGCCCAATATACAGCTGATGTCTCAAAGGAGCTGAAAATCGGCAACTGTATTGTGGCTAAAGGGAGTTTGGAAACGGGTTTTGAGTTTCCTGGTTTTAAATTAATAGTGTGTACAGAACTGGAGATTTATGGCAAACAACGACCTAAAGAGCGAATACACCGGAGTGAAGAGCACATCAAACTAACCGAAGGCGATTTACGCATTGGGGATTTTGTTGTACATATAAATCATGGAATTGGTCAATATCTTGGGCTAGAAACCCTTGAGGTAAGTAACGCCCACAAAGATTATTTGTTGGTGAAGTTTAGTGGGAAAGATAGACTGTATGTACCGACCGATCAAATTGATATGCTGCAACGTTATGTAGGATTAAATGACCAAGCACCAAAACTATCAAAATTAGGCGGTGGTGAATGGTCGCGCGTCAAAAAGCGTGTTAAGGAATCGGTACAGGAAATGGCTCAAGGTTTAATCAAGTTATATGCAGAACGTGAGTCTCTACAAGGGCACGCCTACAATGAAGACTCCCCTTGGCAGCAGGAGTTTGAAGCTGCTTTTCCGTATGAGGAAACGCCCGATCAACTACAAGCTATACGCGATGTTAAGCAAGATATGCAGCGAAGCAAGCCCATGGATCGCCTATTGTGTGGAGATGTGGGCTATGGAAAGACGGAAGTAGCGATTCGAGCCGCGTTTAAGGCGGTAGGAGAAGGCAAACAAGTGGTTGTGCTTGTTCCTACCACAATATTAGCCCAGCAACATCACCGCACCTTTGTAGAACGGTTTGAGGAGTATCCGATAAACATTGGCGTGTTAAGTCGCTTCCAATCAGCCCTTGAGCAAAAGAAAGTAAATCAAGGTTTGAAGGCTGGTAGTATGGATGTGGTAATCGGTACCCATCGGCTCTTGTCTAAGGATATCAAATTTCATGATCTTGGGTTAGTGATAGTCGATGAAGAGCAACGATTTGGAGTAGCGCAAAAAGAACGGTTGAAGGAACTGAGCAAAAACGTCGACGTACTTACGCTATCAGCCACACCCATCCCCCGTACTTTGCATATGTCCATGGTGGGTGTCCGCGACATGAGTTTAATTGAAACCCCACCTGAAGACCGCTTTCCGATTCGCACGTTTGTGATCGAGTGGGATCCAGAGGCGATCGGACAAGCAATCCGACGCGAAATTGGGCGGCAAGGACAAGTGTACTTTGTCTATAATCGCGTCCAGACAATCGACAAAATGTATAGTGAGATTCAAGCGATCGTCCCTGATGCACGTATTGCGATTGCCCATGGGCAAATGGACGAAACCCGGTTAGAGAAAGTGATGTTGGATTTCTATAACGGTGAATATGATGTGTTACTTTGTACAACCATAATTGAGACTGGAATGGATATTTCCAATGTGAATACATTAATTATTAATGACGCTGATCACTTAGGTTTAGCCCAACTCTATCAGTTGCGAGGTCGGGTGGGTCGAACGAATCGTGTAGCGTATGCGTATTTTACCTATCGAAGGGATAAGATACTAACAGAAGATGCAGAAAAGCGATTACAAGCTATTAGAGAATTTACCGAGTTGGGATCGGGCATTAAAATTGCGATGCGCGACTTAGAAATTCGCGGCGCAGGCAATATTCTTGGTCCCGAGCAACACGGCTTTATCACATCTGTTGGCTTTGAGCTGTACTGTAAACTACTAGGCGAGGCCATTCGAAGTTTAAAAGGAGAGGTGGTACAAACCCCGCCAGAACCCGTGCTAGACCTTAGTGTCGATGCGTATATTAGCGACGAGTATGTATCGGATCCCAAGCAGAAGGTTGAACTCTATAAAAAAATTATCGCAATTCGCAGCTTAAGTGAAGCGGATCAACTAGAAGAAGAGATCGAAGATCGCTTTAGTGATCTTCCTGATGCGGTTCGCAATCTCATTGAGGTGGCCCGCATCAAGGTTTTAGCCAGACAAGTAGGTGTTGCATCAGTTGCTTTTGAGACAGCTCTGTTTGTGGTCAAATTCTTCCCTGGCTTAACGGAGACAAGTAATCGCTATACCGAACTTGTCCGTAAACACCGTGGTAAGATCGGATACCAGACCGGACGAACTCCTCGACTGAAGGTTAAGATACGTGGTTTAACTGAAAACGAAGCATTGCGCTTTTTACGGGAAGCTTTAGCTGGACTGAAGGAATTTGGGTTAGGTGGGAAAAACGAATAAAAATAGCAGTTCAGATATATACTAGCAGTGTACGTACCCAGCATAAAAGGAGGGGTGTGGCTCTTGAAAGCTACAGGAATAGTAAGACGTATTGACGACTTGGGCCGCGTTGTAATTCCCAAAGAGATTCGACGAACCTTACGCATTCGAGAAGGTGATCCGTTAGAAATATTTGTCGACCGTGAGGGCGAGGTAATTTTAAAGAAGTATTCTCCTATTGGCGAGTTAGGCGATTTTGCACAAGAATATGCAGATTCCCTATTTGAGTCTACTGGACATATCACACTAATATGCGACAGAGATGCTATTGTTGCAGTAGCAGGCGCTGCTAAAAAACAATGGGTGGATAAACCTGTTGTTGATGTTGTAGAGCGCTCCATGGAATTGCGGAAAACGATTATGATTACCAAAGCAGAATTAGCAGCTGAAGAGGATCAATGGGGATTTGAGATGCAAGTTATTGCTCCCATTATTGCCGAAGGTGATCCCATTGGGGTGGTCATTCTTTCCACAAAAGAAACGAGTGTTAAGATGGGTGTTTTAGAGTCAAAGCTTGCGGAGACAGCAGCGGGTTTTTTAGCGAAACAGATGGAACAATAACACTGATAGGATGACTCCTGGTCATAACCGAACAATTTCCTGCGTAAAATGAACAAACAGGAAAGCGGGGTATGCTTATGACAGAGGAGTCTTTTTTGCGTGGTGCTTTTATTTTGGCCTTATCAAGCGGCATTAGTAGGGTGCTTGGCATAGTTTATATCATTTTCATTCCCCGAATCATCCTTGATGAAGGGATGGGGCTTATACAGCTTGTGAAGCCTATTCATTACTTTGCAGTCGTCATTGCCATATTGGGTATGCCAACGGCTGTTTCGATCCTAGTAGCTGAAAAAGCTGCGCAAGGCTCGATTCCTGGAGTGTTTAGAGTGTTACGTGTTAGTTTTCTAATTCTTGTAGCGACGGGTTTGGGTGCTTGCGGAGCAATGTGGGCTAGTGCTTCGTTTTTTAGTGGGCACGTGATAAAAGATCCTGGAGTCTATTTAATCATCCTTGTTATGGCACCTAGTGCATTCTTTTATGCTCTAGGCGGAGCCTTTCGCGGTTTTTTTCAAGGACTGCAGCATATGACACCGACTGCTGTCAGTCAAGTGCTGGATCAGATTGTGCGTGTTGTTCTGACCATTACTCTAGCGATCTGGCTGATGCCTCACGGCGTGGAATTAGCTGTTGCTGGAACTGCGATGGCTGTCGTAGCAGGAGAATTTGTTAGCGTACTGACACTGTTCACTTTCTTTATGGTGCAAAAACAATCACTAGTAGCAAAAATCGCGCGCCGAAGCCGACCCGACTATGAACCAGGGAGGAAATTGTGCAAACGCTTGTTACGGCTAGCGTTGCCAATTGTGTTAACCACCGTCTTATGGCCGATCATGCAAATGCTTGACACAGTATTGATCCCAGAGCGCATGCAAGCAGCCGGTTTTGACCAAGCCCAGATCCGCGAACTTATGGGTTATTTAGGGATGGCCTTAACATTATCACAGCTTCCGAACATTATAACGGTGGCCATGAGCACTAGCCTGATCCCGGCCATCTCAGAGGCTGCCACCTTAGGTAGTAAGCGACTGGTAGCGAAGCGAACCAGAGAAGCCATTCGCATTGCACTGATCTTTGGTCTTCCTTCCTTTGCTGCCCTGTTTGTATTAGCCGAACCCATCTCGCAGCTGCTATTTAGTTATCCACAAGTGGGTGCTCCACTGCGGATTTTGGCTATTGGCACCATTACCCTAGGTACCATCCAGGCTACAACAGGGGTTTTAGAGGGGATGAGCCTGGTGATGATTCCTGTAAAAAATTTGCTGGTTGGGGTGGGAGTTAAATTTGTCTGTAACTATTTACTAACGGGTATACCTGGTGTTGGTATAACTGGAGCAGCATGGGGTACCACTCTCGGATGGTTAGTGGTTGCTTTTCTTAATGTGTATTCCGTCTGTCAGCAGGTTGATCTTCGGATAAATGTCAAAGAGGTTCTGCTAAAACCCGTGGGTGCTGCTTTGATTACCGCCCTATCACTTCACTATCTCTTTGATACTCTCCATGTACTCGGACCAAACACAGCCACACTGCTTACCGTCACCTGGAGCATGTCGCTGTACTTTCTACTCCTAATGATGATGGGTGCCATTCACGAAAAAGATGTTCGCTTACTACCGAAAGTCGGCACTCCATTAGCCGATTGGCTCTACACCTGGGGATTCTTACGGAAATGAATCTTTGCTTGATCCCACAACACATCCATTTCTGCTAAGCTTAGAACGCTTAAGTCAAGATTCTGTGCGCTAGCTGCTTTTTCCATATACTGAAACCGTTGGATGAATGTATTCGTGGTAGCGTTTAGTGACATTTCTGGGTTAACGTTAAGATAGCGGGCTATGTTAACCAGCGAAAATAGCACATCACCAAACTCCTCCTCAACGTGCTTCGTCTCACCTAGCTTTATGGCTTCACCAAGTTCATGCAGTTCTTCTTCCAGCTTTGTGTATGCTCCTGTAATGGAGTCCCATTCAAAGCCTATTTTCGCGGTTTTCATCTGTGCTTTCTCTGCACGCAACAAGGCCGGGAGGTGGGCTGGGATTCCATCTAAAAGTGATTGCCTGTCTTGATTTAGTTTCTCACTCTTTTTGATCTCTTCCCAATTTCGTAAGACATCTGCTACAGACTCTACTTCGGTATCTGCGAAGACGTGGGGGTGACGGCGAATGAGTTTTTCGCAAATGGCACGGACGATATCGTTCATATCAAAGGTTTTAGCCTCTGCTGCAATTTGCGCATGAAAAACTACCTGTAATAAAATATCGCCTAATTCGTCGGCGAGTAGTTGAGGGTTGTGCTGATTAATCGCCTCAAGTACCTCATAGCTTTCTTCAACTAAATAACGGCCTAAGGTCTGGTGAGTTTGTTCTCTATCCCAGGGACAACCCTTGGGAGAGCGAAGTTTTTCCATGATTGCTAGTAGGTCGTTGATGGTATACAAGGGAATTGCCTCCTTAAATGCTCCTGAGCGCTCGGTTATATCTTTCCCTAAGTTCTGCTGGTCTATGGGAAGAGAAAGTTTGGTTTTTCTAGAGTAAAAGCCTGCGAATAGCAGCAGGCTTTTACGGGCTTTTCATGATGTTCCTACTTTTGGGCGACTGCTTCCTTAAGCGTTTTGCCCGCTTTGAACGCAGGTACTTTTGTTGCAGGGATAATGATTTTCTCCTTAGTTGAAGGATTAACTCCCTCGCGTTGGGCTCTGTCACGAACTTCAAAAGTACCAAAACCTACTAAGGTAATCTTTTCTCCAGCTGCTAATGCACCTTGGATTGTTGAGAATGTGGCTTCTACAGCCTCGGTGGCTACTTTCTTTGTCATACCTGATTTTTCAGATACAGCTGAGATCAATTCACTTTTATTCACGCTTTAACCTCCTTAAGGTCTGAATATTACATACGATATATTCTGCATGTCCTTGTTTTATCCTGCTTGATTGGGAATATTTTCCCCAAGAATGTGAAATTTACACCTACGGCATAAAGTGGCGGAGAAATAAACAAGCTAGAGAGGAGCAAATAGACAGATAAACATGGGAGGAAACACAGTGAAATTGAAACGGCAACACACAATGATCGTAGGTTTAGTCTTAGTTCTAATTGCAGTCACAACAGTGATGATTAGTTGGAACGGTAATGATGAAGGGATTTTTCGCGAGTTAGAGGAGGAGCCAGAGATCTCGGTATTTATGCACGAAACAGGCGAAATACGGACAATGATGCTAGAAGACTACTTACAAGGAGTGGTGGCAGGTGAGATGTTTCCCGACTGGCCCGTGGAAGCTTATGCCGCGCAAGCGATTTTTGCTCGCAGTTTTACGATGGCTTTTATCGCAGCAGGTGGGATGCAAGAGGAACGGGGAGCGGATATTTCCACAGATATTCAAGAAGCGCAAGCCTATAATGCAGAGGCTATTACACCAGAAATACGCGCGGGCGTGGAAATGACGCGCGGGCAAGTGATGACCTTTGATAATCGTTTTGTTCAAGGTTGGTTTCATGCGTATTCTGGAGGCATCACCTCCACAGCTGTTGAAGGACTTGACTTCCAAGGGGAGGAACCTCCTTATGTTACTAGTATAGAGCTGCCTGCTAACGTATATGCTCCCGAGGATGTAGTTCATTGGAGCGCCGAGTATTCTGCGGCTGAACTGCAAACACTGCTAGCTGAAGTCGATATAAACGTCGGTACTATCCAAGCTGTGCGAATTGTTGAACGGGGCCCAACTAAACGGATTACTTTGTTAGAAATCGAGGGTACAAATGGCACAGAGTCTCTCCATGGGCAGCGCTTCCGCCTTCTTGTCGATTCAACACGTATGCGTTCGACCTTAGTTGAAGAGTTAGAGTATGCAGATGGCGTACTCCGGATGAGTGGAAGCGGCTATGGTCATGGGGTAGGCTTAAGCCAGTGGGATGCGTTTAAAATGGCGAAAGATGGGATGACACCAGAACAGATCGCGACAGCCTTTTTTGCAGATGTTGAAGTCAAGAATTTATATGATTGATCCAACGACGAATTCTATTTTCTCCCCTTCGCGCATAGATTGTACGAAGAAGTAACACATTCACAGAAGACGAAGGGGAGACTAATATGGAAGATAAACGAGTACTAACACCAAGTAAAAAGCATCAAGTAGTCCTTGTTAAACGGGAAAAACTAAATGTGGACGGCGTTGTTAATGTAGAAAGTTTTGATGATCGAGAGATCTTGCTAGAAACAGAACAGGGCGGTTTAATTATCCATGGTGAAGAACTGCATATTAAGGAGTTAAACTTAGAACACGCTAATCTGGTTGTGGTTGGATATGTGAAGAGTTTGGAATACACAGGCGATTCTCTTGAAAAAAGAGGCAAGGGATTACTGGCAAAAATATTTCGGTGAGGCACACTCTCGTTTACACTTGCATACAATACTAGGAGGCTGGTGCAAGAGGGTCTCTAGAAGATACTATCCGAGGGAGGTGAAGGAATGGAATCACTCAGCGCACAATTGTATGCATTTGCTATAACGATTCTTGCTGGTGCCTCAAGTGGTTTAATTTTTGACGGCTATCGGTTGCTTCGATCGGTTTTGCGACCTGGTGTATGGTCAACAGCTGTCATGGATTTATTCTTTTGGTTAGTTCTAGCTCCGGTGTTAACCATTTATCTTTTAATGGCGAATTGGGGCGAGCTGCGATTCTATGTGGTAATCGGTGTAGTACTAGGGTTAGCCTTTTATTATCTGCTCTTTAGCCACCTTATTATTCGTTCGTTAGTACTGTTTATGAACAGTATTGGCAAAATAATTAGTGGAATTCTTGGAATCCTCATACCGATTATGGTCCTGCCTGTGGGTCTCATTCAAGATATCGGTTTAGGAGCACGAGCTAGAGGTCGGGGACGCAAAAAATTCCGGATTATGCCCGCTCTTCGTTGGCAGTCAATGGGCTGGGCGAATTTACGTCGTCGGTAATTGTCAGGATCTTGCAGGAAAAAGTCTGCTGGCGAAGAATTCCAGAACAAAGGGGGCTTCGCCAGTGGGAAATAGCAAAGTAAGAGTTAGAAAACAGCGGCTAAAAGTAGGAATGCTTTTGCTGTGTTGTTTTGTCCTGTGGGTGGGCTATATTTTTGGTAAAGGGGTTGTTAGCACCTATCAGCTCAATCACGATATTAACAAACGAAACCTGGAAATGAAAGCGATAAAGATGCGTAATGATGTATTGCGGGCAGAAATAGAGCATATGCAGTCACCGGAGTACATAGAGCGCATTGCTCGAGAAGAGTTAGGTTTAGTAAAACCCGACGAGACGCTATATATTTTATCCCAGCCGCTAGTGGAGGGTGCTGGGATTTCGGTTGAAAAAAGCAGTAATCCCGCTGGGATCACCGACTAGTCGATTGACACGAAAAAGTGAATACTGTATAATACATAGTAGCCGCGTGCCCTGCAACGGTAAAACCTTAGAGGAGGAATTTATTAACGTATGTCAATCGAAGTCGGCAGCATTGTCGAGGGGAAAGTAACGGGGATCACTAATTTTGGTGCCTTTGTAGAACTCGCTAATGGTAAAACGGGTTTAGTGCACATATCTGAGGTTGCTGATGCCTATGTCAAAGACATTAATGAGTACCTAAAAACGGAAGAAGTAGTCAAGGTAAAGGTAATAAATGTCAATGACGGCAAAATTGGCCTGTCCATTAAACAGGCTAACCCAAAACCAGCGACTGAACAGACTCATCGTCCGCAGAACAATCGAAATAAAAGGCGAGCTCCAAGCCCTATAGATTTCGAAGATCGATTAACTCGTTTTCTAAAGGACAGTGATGAGCGTCAAACAGCTTTAAAGAAAAGTCAGGACTCTAAGCGAGGAGGCAGGGGCGCAAGGTAAGTTATACTGTCTCATTTATGTATTGTGTACGATAATCTACATCCCTTCGGGGATGTTTTTTCCATCCGGGAGGGTACGAGTCTATGGAGCATCAATGGGAAAGACCAACGAATGGGGATCATAAAATCATTGTCAACCAGATCGGGCGCGATCCAAGGGGATTGATTGGTATTGCTAACCGATGCCCTTATGGGTATCCCCAAGTTATAGTCAATCGACCAATCATTACGGAAATAGAAGATGTTCAAGTTTTTCCGACGACGTTTTGGCTAACGTGCCCCTATTTACGAAAAGTAGTTGGTTGTTTAGAGAGTGAGGGCCTTATTGCTAACTTTCAAGAGCGCATTAGTAGCGATGAGCAGTATGCGAAAACAATAGAGGATACCCATACGAGTTATGCCAAGTTACGGCAGGAGTTAGTACCTAAAGAGGTGCAAGATTTGTTACAGAAGAATTATCCAGAGCGCTATAAAGTTATTGTCAAAACCGGTGTGGGTGGTATTCGTAGCCGTGATGGAGTAAAATGTCTCCATACGCACTTAGCGGATTACTTAGCTCGTAAGGAAAACAGTATCGGCGAGGAAGTTCTGGCATTATTAAGCCCTAACTATGCATGTTCGTCAGGAAACTGTGAACTCGAACAACAAGGAGTAGAGTCATGTTAGCGAGTATTGATATTGGCACGAATTCTGTGCGATTATTTATTGGACAAGTAAAATCTGAGAAACTCATCCCCCTAGTAGCGAAGCTAGCGGTGACGCGCCTTGGACAAGGAGTAGATAGTTCTGGCTGTTTAGCGGAAGAGGCAATAAACCGTACCGTAGCTGTGCTTTGTGAATACCGAGATAGTATTGCCAACTATCCGGTGAAAGCAGTGATTGTTATGGCAACGAGTGCCGTCCGCGATGCCGCGAATCGAGAGGATTTTGTCGTCCGTGTCCAAGCGCAAACTGGATGGAAGGTGCAGGTTCTAACGGGTTCTCAAGAGGCAGCAGCGTCTTTTTTGGGAGCCATAGCAGCCGTAGAGCACCAGAAAACACGGGCAACGACTGTGGGTGTTTTAGATATCGGTGGAGGGAGTACAGAGTTAATCTACGGCTCTTTAACAGGCACGATTTTCAGTGGAGGTAGCGGGCAGGTTGGGGCTGTCCGGATGACGGAAGCGTGCATTTCGAAGCACCCTGTATCTAAGCAGGAGCAACTAGCGCTAGAAAGGCTCATTGATAGCCGGTTACAACCGCTTGTAGCACAAGGGGAGCAGTATCAGTCAAGCCCACTGATCGGTGTGGGTGGAACGGTGACCACGATTGCAGCGCTAGAATTGCAGTTAAACGAGTATAGTGGCGAACAAGTAACAGGTAGGGAGTTAACGATTGAAGTGGTATATGATTGGTACCAACGCTTAGCCGAACTCGATGTTGCCACACGGCTAAAATTGCCAGGAATGACTCAAGGACGAGAAGATGTAATTGTTGCGGGAGTGGCAATTTTATACCGTGTACTTCGTTTACTCGGGGTAAATCGGATGCTTGTTAGTGATGGGGACCTGCTCCAAGGCATCATTTATCAAAATAAGCGAGAAAAAGACTGTTGACAGAGATTCTCTAGTGATATATAATAGCTATTGTGATTATCACCCATGCCGGGGTGGCGGAATGGTAGACGCTACGGACTTAAAATCCGTTGGGCGCAAGTCCGTGCGGGTTCAAGTCCCGCTCCCGGCACCAACCCTTAGATGAAATGATCTATCGTTGATAGGTTATTTTTTTGTCGGCATTAAGTCAGAATTTTTAAATAAAAGGTCGCTGGAGAAAATGCGGTTAATATGGCTATAATAGAAGGGAGTGTTTGAAATGGGAGGCAGAGTAACAATGACAAAATGGATAGTACTCGTGGTCGTGCTTGGGCTATTTGGCTGGCGCTATTTGGCAGTGGCTAGTACGGCGTCTGTGATTTCCCCGGCGGAACTCCAGAGCATGCTCGCAGCCAAAGAAACGTTCTTGTTGGTAGATGTACGAGAACCAGAAGAGGTCGCTGTAATCGGAATACCTCAAGCAATAAACATCCCTTTAGCACAGCTTTCGGACTCGCTAGAGTTGCAAAATCTAGAGAAAGATACTAAAATAGTAGTGATGTGTCGCAGTGGAGCACGGAGTGCCCAGGCGCAAAAGATTCTAGGTGCAATGGGTTTTACTAGGGTGTTAAACGTAACGGGCGGAATACTCGCATGGGAGACTCCCAGAGAGGCCGATTGATGGAGGCGATAGGTTGTGACAACAGCAGGTTGGAATGGTAAATCAAATCTAGAAAAAACAATAGCGGTGGGAATTCATGGTACTCCCCAATTAAAGATGGATGAACGACGTCGATTTTTAGGTTTTTTTCGGGAGCGCGTTATTCAAGCAGCGACCTTTCGACAGCTTACAAGTAAAGAGGGTATCCAGGCACTGGTGCAAGCAGTCCATGATCAACTTGCTAATGAAGTGGTCGTCCATGCCCAAGCACGCACTGCCGCTATGCCAGTCATTATTGCTGCTCGCCAAAAAGGGGTCGACTTTACAATAACTACGAACCCTAAGTTTGTTGGCGAAGTTGCTGTGGTAGTGGTCGCGAAGGTTGCAGTGGATGTAGCAACGGTTCTAGCTGAGGGTGGAGATAAATGAGCGAGGTATTTTTAGTGGAGTGTCTGGATTACCAGCGTGCACGTGTAGAAGAAGCAATTAATCAACTCATAGACGCGTTAGCGGATATCGAAAAAATAATCAAGCCCGGTACGCAAGTATTGTTAAAGGTTAATTTGTTAAGTCCGAGCAAACCGGAGAAAGCAGTAACCACCCATCCTGAGGTGGTGCGGGCTGTTACCAAAAACTTCATTGCCAGAGGGGCAAGGGTTTGGGTGGGCGATAGCTCAGGGGGAATTATACCAGGTAGCAATCGGACGAGTCAAGCCCTGGAGGTATCTGGGGTGCGCGCGGCTGTCGATTCATGTGGTGGCGAAATTGTTAATTTTGACACGGCAGGCGTCGTGGAGTTTGAAAATCCGCGTGGTCAGGCGTTTGAAAAAATATACATAGCGAAACCTGTGTTAGAAGCAGATGTAGTAGTTAGCATGCCCAAGCTAAAAACCCATATGTTAACGGTGTTTACGGGTGCCGTAAAGAATATGTACGGATGTGTACCAGGAGCGCGTAAAGCCTGGTATCATCAGGTTGCTCCAGGAATAAACGAATTTAGTGATTACTTAGTTGACATCTTTGCCCTTGCCAAGCCGCACCTAGCTATTATGGATGGCATCGTGGGGATGGAGGGCGATGGTCCTGCTGCTGGGGATCCGCGCACGGTGGGAGCTTTAATCGCTGGGTATGATAGTGTGGCTGTCGATGCAGTATGTTGTCAATTAATCGGACTCGATCCGCATAAGATACAGATGTTAACAAAAGCAAGTGCTCGCAAACTCGGAGTGCTGTCGTCAGCAGAGATCCAAGTACATGGACCTTTTGCACAACGTAAACAAAAAAAATATAAAGTTCGACAACGAGGACTGCAACCGCCTGCATTTATTATGAAACACTCGCTAAATTGGATGCAAGCGTATCCAGTCATAAATCAAGGGAAGTGCATAGGTTGTGACCTATGCTATAGTTCATGTCCAGTTAAGAGTATCAGCAAAGGGGAAAAGGGTCTTCTCATAAAACGAGAGCAATGTATTCGCTGTTATTGTTGTCATGAACTATGTCCTGCAACCGCTGTTGATTTAAAGTCAAACCGCTTAGGCGCGTGGATTCGGTCAGCCTATGAACAACGGATAAATAAAGCGCGCTAAGAACTCTCTATAAGCCAAAAACCCTCTTATTCCTGCATCATGTGCAGGAATATTTCTGTAAGCGTAGGATCAAACTGACTACCGGCACAAACTTTAATTTCTTCTAAGGCCGTTGCATGACTCAGCGCTTTGCGATAGGATCTATCACTAGTCATCGCGTCATATGTATCGGCCAAAGCAATAATTCTAGCTGGCAGTGAGATCGCTTCGCCTTTAAGCTTTTTGGGATATCCTGTTCCATCCCAGCGTTCGTGATGGGCAAACACATACTCTGCTAAAGGTGCATAGTCCGTAACCGAACTCAGAATGCTATAGCCTACTTCGGGATGTCTCTTCAATTCTCGCCATTCTAATGTGCTAAGGGCGCCAGGTTTATTTAGGAGGTCATTAGAAACAACAATCTTCCCAATATCGTGCAAAACCCCAGCTGTTGTTAATTCATTTACTTCAACCTGGCTTAGACCTAATGCTCGTCCGATCCGTCTACATAACTCGCTTACCCGGTGCGAATGCTCTTGTTCTTGCGGTATTTTGATATAGAGTGTGCTCATGATCAACTCAATAACGGCATGACGATAACTACTTCGTTCAGAAATCTTAGTGCGATACATTTTATCCTCAGCTTCTTTGAAAACATCACTCACTTTTTTGTGTTTATCGAGCTTGGTTGCTAAACCGCAGGATACCGATAGGGGTAGCGCTTCTATTGTTTCACTGGAAACCGCTGTACAAATTCTAGCAGTTAATGCATGAGCTTGACTAGAATCTGTCTTCGGCAAGATAATGATAAATTCATCCCCACCAATGCGTGCGATAATATCATCCGTTCGGCATTCGCGACGTAACACCGACGCTACTTTTTGCAAGAGCTGATCACCAGCATGATGTCCGAAGGCATCATTCGTTAGTTTCAAGCCATTTACGTCTAAGATTGCAATTGTAAGGGGTAGATTTCGAGGAACATCCAATCGCTGTAGTTCTTCATCATAGAATCTACGGCTGTAGAGCCCAGTCAGTTGATCATAAAAACTCAAATGGTAAATTGTATGAAAGTCTTTCCGTCTTGCTAGGGCGTTAGACATGATTTCGGCCACGATATTTAGCAGAAGAACTTGATCGGGTGTAAAAACTATCCTGTTCTTAACGGTATCAAGCCCAAAAAAGCCAGCGATGCTCCGATTGACGACAAGGGGAACACATAATAAGGACTGAATACTATGAGACTGAAAAATCGCTTTTTCGGCTTTGGCTTCAGACGGGAGTTCATTAACATCGGGGATATGAACATACTCATTTGTTCGGATCATCTGGTCCCACCAAGGGAGCGCATCTATTCGATCATTTTGAGCTTTACTCATCTGACTAGCGATGCCGTTTGCACACCATTCATGGGTGTTGCTCATGAAGATTCCGTCGTCGGAAAATTGAAAGATGTAGGTGCGATCAACGTTAAAGAACGTACCTACTGTCTGTAAGACATGGTTGATCCCGTCATCAATCTGTTGTGCAGGGAGACTGATGAAATGGGAGGAGATTTCGGATACCATTTTTTCAAATTTAAGCTGAAACTTCAAGTTCTCTTCTGCTTGTTTGCGTTCTGTAATATCAGCTTGTACGCCAAAATGTCCAGTAATTCGACCTTGCTCGTCATACAGACAAATATAATCGCCTTCCACCCACATGTTAGTGCCATCAAAACGCCGTTCATCTGTCTCTACATGCCAACGCCCCTTGTCAAATAAACCGCGCAGAATCTGACGCCCATAATCTAAGTCATGTAAAAACAGATCATAGGGGGTTAGGTGTAAAAATTCCTCTTCCTTGGCGCGGTATTGATGCAGCATGGCTGAATTGATGCGAGTTATATGTCCGTGATGAAGTACATAATCTAGGGTTTCTGCTTTATTCGTAGACTCATCCCACTGGATTGGTTCATCTAGCATCATAAAGAAAAACCCATATAAAGATTGAGAAAAAAACCAAAGAAGCTGATCTTTGCTCTCCTCTAAAGCATGCTCAATACGTTTGCGATCCGTAATATCCACTAGACTGATCCGGATTTGGTTTTTGCCCTTCACATCAAACAGATTACTCTGTAGTGTGACGAAGCGCTTTTCAGAGGGACTTTTTATGAATACCTCAACTGGATCGACAGTGGATGCGTTCTTTAGCTGTAACAAATGAAGATAAAGCGCATCCTGGCTCTCTGGAGCAACCCACTGTTCAAAATGGGTGCTTTTTGTAAGTTCGGGTGTCGCGCCTGTCATGTGGCAGAATTCGCGATTCGCTGCCACGATTTGATGATTCTCATCAATCACAATATAGGCAATGGGTGCTTCCTCAAATAACTCCACATAGTGTTCTCTCGTCTCGTTTAAATCTTCTTGCGTCCGGATTAATTCCTCATTTTGGTACTCGAGCTCTTGATAATAGGTACTGATCTCTTCCACAAGTTGATCTAAGGTCTTGTGTTTAAAGTCTTTGGTGTTGAGATTATCTTGCAGAATTTTTGTGATCTGTGTCTGCCAATGGTTGAGGTTCTTTGGGGGAATCATCTTGTAGCGCTCCTCCTTCCTCTTGTTCCAAGGCGAAAACGCCCCCATCGAAAGTTCCGTCTTGCCGAAGCACGGGAACTCCAGAGATGCTCAGCAGCCGCCGCCCACTTCCGGGAATATCGATGTAGTGTTTAAATGCCTTGACTGGTTTGTTTGTACTCTTTAGTAGTGCAAAGGGCAGCTCGTTTTGGGGAATTGGATTGCCGTTAAGGTCAGTTATTTTCCAAGCAGAGGCATCATACGTACGGTGCCTAATCTGTCTTCGCGTGATGCCTAATAGTTCTTCGGCCTTCTTATTTGCGTAGATGATCTGTCCCTTCGCATCGACCATGGTTTTCGCTAGTGGACTGTATTCTAATACAGTTTCTAATAACCTACTGGTATTTGCCACTTCGCCTTCAAAATGCTTTAAGCGGCTAATATCGATAAACGTAATGAGAATTCCTTCGACAGCATTGTATGAAGTACGGTATGGTCGAATCCGAACGAACCAGGTACGCTCGTGTTGATCGACTACTTCGCGATCCGTATTCTGCAGGGTTTTTTGGACTTGTTTGATATCTTCCATGAGATCTGGGTAAAACTCGATGGTAGCAACATGGGCTATCGGTCGTCCGATGTCAGTTTCGCGCAGATGGGTAATTTTACTAGTAATTGGAGTAATTTTTCGTATGCATAAGTGTCGATCGAGGTAAATCGCTCCTATGGCTGTGTTGTTTAACAGATTGATTAAGTCGTTATTTGATTGGGTAAGTTCGTCAATCTTTGCCTGGAATTCTGAGTTGACCGTATATAGCTCCTCATTTACGGACTGGAGCTCTTCGTTTGTGCTCTGTAGTTCTTCGTTAGAGGCAATTAGCTCTTCGTTTGACGACTGGAGTTCTTCGTTTGAGGTTTCCAATTCCTCGACAGTTGCCTGAAGATTTTCGCGGCTGACCTGCAACTCTTTCTCTAAATTCTGGATGTGTTGGCTCATTTGACTGTTGAATTCAGCAGAAGTTGGCTTGTCATGGCCTTCAGGTTGCGCAATTTTTGTTCCTGAACGAAAAGTTAGTAGATAGTAAGAAATTTGATCTACCTTAAGAATGCGACCTTCAATAACCACATCAGCCAGAGTATCTATGGTTAGCTGTTCTTGTCCTCCGCGTAACTGGCGCAACACCCCATTTGTATAAAGAGCTAATTCACTAGGAAGGATTTTCAGTAAATTGTTAGAGAATTGACCGGCTTTAATCTGGAAAAATGGGTTCATATCATTTATGACTTGAATAATATGATCATTACGATCCACAATTACAGAAGGAGGCATAGAAGATTCTAGCGCTCTCTCGAGCAGTTTAGATTGACGAAGGGAATCTCCAGTGTTCCGGTTGTTAGCAAAAAGATTCTCGTTCTTGGTAGTCAGCTGTGGGAGGAGCGACAGATTCTTGGCAACTGGGGGGTGGAAACCTTGTTGGTATTGGTAGATCTTCCACTTGCTATCAACAGTCCGAAAGCCTTCGCTCATTTCACCTAAGGATTCACTGCTGCCCATGAATAGAAAACCATTTGGTTTTAACGAGTAATAGAACATATTAAGAATTCGTTGTTGCATATCCGGTTTGAGATAAATAAATAGGTTTCGGCATACCATCAAGTCTAAGCGAGAGAAAGGCGGGTCTTTGAGTAGATTATGTGAGGCGAAAACCACAGCTTTCCGCACGTTCTCCTTTACTTGGAAGCCATTTTCTAACCGATTGAAGTACTTCGTTAACAATACGGGTTCAATGTCTGCAACAATACTTTCGGGGTAAAAGCCTTGACTAGCGACATTCAGTGCATTGCGATCAATATCGGTGGCAAAAACTTTGAGGTCGCAGTGGGAGCGCTGTTTCTCCATTTCCTCAAGGCAACACATGGTCAAGGCATACACCTCTTCGCCAGTGGAACAACCAGCAGACCAGAGGCGAATAGTGTTCTTCTTCCAATCTAGCTTCGGCAGCACCTGTTGTCTGAGACTGGCGAAAGCCTCGCTGTCACGAAAAAAACGAGTGACCCCGATCAGCAGCTCACGATGGAGAATTTCTTTTTCTTTGTCAGATTCAAGCAGAAAGGCAAGGTATTCCTCAAGACTATTGTGGCGGTTTATACTTACTCGGCGTTCTAATCTACGGATAACCGTGTTTTCTTTGTAGTATGAGAAATCAATGCCTATGTGATCTCGTAGGATGAGGTTAATTTTTGTCAACGTATCTAAATTCTGTGGCAGATCTTTTTCTAGTGTTTTGGTTTTTCGAATAAAAGGATGTTTTATGTAGTTCAGCATTTCCTCCGCCATGTTAGCGGGCGGGAGGATGTAATCAACTAGCCCAGTAGAAATCGAACTGCGAGGCATGCCGTCAAACTTAGCGGTTTTCTCATCTTGGACAAGAATTATCCCGCCAGCTTCTTTCACGGCGCGGACACCAAGGGTGCCATCACTCCCAGTGCCTGAGAGGATCACTGCAATTGAGCGTTGTCCTTGATCTGTTGCTAATGAACGGAAGAAAACGTCAATAGGTAGATTTAACGATTTGCGATTCAACTGGTCTTCAAGGAAGAGTTTACCATGAAAGATCTTCAGGTTGCTACGGGGTGGAATTAAGTAGATTACATTGCGCTCAACAAACATACCGTCTTGGGCGATGTGGATTTGCATGTTCGTGTAACGAGCAAGCAACTCATCCATCATACTGCGATAATCTGGTGATAAATGTTGGATTACCACAAACGCCATCCCTGTATCGCTTGGCATCGACTGAAAAAAATCTTGAAGTGCTTCTAGCCCGCCGGCAGAGGCCCCGACGCCAACATAGTATAATGGCTCCATAGAGTGATGCGACGGAGGGTGATTTTCAACCATAACAACCTTCCTTCCTGACATCGAATGATTAGCTTGAATAGTAGGCATTACCTTTAAATATCTACTATTTCGCTTTAAAAGGGAAAAATCCTCCTAAGATTCCGAGAATATGCAAGCATACAACAAGAACAGGAAGAAAACCCAATGTGTGCGGTGTGAACATACAGCCAGCGTGACGTTTCGGGAATATTTTCTCTTTGACTTCTTAACTCTAAATCGGTACAATAGTTTAGGATGCAATACTAATAGTTAGGGCGAGGTAAACATGAGCATATTAACAGTAGAAAATGTGAGTCACGGTTTTGGAGCGCGTAAAATTTTAGAAGATGCTTCTTTTCGGTTGCTAAAAGGCGAGCATGTAGGCTTAGTCGGAGCAAATGGTGAAGGAAAGTCGACATTTTTAAATATAATAACAGGCAAGTTGATGCCAGATCAAGGTAAGGTAGCATGGTGTAATCGAATAACGACGGGGTATCTTGATCAGTATACCGCTTTGAGTAAGGGGAAAAGTATCCGTGAAGTACTGCAAGAAGCCTTTGGACCGATGTTTCAGTTAGAGCAGGAAATGTATGCACTTTACGAGAAAATGGGTAGTGTAAGCGATAAAGAGATGGCCGTCATGATGGAAGATGTGGGCGAGATTCAAAGCATTCTCGAATATAACGGCTTCTATATGATTGATGCAAAAATTGAGGAAGTTGCCAATGGCTTAGGTTTAGGCGAGATTGGACTCGAGCGCGATGTTGCTGATCTTAGTGGTGGACAACGAGCGAAGGTTTTATTAACCAAGCTGTTGTTAGAGAACCCAATGATTCTAATTCTTGATGAACCGACAAACTTTCTCGACGAGAATCATATCTATTGGTTGAAGCACTATTTGCAGACCTATGAAAACGCTTTTATCCTCGTATCCCATGATATTAGCTTTCTTAACGATGTTGTCAATGTGGTCTATCATGTGGAAAATGCCATATTGACGCGGTTTACGGGCAACTATGATGAGTTTCAAAAAATGTACCAGTTAAAGAAGCTCCAGGTTGAGCAGGCGTATGAACGACAACAAAAGGAAATTGATAAATTAGAGGATTTTATTGCAAGAAACAAGGCTCGGGTAGCCACCTCGAATATGGCGAAGAGTCGCCAAAAAAAGCTCGATAAAATGGATATCATCGAGAAGTCCCGGGAAAAAGCTAAACCAGTGTTTAAATTTAGAGATGCACGTGCTACTGGGCGCCTTGTGTTTCAAGGTCATGATTTGGTGCTAGGTTATGATGAACCACTGACAAACCCGCTCAATATCGCTCTAGAACGGGGGCAGAAGGTGGCTGTTAAGGGCGTGAATGGCTTGGGTAAATCAACGCTGTTAAAGACGATGTTAGGGCTACTCAAACCTGTCACAGGAAAGATTGCTTTAGATGACTACCTCCACCCAGGCTATTTTGAACAAGAGGATACAAGAACAAAGCGGCATACTGCCATGGATGAGATCTGGGAGGAGTACCCTGGTCTGAGTAATTGGGAAGTGCGCTCAGCTTTGGCTCGATGTGGTTTAACAACGGAGATCATTGAGAGCCAGATGATGGTATTATCTGGAGGCGAAAATGCGAAAGTGCGCCTCTGCAAACTTATGTTAAAAGATGTGAACTGGTTAGTATTAGATGAACCCACGAATCATTTAGACGTAGAGGCCAAAGAATCTCTCAAACAAGCGCTCATCGCATTCAAAGGTACTGTTATTTTAGTAAGCCATGAACCAGAGTTCTATCAAGACTGGGTCACTGATATCTGGAATGTAGAGGGTTGGACGACGAAAGTTGTTTAGAGATAGCTGGAAACGGAGGATATGGGTATGAACGTTCTGGAAATTAATCAACTCACAAAATTTTATGGTAACGCTCGGGGCATTGAAAATGTGAGCTTCTCTGTTAAAGAGGGAGAGATATTTGGTTTTATCGGTCCTAACGGAGCAGGGAAGTCTACGACCATCCGCACTCTACTCGGACTAATCTATCCCACAAGTGGGTCGGCAAAGATATTTGGCAAAGACTGTATTAAGTACGGTAGTGAAGTGCGGAAAGAGATTGGTTACTTGCCCTCTGAAGTTTTTTATTATGATAAGATGAAAGTGATCGATGTATTGAAGTATGCAGCAAGTTTTTTTGATAAGGACTGTACAAAGCGGATTGACGAACTTTCGGAAATGATGGAGCTGAATCTCAACCGCCGGGTTGAAGATCTGTCCTATGGTAACAAGAAAAAAGTCGGAATTGTCCAAGGATTACTCCATTCACCCAAGCTGATAATGCTTGATGAACCCACAAGTGGACTTGATCCATTAATGCAGCAAAAGTTTTTTTCGCTCATCGAACAAGAGAACAAGAATGGTGCGACGATCTTCTTCTCTTCGCATATCCTCTCCGAAGTACAACAGCTTTGTAATCGTGTTGCGATCATCAAAGCTGGCAGTATTGTCAAAGTAGAAGACATTAAAACTTTACGAGAAGATAATTATAAGAAAGTCACAGTCAGAGGGGAAAAGGTGTCCGCGGCGTTGTTTACAATGGAGGGAATTAGTGAACTGCTAGAAGAGCCAGCAACGGTGCGCTTTTTCTATAAAGGTGATATTAACGTAATTGTTCAGGCCATTAGCTCAATAGGCATTGGAGATTTGTTGGTTGAGAACCCGACATTAGAAGAAATATTTATGCATTACTATAAGTAGGTGAGTGAAATGAATATCTATATATTTGAGTTTAAGATGTATGCGAGATCCCTCTGGCTATGGGCCTTAGCGCTTTTTGCCTTGCAGATTATTTTTATGGCCTTCTACCCAGCCATGGCGAAAGATGCAGCGATGATTGACCTAATCTTAGAGCATTACCCTAAGGAATTGTTGCAGGCCTTTGGGATGGGAGAGAGTGTGTCGCTAGCCACTGTTTTGGGGTATTACACCTTTGTATTTGCATTTGTACAGCTTTGTCTAGCTGTTCAAGGTGCCTATTATGGTTTTCATTTTCTGTCGCTTGAGGAACGAGAACTAACAGCAGATTTTCTCTTTAGCAAGCCTGTTACCCGAACAAAAATACTGGTGTCCAAATACGTAGCAGCGCTCACAGCGCTAGTGATTACGCATGGGGCAGTAATAGGGAGTACATTTGTTGCCATTGCTCTGTTTCGCGATGGTAAGAGTTATGAATTAGACAAGCTATTTGTGCTCTTGGCCTCAGTTCCCGTATTTCAGCTATTCTTCTTTAGCATAGGCATGCTCGTTACAGTTTTAACCACAAAGATTAGAAATGTGCTAAGCTATGCCATGGCTTTGGCCTTTGGTCTGCATATCTTAAACGCACTCCGAGGAATTGTGGGTGGGCGACTACTCGGGATTGCGTCTCCGTTCTACCATTTTGAACCAGCTAATATTATTGAAACAGGGGGGTGGGCTGCGGACCGGGTGTGGATTAGTGTTTTGGTGATTCTATGCTCGACACTCATAAGTTATAAGCTTTACTTAAAAAGAAACATCCATGCGCTGTAACAATCAGCATCTAATGGGGTGGTATAATGAATATCCTTTTTCATGAATTGAAAATGAGTCGAAGATCACTACTCATATGGAGTAGCTCTATGGTGGTTTTCGTGTTTCTAATGCTCACCGAGTTCGCCGCTTACTATAATAATCCAGAAATGGCAGCGCTCCTCGACACCATACCACCATCTCTGCTTGCGGCCTTCGGTATGCAGGGAGCTAATTTAACTACCGTAAGTGGATACTTCAGTGTGATGGTGCTGTATTTCTACATCATGCTAGGCATCTATGCCATATTACTAGGCAGCAACATTATCGCTAAAGAAGAGCGAGACAAGACAGCCGAATTTTTACTGACGATGCCTGTTACGCGCGAAAAAGTGATGGTAAGTAAGTTAGTGGCAAGCGTAATCAATTGTGTGATACTAACAATGGTGACTGGAGGAGGTTGGGTACTCGCTACCTGGCAATATGATCCTGATGGGGCTTTCTATGAATTTTTGAGTTTAAGTATGTTGGCTACCTTAATGCTCATGCTCATCTTTTTGTCGATCGGGTTTTGTCTAGCCGCTATCATGAAACGCTTTAAACTATCAGGTACTCTATCGGTTAGCGTGATTATCAGTATGTATTTCTTATCGGTAATTGTAGCACTGAGTGATTCCGTTGACTTTCTCAAATACCTAACGCCGTTTAAATACTTCGAAGCCGTGCGCTTATTGCATGATCGAAGCTTTGACGCAGTTTATTTGGTTTTGACGGGAGTGATTATAGTCTTAGCACTAACGGGAGCTTTCTTGGTTTATCCAAAGCGTGATCTGAAGGTATAATTATACTTGACAAGTACCACCGATATTAGGTATAATCATGTTTGTATGAAATATGGATCATTAGCTCAGTTGGTAGAGCACCTGACTCTTAATCAGGGTGTCCACGGTTCGAG
>SKJB01000064.1 GCA_007116145.1 Limnochordia bacterium | reverse complement strand
GATGGAGTTCCTCAATTCGAGTTTGTTACCCAAGTTGGATACTAAAACCAGACTATAGTACGTTAACTCAGTGGGATAAAGTGGACATGTTCTCTCTTTATCCCACTGAGCATGAATATTTCATTTTGGATAGGAAAGGTGGGAAATGAATGCTACCAGTTTTAGGTTTTACTTTGCTGGGAGTGACGATCGTTCTTATCGTACTACTCTTTAAGTTCAAAGTTCAACTTACACTTCATACAGCTGGGCAAATAGCCTATACACCATTAATGTTCATCCTAGCTGTACTAGCCCTAAATTATCTTTTAGTTGGTCTAGAAGCAGATCGGATATACTTCTTGCAACAAACTGTTTATGGCATTTCTTTAGGTAGCGTTTATGCACTAATTGCACTAGGCTACACAATGGTTTATGGTATTGTCCGCCTTATTAACTTTGCCCATGGAGAGATTTACATGCTAGGAGCCTATGCAGGCTTTTTTGCCGTTACTTCCATGGGACTTCACTTTGTCCTCGCACTCATCTTTGCTATGGCAGCTGCAGCACTTGCCGGTGTATTAGTTGAACGTATTGCCTACAAGCCTCTCCGCAATGCCCCGAGACTAGCGGTACTAATTACCGCTATTGGAATGTCGTTACTTTTACAAAATGTAGGACAAAAAGTATTTGGATCAATTCCACGATCCTTTCCTCGGCAATTTGACGGTCTATACCAAATTGGTGGAATCAATCTTGATCAATCACGAATCATTATCTTTTTAATAACATTCCTTTTAATGCTAGCGCTTCAATACTTTGTTAATTATACTAAGCCTGGTCGGGCTATGCGTGCGGTTTCACAAGACCGAGACGCTGCCCAGTTAATGGGCATAAACGTTGAACGAACAATCTCCTCGACGTTTGCTATTGGTTCTATGCTTGCTGGTGCTGCTGGTATATTAGTAGCTATTGTTTTTCCGCAAATTCGACCCACAATGGGTTTAATGCCTGGATTAAAAGCTTTTGTAGCCGCTGTAATTGGCGGAATTGGCATTATTCCGGGAGCAGTTATCGGTGGTCTCCTACTTGGAGTTTCTGAAAATCTCGTGACTGCTTATCTTTCATCAAGTTGGCGTGATGCTATTGCTTTTGGCATGTTAATTGTGATTTTACTCGTGAAACCGTCCGGCATTCTTGGTCGGAACGTACGCGAGAAAGTATAGGGTGGTGAAACATGAATATCAAACGACATCCTAATCATATTAAAGGATCAGCAATCTGGATCTTTTTTGGACTAGCCGTGCTCATTTTTGTAAATATCCAAGTAGCTACAGATACGTTAGATTTTTACATGGTCGGTGTTCTTAGTGTCGTAGCTATTAATGTAATCTTAACCGTTAGTCTTAATTTGATTAATGGTGTAACGGGTCAGCTCTCGATTGGTCATGCAGGGTTTATGGCCGTAGGAGCCTACACTACAGGGATACTGTCTTCAAGCTTTGGAACATCCATATATATTAACCTGATTCTGTCTGGTATAGCAGCTGGACTGGCTGGTCTATTAATCGGTCTACCCACCCTTCGGTTGCGAGGCGATTATTTAGCTATTGCAACCCTAGGTTTTGGCGAAATTATTCGCGTTATTTTACAGAATCTCCGAATCACTGGAGGTGCAGGCGGACTTGGTGGCATCGAGTGGATTGATAATTTCTATTTAACCCAGACTGTAACCATCCTAGCTGTTATTATAATTTGGCGAATTGCTACATCGGCACCAGGACGGGCAATGATAGCAATTCGGGAAGATGAAATTGCTGCAGAAACCGTAGGTATAAATACAACCAAATACAAGGTAATGGCCTTTGTTATTGGATCATGTTTTGCAGGGATTGCGGGTTCACTTTTCGCCCATCGTATGACCTATATTGCTCCTAATGGGTTTACGTTCATGAAATCGATTGAGGTACTTGTTATGTTAGTGCTTGGAGGGTTAGGTAGTATTACTGGAGCCATTTTCTCGGCAATATTCCTTACCTTGTTACCAGAATTCTTGCGGTTTATTGACGAGTGGCGTATGGTTATTTATCCTGCCCTTTTAGTTATTGTAATGCTCTTCCGGTCACAAGGTCTATTTGGAACGATGGATTTAGACTTTGGGCAAGCACGTGATGTTCTAAGGAAGTTCATTCCAACCAAGTATAGGACAACTACACAAACCCAAGACCAAAATACTGTAACTTTTCGCGATGATCATGTTGTCAAACCCGAAGAAGCAACGAATCCTCTGCTTGAAGTTCATAATTTATCTATTGCATTCGGTGGACTAAAAGCTGTATCAAATTTTAATTTAACTCTTGAACGAGGCTCTTTACACGGTTTAATTGGACCAAACGGAGCAGGTAAGACTACTATGTTTAATATGCTTACAGGTGTGTTTCCACCTAATGAAGGTGAAATCATTTTTAATGGTCGGCGAATTGATGGAAAATCAGCACATGAAGTTGCCAGTGCTGGTATCGCACGGACGTTTCAAAACATTCGACTGTTTAAAGACTTAACTGTGTTAGATAACGTCAAAGTTGCCTACCATATGCAAGCAGGCTATGGCTTGGGCACCGCAATTGTCCAACCACCCAAGTACGGTAAGTGTGAAGAACAAGTAACTAGAGATGCAATGCATTTACTTGATGTATTTAATTTGAGTGAGAGTTGTATGACTATCGCTAGAAATCTTCCTTATGGAGCACAACGACGACTAGAAATTGCCCGAGCGTTAGCTGTCTCTCCTAGCTTACTGTTGCTAGATGAGCCTGCGGCTGGAATGAATCCACAGGAGACGAAAGAATTAGTTGAACTTATTCACTGGATTCGTGACGAATTTAATCTAACGGTTTTATTAATTGAACATGATATGAGCTTAGTTATGACTCTCTGCCAGACAATAAGTGTCTTAGATTATGGAATTAAGATATTCGAAGGCAGTCCACAGCAAGTGCGAAACGAGCCTAGAGTTATTGAGGCGTATCTTGGGGAGGAGGTCAGTTAGGTATGCTGAAAATTACGGATCTTCATGTTCATTATGGTGGTATCCATGCCCTAAAAGGTGTATCATTATCTGTAGAAGAAGGGCAGATTGTTTCGTTAATCGGAGCAAACGGGGCTGGTAAAAGCACTTGTCTCAACACGATTAGTAGTTTGGTACCAGCATCCAGTGGACAAATTATCTTTATGGAAAATGATATAACAAAAAGCGCTCCCCACTCTATCGTCAAATCGCGACTTATTCAAGTACCCGAGGGAAGAAAGGTGTTCCCTCAAATGTCTGTAGCCGAGAACTTGGAAATGGGTGCTTATGTTCGAACAGATAAAAGAGAAGTCAAAGCAGATCGAGAACGAGTTCTCAATATGTTTCCGAGATTGCGAGAAAGAGAAAGGCAATTAGCAGGGACACTAAGCGGCGGAGAACAGCAGATGCTTGCCATTGCTCGTGGCATAATGGCTAAGCCGCGTATTCTGCTACTAGACGAACCATCAATGGGTCTTGCCCCTATCTTAGTTCAAGAGATTTTTTCGATTATCCGAGAAATCAATGCACAGGGAACAACAATTCTTCTTGTTGAACAAAATGCGCATATGGCATTATCAATCGCCAATTATGGGTATGTGTTAGAGACTGGTCGCGTTGTACTAGAGGGACCCGCTACCGAACTTGCAGCTAATGATGAAATACGATCCGCATATCTTGGTGCCTAGATTCATAGAAACGAATGGCAGAAAAGCCTTACCGCATTGCGTTTTATGCAATGCGGTAAGGCTCTTTTCTATATATAAGGAGGCGACTGCCCCAGTCAAACTGCCCACCTGATACTGTCCTATGACCAGATTATGGCCGCTAGTTAGAACCCTAGCATGAAAAGAGTGGTATTCCACGTGTGGCTCCCCCGATACTGGCGTACCGAGAT
>SKJB01000083.1 GCA_007116145.1 Limnochordia bacterium | reverse complement strand
GTGGTGAAGGGGTGAGTTATCATGACACCATACCTGAAAACAGGGGTGCACAAATGAGAGGGGTAGAATTTCGCGCCAATGAAGCGGTTGATGTGGATAACCATCCAGATGGTGGCTATGTAATCGGATGGATTGCTACTGGAGAGTGGGTTGAATATACAGTGAATGTTACCCAGACTAGAGAGTATGAGCTGGAGTTTCATACAGGATCTCTAAATGGCGGCGGAAGTATTGGCATAGATGTGAATGGTGAAACTTTGCTTAGTAGCATTGCAGTACCTCAAACACACGATTGGCACACCTATACCACATTTACGGAAAGTGTTAATCTAGTTGTAGGTGAGCAGGTATGGCGTGTCAATATGGAAAACACTGGATTTAATTTATACAAGATAGTAGTAAAATAAGTAATAGTAAGCATTTAAGAATCCTATTCTACTAGAAAAAATGCGTTAGAGTTGGCAGTGTTTGATTACAGTTCGTACACTGCTAGCTTTAACCCTATCGTCACTATGTGGTACTATGAAATCATCTCTTTAAAGACGAGAAAACAGGAGGAAAAAAATGAGAATCTGCTTTAAGTTACAATCGTTAATCACTTTATTGATTTTTTTAATGCTGTGTCTGGTTCCAAAGGTATTTTCTATGGAAGTAGATCATTTTAAGCTTGATGATAGTAATCTACAATTTCACATTGAATTCAGTAAATATTCAGGTGAATATGTAGACTATGATTTGGCTATGGCAAGAGCGGATTTTGGAGATATAGGAAATAGAGGCACCAGCGAAATTCGCGGACTTGACGGTTTAGGTAGAACATGGCCTCATAGGACTAAGGTTGGCGAAGGTGCTTTAAGAGCACATTATCCAGCAAATATAGCTAGTGGTCAACGGAGTGGATTTATATTTACAAAGAACTTTACTCCTTCTGAAGAAGCAGTTATGGAGTATAGAATTAAATTTGATGAAGACTTTAAGTTTTGTTATGGTGGGAAACTTCCAGGATTAGGGGGATCGGTAAGTCAGAATGGAGCCATGCCTTATGGCGGTACTGAAAACCGAAGTGTTGTTCATAGTGCATTTAGCACACGTTTAATGTGGAGAAGACATGAGAATCTGGTTGTGTATGCGTATTTTCCAGAACGTCTTGATAGTAACGGTAGGTTAACAACTAGAAATGGAAGGCCTGCTAAATGGGGCGAAGATATCGAGTTTTTTAGACCTGTGGAGAGAGGTAGATGGTATACTATTCGCCAATATGTTAAGATGAATACTCCCGGCGAGCGTGATGGTATCCTTGAAATGTATGTTGATGGTAAACTAGTGTTACGTCGAACAAACATAGAGTATCGTCTTCCTGGGCAGGATGTAAAAGTGAATGCTGCTGTTATGCATACGTATCGTGGTGGAGGAAGAGATGACGTTAGATTTCAGTCAGATAAATCGGAACATATTTATTTTGATGATATCAAAGTATGGGCGGGAGGTATAACCCCATCTGTGGAAGGTATAACCCCACCTGTGGAAGGTATAATTTCTGCTGCGCAGGATGTTTCAATCTTTTCTTCTTCCACCCCGGTTGTTGTTTCTGAACAAAAAGAACCATTCACAGGAGAAGCTGTATCTTTGCCTGGAACCATAATGGCCGTCGAGTATGACAAAGGTGGCGAAGGGGTGAGCTATCATGACACCATACCTGAAAACAGGGGTGCACAAATGAGAGGGGTAGAATTTCGGCCCAACGACGCGGTTGATGTGGATAACCATCCAGATGGTGGCTATGTGATCGGATGGATTGCTGCTGGAGAGTGGGTTGAATATACAGTGAATGTTACCCAAGCTGGAGAGTATGAACTGGAGTTTCATACAGGATCTCTAAATGGTGGTGGAAGTATTGGTTTGAATGTGGATGGTGAGGCTCTCCTCAGCGGTATAGCCGTACCTCAAACACACGACTGGCATAGCTATACGACATTTAGTGAAACTGTTAATTTAAATGCAGGTGAGCAGATTTGGCGTGTAAATATGGAAAATGCTGGCTTTAATTTACACAAGATCGTAGTAAAATCAATTAGGTGACAAGCAAGTCTCTAATCCTATCTATTACCAAAAAGAAGATCAAGCTGGCAGTGTCTCACCTCTGATCGAGCACTGTCAGCTTTAACCAAATTTAAAGGGAGGCTAGCTTGAAATGAAAATATGTGGTAGGACTCAAATGTTAGACCAATACTCGTTTTGTGATAGTTTTAGAGTGATGAAAAAGCTAGGATTTGATGGAGTGGAAATTTGCCTAGAAAATAGAAAGTGGGAGGTAAGAGAAGAATTATTTGACAGTAGGTATTTAGAGTCCTGTAAGGAAGTTTTGCAAGAAGTGAATATGGGCACTTTTTCATTGAGTTATCACTGCGACTATATATACAATGATATTTGCTTTGAAAACTTGAAGAAAGCTATACCTGTTGCTCGAATTCTAGGCACAGAAATATTCGTGTTTTCGGGTGGCAGAAAACAAACTGGTGATGCAGATGAATGGAATTTGATGGTAAATCGAACAAAAGAGCTTGTAGAAATCGCAGAGAGCAACGGGATAATTCTGGCTAACGAGCCCGAACCAAAGTTAGTTGTGAGAACAACAGCGGATCTTATAAGACTATTTAACGAAGTTGATTCAGATCATCTCTCATGCAATATGGATTTGGGTCATTCGTTTCTATGTGATCCCGACCCTTTAGAAGCTATACGTGAACTAGGTAGTAAAATTGTGCATACTCATGTTGAGAATATGAAACAGGGCATTCATAACCATCTGTTACCTCAAGAAGGAGATATGGATCTTGCAATTTATCTTAACGAGTTGTCAAAAATTGGATTTGACGGAGGGATGGCCCTAGATTTATATAACTATGATTACGAACAGGTTGCACCCGCTGCAGTTGATTTTCTTAAAAATATGATTAGTGAATAGAGAACAAAAAGATATGAATGATTTGGGTAGAATCCAAAGACAGACACTCGGAGAATAGTACTTTCGCATCGCACTAAAATGTTTAAGCGAATTTACAAAGTTCTGTGTTCCACACGCTTCATGACAATACAATTTGATCAGAATATGAGTTTTCTGTTGACAAATTAGGCGCTTATTTATATAATTGTTAACGTTAATAGTTGTTTTAAAAAAATAATGGGGGTATTAAAATGTATGGTATCAAGTTTAATGTAAAAAAGCAATTAGGATGTTTGTTGTTTCTATTGATGATTACCTCAATACTGTTCTGTGGTCAAGTAACAGCAAATGAGGAAGACTTTGCTTTTCTAGAAGAAGATGGTGTAGTTATTATTGAGATTGAATCTGTTCCTTTAGCAGGAGCTTGGGCTTTCGAGACCGACCTAAAAGGTTATACAGGAGAAGGCTATTACACCTGGAAGGGACCGAACCTTTTTAGAACACCTGGCCATGGAGTGCTTACTTATAAGATCTATGTTACTAATCCAGGACAGTATAATTTGTTCATTTATAACCGCCATGACTTTCATGATAGAACCGAGAATAATGATGTTTGGGTAAGGGTAAATGATGGAAGGTGGATTAAGACGTATTCATCGATTAACCGTGAGTGGACCTGGCATACACGATATGAGTTTAGTCATGGTAATAGGGGACCAGCTGTGAATGAGTTAAAAGAAGGATTAAATATTATACAATTAAGTGGACGTTCCACAGATTTTAGTATCAGTCGTATGGTATTCTGTCAGGTTGTTAGTCAAGGGCAGGATCTTAGTCGTGAAGAGTCTCCAAGAGTTAAGTTATCTGATCTGAAGGAAGGGTTAATCCCTGCCGCAGAGGATGTTTCAACCTTGTCATCTTCTATTTCAGCTGTTTCTGAGCTAAAAAAACCTTTCACAGGAGAACCTGTAACTCTGCCTGGAACCATAATGGCTGTTGAATATGATCTGGGTGGTCAAGATGTGAGTTACTACGATACCATATCTGAAAACAGGGGAGCGCAAATGCGAGGGGTAGAGTTTCGTGCCGACGAATCGGTTGATGTGGATAACCATCCAGATGGTGGCTACGTAATTGGATGGATTGCAGCTGGAGAGTGGGTTGAATATACAGTTAATGTTGCCAAAGCTGGAGAGTATGAGCTGGAATTTCATACGGGATCGCTAAATGGCGGTGGAAGTATTGGCATAAGTGTAGATGGTGAAACTCTGCTCAGCGGCATAGCTGTACCTCAAACACACGACTGGCACAGCTATACGACATTTACTGAACGTGTCAATCTAGATGCGGGTGAGCAGGTATGGCGTGTAAATATGGAAAATAGTGGCTTTAATCTATACAAGATTGTAGTAAAGTAATTAGGTAACGAGCAAGTCTCTAATTCTGTTTACTAGCAAAAAGTGTTAAAGCTGGCAGTGTCCCACTTGTATTCGCACTGCCAGCTTTAACCTAATAATTACTTGGATTCCTAAAAAATACCCCGTAGGGGTATTTTTTAGGAATCCCATCCGAGAGGGTCACATTTCAATATCCCTTTGCTTTACCCGATAGACGCGCTGAACTAATCCTTGATGCGGTGAAAAGAAAAACGCCAAGAAGAAAAGTACTGTTGCTACAAGAACAATGGCCCCTCCCGATGCTAGATTATATGTGAAAGACAAGAATAAACCAATGACGGAGGAACTAATTCCGATAAGAGCTGCGATTAGTATCATCTTAGATAGTCGATTCGTTAATAGATATGCTGTAGCGCCTGGAGTGATTAGCATTGCAACGACAAGAATTATTCCTACAGTTTCTAGGCTTGCAACGATTGTCAAAGTTAGTAATATCATCAATCCATAGTGAAGCTTTGCGGTGTTAAGACCGAGTGTATTTGCTTGTATCGGGTCAAAAATATAGAGCTGAAATTCCTTATAGAGCATTAGCACAACAGTTATGGTCAATACACTGCAGACCAATGTTAATAGTAGAGCAGGTATTCGTACCCCAAGTACATTACCAAAGAGAATATGCATTAGGTGAGTTGAAGTAGCAATATGACTTATCAAAACAACACCTAGTGCAAATGATCCTGTAAACATAATACCCATAGCAGCATCTTCTTTTATACGGCTATTCCGTTCTATGAAACCAATCCCAAGTGAAGTTAATGTACCGGTTGTAAAAGCACCAATAAAGAATGGCCATCCGAGGATGTAGGCTATGGCAACTCCAGGCAAAACAGCATGAGAAATTGCATCGCCTAGTAAAGACCACCGCTTTAAAACAACATAGCAGGAAAGCACACCACAGACACAACCTACTAGCATTGAGGTCAAAAGCGCCCTTTGCATAAAGGCAAATTGAAACGGATCGCGAAATGGTTCAGGCAACAGATTAATCCATAGCATTAGAATAAAGAGTAGCGATTCTATAATACTAACTCCAAATTGATATAGAAACTCAGATGCAACTGTATTAGTCAACATCGTAACAACCTCCGGATTTATCCGATATGGAAGTAATTAATTTGCTCGTTATCTGGTCGGTATTAACTGGTGTTGGAGTAAACATCCAATCATGTAGCGGTTGGATGCTATCGTAGTTTAGAACTTCGTTGGGTTGACCAGTTGCTATGATAGTACGATTAATTAACACAACATAGTTTGCATATTTCTTCGCACTTGTAATGTCGTGAGTAATCATCACAATGGATTTCCCGTTGTCTCGCAGTTTTTTTAAAACCTGAAAAATGAGTTGCTCCGATCCTCGATCAACACCGACAAGGGGCTCATCAAAAAGTAGTAAGTCAGCATTTTGTGCAAGAGCTCTTGCTAAAAATACTCGTTTTTTTTGACCACCTGAAAGAGCTCCAATTGCTCGGTGACGAAATTCAAGCATGTTCACAGAATCTAGTGCTTGTTTTGCAATGTCAGTGTGTTTTTTGCCAGCCCAAGCGGGAGGCAAAAAACGATGCATATGCCCATAGCGACCTCCTAGAACCACATCAAAAACTGAGATGGGAAAGTCCCAGTCGATTTGCTCATATTGAGGAACATAGGCTATCTTATTATGGTAGCGCTGATAATCGATTGACTTACCAAAAATCTGTATTTCACCTGTTAGGGGGCGCATTGTACCAATGAGGAGATTGAATAAAGTAGATTTACCAGCACCATTAGGTCCAACTATTGCTACTAACTCGCTCGACGGTATTTTAAGATTGACATTCGTTAACACGGGATTCTCCCCTAGGTAAGAGGCTGATAGATTGCGAGAGTATACAGAGTAGCTCTCGGATTTACAGTTTTGGTTATGGTTAAGCACTTTATTGTTCCCCCTTACTCAACTTATCTTTTTGGGCTAAGGACCTTTGCAAGCAATGTACTATTTAATTTCATAAAATTTAGATAGGTTTCAGCTCCACTACCTAGTTCTCCTACTGAATCGACATATAATGGACCGAATATGGGAGTTTCAGTGTCTGCTGATATACTAAGTGCGTAGCGATTAGACCCAGTGCTTTCCCAAAAAATGCCTGCAGGTTTTCTTTGATCGACTACTCGCATAATCCGCATCATTTGCTGAGGAGTACCTTCTTCTTCTGTATTTGTTCCCCACACTGCATCGTGCGTGAAATCATAAGCATCAGCGAAGTAAATGAACGCTGCCTCGGTTGTGATAAGGACTCTGTTATCTTTAGGTATGATCGATAGAATCTCTTGGAGCTCATCGTAAAGCTCTTGTATTTTTTCGATGTATACACTCGCATTCTTGTCATACATACTAGCCTTTCGTGGATTGTGTTCTATTAATGCATCACGTATGACTTCGACATATGATATTGCACCTAATGGATGCATCCAAATATGAGGATCTGGGTAACCCTTATAATCTCCTACTATAATGGGAAGTGTGTAGTAGTCGCAGAGTTCACCAACTGCGATAAGCGGAACACCGGATCGCAAGTTTGAACGAACTTGATTCATCCATTGTTCGACATTTAACCCATTGTAAAAAACGATATCTGCTTGCTCTATATCTACGAAATTGCGAGCAGTTAGTTCCCATTCATGCACTTCTGCTCCAATCTGGCTAAGAACGCGCACATCATTGTTGGGACCGGCAATATTTTGAGCAAAGTCTGCTAATATTGTAAATGTGGTGACTATGGTGAAGTCGTTATCGCTACAATGTGCAGCATTTCCTGCTAAACCCCAAAAAACTAGACAGAAAATGATAAAAAGCACTATGTTTATAATTCTCATTTTTTTTGCAGATTTCATGTGCAATCTCCTCTCTTAGTCTGCCTTAGTGAAACTAAGATGCAACCAATTTTCTGTTTTTCGATATTAGCGAAAGAAAACTATTCATGGGAATGCTAAAAATGTTTCTCTATGGCAACCTAATTCTAACCTATGCGCACACTTAAATGACTGTTACAGAAATTATCTGAAGAAGAAGAGATCGATATTCGTTTGTCGACACTCTTTAAGTAAATAGGGTTGCGTTCATGCGAGAAAACCTATTCAGATCCAGAAGCCACTTGTGGTGTGCAACGAAATAAAGCGGTCATGTGTACATCCAAGTTCGGATATTGCTTTGAGTACGCCGATTTTATAAGCCGCTTTTCCACCGCCGGCTGCTAAGACTAGACCATGCGGTGGAGGAAGAAACCAGGCTGCGACAGCAAATAGAATCTGAGCAAGGTTCTTAAGCCAGATGTTAGATAATCTTAGGGATGAACTCGAACAGGTTAATGAGGATCATAAGGGTAAGTTGTAGATGCCGTTGCCCATTCAGGAAAATGTCCCGTAACCGACCATTCTATGGTATAGTATAATTTATGAGAGTAGACACTAAAAAGAGTGCTGTTAACAGAGATAGAAAACGAAGACAAGGAGATAGAATGACAAAAAGTAGAGAACTGACAGATACTGGATGGAACTTAGACAACAGTTACGCCCGTTTGCCCAAAACGCTCTTTACGAGGCTTAACCCAACTCCTGTACCCTCACCGCAGATGATCGTTCTTAATCATCCTTTAGCAAAATCTCTAGGGCTAAACATTCAGGGGCTACAGAGCAAGGATGGCGTCGCGGTGTTTGCAGGCAATCAGGTGCCAGAAGGTGCTTTGCCGCTTGCTCAGGCTTATGCAGGGCATCAATTTGGGCATTTTTCTCTATTAGGAGATGGCCGAGCTTTGCTACTTGGCGAACAGTTTACACCCCAAGGTGAGCGCCTTGATATTGTACTCAAGGGTTCAGGCCGAACGCCATATTCGCGCCACGGTGACGGTCGAGCGACGCTAGGGCCGATGCTGCGGGAATACATTATTAGTGAAGCAATGAATGCTCTGGGTATTGCTACCACCCGCAGCTTAGCGGTGGTGTCAACGGGAGAATCAGTAATTCGAGAAACCAGTCTCTCTGGCGCCATCTTGACTCGAGTGGCTGCTAGTCACTTGCGCGTAGGTACATTTCAATACGTTGCAAAATGGGGTTCTGTTGAGGAACTCGGTGCCTTGGCTGATTATGCACTTAAGCGCCATTTTCCAGAGGTAGAAGCGGCTGAGAGTCGATATCTTGCGCTACTTCAGAGAGTGATCAAAAGTCAGGCTGAGTTGATTGCCAAGTGGCAACTAGTCGGTTTCATACACGGTGTAATGAACACAGACAATATGACCATAAGCGGTGAAACCATAGATTATGGTCCTTGTGCTTTCATGGACGATTATGATCCAACAACTGTGTTTAGTTCTATTGATCATCAGGGACGCTATGCCTATGGGAATCAGCCTTCTATTGGCAGTTGGAATCTTGCGCGCTTTGCTGAAACTCTTCTACCGTTGCTGCATGTCGATCAAGTGCGAGCAATTGAACAGGCACAGGATGCGCTTAGGGGTTTTAGTAAAGTGTATTACCAAAATTGGCTGGCAGGAATGAGAGCAAAATTGGGACTGTTTAACGAAGAGATAGAGGATCAATCTCTAATTGACGAACTGCTTAAAATGATGCAAACGTATCACGCCGATTATACAAACACCTTTCGCGCATTAACGTCTGAGGCGCCAAAGAATACAGATTTGCTTAGTAGTACAGAGTTTACGCAATGGCATAAGCGGTGGCGAGCAAGATTAGGCAGACAGCAGGAAACAGAAGACTCGTCTCAGCAATTGATGCGTACCTCTAATCCTGCAATAATCCCTCGCAATCATAGAGTTGAAGAAGCACTGGATGCAGCAGTAGAACAAGGAGACTATAGCGTGATGAAGAGATTACTCGATGTTCTCGCAAATCCATATAATTATTCCCTTAAACAGGCTGATTACTGTATAGTACCTGAGCAATCAGACAGCCCTTACCAAACGTTTTGCGGTACCTGATGACAGAATTGACCGGCCATAGAGGAGATCAAGAGCGGGTCAGTTGATAGATAAAGGGAGGCTTTTATCATTGGACAATAATGATATATTAGTTAGATTACGGTATGCTCTAGATATCAAAGATACAGATATGGTAGAAATATTTGAACTTGGTGGTATTGAAGTAACGAAAGAACAAGTGTTAGGTATGCTCACAGCAATAGAGGATGGTCACAGATCCGCTGACACTAGTAGTGATATTACAGCCAAAAATTGGATGCTAAAATGTAGTGATCGAATGGTGGAGTCATTTCTGAATGGTTTTATCATCTTTAAACGCGGGAATCAGGAACCAAAACCAGGTCAAACGAAAGGACCAACACGATCCATAAAGGATGGATGCGTTAATAATGTATTGCTAAAGAAACTTAAGATAGCACTAGCATTAACAAGCGAAGATATGCTTGATATCTGGGAAATAGCAGGAGTTGTTGTAAGTAAAGGGGAACTAAGTGCTATATTTAGAAAAGCAGGGCATAGGCATTATAGAGAGTGCGGTGACCATTACGCAAGGAATTTCTTGAAAGGGTTAACACGAAAACATCGCAAATAAGACAGGGGTTGAAGCTGAGCATGTCCATCGTGCAGATGGATTGAAAGAGGCTGTGCTACCAGATAAGATCATCATTTATGAATTAGAGCAGGATTTTTGTGATATGTGTGCCGAAGTAAATACTACGACTACTTCATCGTTTAGCATACCCGAAAAGTTACGTTTTCGACGCAAAGGTAGCATAATCAGAAACAACGAAAACCAAGTGGAATTTTGTAGTAGCTTTAGTAGTTAGGGAGAGGGCGTTATAGATGCAATTATACAAATATGAGACGCACACACATACATCTGAAGTAAGTAAATGCTCAAGAATCTCTGCTGTTGAACTTGCTCAGTTTTATCAATCTTGCGGTTTTAAGGGAATGTGTATCACTGATCATTTCTTAAATGGTAATACAACGGTTCCCAAAGAGATTCCGTGGACTGAACGTATAGAACAATTTTGCCAAGGGTATGACAAAGCGTATGCCGAGGGGCGACGAGTTGGGATAGATGTATTTTTTGGTTGGGAGTATTCCCACGGAGGTACGCACTTTTTGACATATGGGCTAGATAAGCAATGGTTGCTCGATCATCCAGATTTACTTAGCCTTAGTGTTAATGAGTACTGTGATCTTGTCCATGCTCACGGAGGGTTTATTGTACATGCGCATCCATTTCGTGAAGCACCATTTATCACTATGATTCGGTTACTACCTCGCAAGGTTGATGCTGTAGAAATTATTAATTCTGGTAGAACGGATTTCGAGAACAGACTTGCCGATCAATATGCGGACAACTACAATTTGTTGAAAGTAGCTGGGTCAGACAATCACAGAGGTCAGCTTGGCAGGTTGTGTGGACTGCACGTTGCAAGGCCTTTAAAAAGTGTTGAGGATATGGCTCAAGCGATAAAAAATGGAGAAACAGAGACTTTTTGTAGTTGAGGTAAAAGAGGACAAGCTCGAAATTGGCTGTCCACTTTATCGCAACTTATTTTTTGCGTATACGCTGCAGTATACGCTCGAGGAGTGGTTTCTTTGCTGAAGTGGCTTGGACTTTAATGATTTCGCTCGCAGGGTTTACTACAGCTGCTTTAGCAATTGGAGCAACTGTTTTCTTTTGCTCTATTCGTTGCTGTGCTACTTCATCTTTTTTTGCCGTTTGTGGAGCTTGCCTGACTTCGAATGACCGTTCTCTTTGTTTGTTTCGTGAAGAGGATTTCTTGTGCGGAGTTCGCTTTTTATTAAATTCTTTGGGCCTAGATTTTGATGGAGGTTTCGTGGGGATATTCTTCAGTGCGTTTGCCTGAATCCACTGCTTTGCCGTAATTTTGCGTTCGCTCAGGATTGCTTTTGACGGTAATTCTGCCTCCGTAATTAGGGCACCAATATGCTCCTCTATAGCATACAGGCTCATAATGTCCTCCCCTGTAACCATAGTAATGGCCCGACCTTGATTCCCTGTTCTGCCAGTGCGTCCTATTCTATGTACATAGCTATCTTTTTCGAGGGGCACATCATAGTTAATAACCAATGACAGGCTATCCACATGAATGCCGCGGGCTGCAACATCTGTAGCCACCAATATATGAAACTCTCCATGCTTAAATTGTTCTATGGTCTTTAACCGTCGTCCTTGGGGGATATCACCGTGTAACGATTGGCAAGCATATCCTTTGCCTGATAAGAAGCTTTGCACGCGATCAACGGCAATTCGTGTATTGCAGAAAATCATACAACTCTTAGGTTGCTCAAAGAGGAGCAAATTGTTTAACTGCTTACGCTTTTCATTATTCTCCATACGATAATAGACTTGTTCAATGGTATCGACTGTTTTTGTGTCGGATTCCATCTCAATCATCAAGGGTTTTTTCATGTATTCTCTGCATATCCGTTGGATTTCTGGAGGTATTGTGGCTGAAAATAAGAGTGTTACTCGATCTCTTGGCAAGGCTTTAATGATTCTTACCACTTGATCAATAAAGCCCATATCGAGCATCCTGTCCGCTTCATCAAGAACTAAGAAACGCAAATTTGTTGTCACTAGATTCTTTTGGCGAATGTGATCATAAACTCGGCCGGGTGTTCCGGTAACGATAGAAACGCCCCTCTTGAGAGCGTCAATCTCACTCTTGATATTATGCTGCCCGTATACAGCGGTGGTTTTTTGCCGTAGATGCTTCGACATCAACCTGAGATCGCTATCTACTTGGACGGCAAGTTCCCGAGTCGGGGTAAGAATAAGACCCTGAGGTCCTTCGGCACCTGGATTAATTAATTGTAGCATTGAAACGCCAAAAACTGCTGTCTTGCCGCTACCTGTCTTCGAAATAACCATTAGATCCTTGCGAGTTAAGATATGGGGAATGGCTTTGGCTTGTACCTCTGTGGGCTCATCAAAACCCATTTCTTCTAACGCTTTTAAGATTGGAGGTGATATTCCTAGTTGGTTAAAGCTATTTTTCATTAGTATCCTCTTTCACTATTATGAGATACTGATATTATACCACTTGTTCACGATTTTGGAAAGCATAGACAATATAGATCGTGTAACTCATATGCAGCCCGCTCCCCTTCGTTTAGCATTTGTACTTCTATGCTTTATTATATCGCGCATAGATGGTATAATCTATAAGGAGTTAATGAGTGAAACGATCAGGTACATTGTTATTGTGCGTCTTACAAGCACATTTTCGAGCAGGTTTCTAGCGCTAAAATGCAAGAAATTTTAAAGAATCTAATTGACATTTCTAATAGATGAAATGTATAATTATAATAACGCTTTGCATAATTATAAACAAATTTTGGCTCACGAATGCCAAATGGGGGAGACTATAATGCCAAAACGTCTAGATATCAACACGATTATGATTATCGGATCGGGGCCAATTATCATTGGACAAGCCTGTGAGTTTGATTATTCAGGAACGCAAGCATGTAAGGCCTTACGCAATTTAGGGTATAGAATTATTCTAGTAAATTCTAACCCAGCCACAATTATGACAGACCCAGGAATTGCTGATGCTACATACATTGAACCGCTAAATTTAAAGCGCTTAACCGATATCATTGCGAGTGAACGTCCAGATGCTGTTCTACCGAACTTAGGAGGGCAATCTGCACTTAACCTCTGTACCGAATTGGATAAAGCTGGCGTTCTCGCCAAATACGATGTGAAGATCATCGGTGTGCAACTCGATGCGATAGAAAGAGGCGAGGATAGAATTCTTTTTAAAGCAGCCATGGATAAACTCGGTATTGAAATGCCCAAGAGTAGACCAGCCTTTAGTGTGGAGGCAGCAGAAGAAATTGCAGCTGAATTAGGGTATCCAGTCGTTATTCGTCCTGCTTACACCATGGGTGGAACAGGCGGTGGGCTCGTCTATAATTTTGAAGAGTTACGAGTAGTCGCCACGCGAGGTATTGCAGCTAGCTTGGTTGGACAGATCCTTGTTGAGGAATCGGTTCTAGGATGGGAAGAACTCGAGCTTGAGGTAGTGCGTGATGCTAACAATACGATGATCACTGTTTGTTTCATTGAAAATATTGATGCTGTTGGTGTTCATACAGGGGATTCATTTTGTTCTGCACCGATGCTCACAATTAGCAAAGATCTACAACAGCGCTTGCAGGATTATGCGTATAGAATTGTGGAAGCCATTGAAGTTATTGGTGGAACTAATGTTCAGTTTGCCCACGATCCGAAGACTGGACGAATTGTAGTTATTGAGATTAACCCACGAACATCTCGCTCTTCAGCACTTGCTTCTAAGGCGACTGGGTTTCCAATAGCCCTGATTTCTGCCATGTTAGCAGCTGGTCTAACCTTAGATGAGATACCTTACTGGCGTGATGGAACACTAGATCAATATACCCCGTCTGGTGATTATGTGGTAATAAAGTTTGCCCGTTGGGCTTTTGAGAAATTTAAAGGTGCTCAAGATAAATTAGGAACTCAAATGAAGGCTGTCGGCGAAGTGATGAGTATCGGCAAAAACTATAAAGAAGCATTCCAGAAAGCCATTCGTTCGTTAGAAATTGGGTGCTATGGGTTAGGTTTTGCCAAGGATTTTAATGAGAAAACACTGCCAGAATTATTAAAGATGCTCATTGAGCCTTCAAGCGAGCGCCAGTTTATCATGTATGAAGCACTGCGAAAAGGAGCATCTGTGGACGAATTACACAGCTTAACCCATATCAAAGCTTGGTTTATTGAGCAGATGCGAGATTTGGTGCTATTAGAAGAGAAAATTCTGCAGTATACGGAGATTGAATTACCTGATGAGCTCTTAATTCAGGCAAAGAGAGATGGGTTTGCGGATCGTTATCTCGCCAAGCTTTTGAATCGAACTGAAACGTGTATCCGCGATCGCCGAATGGCCCTAGAGGTGGTTGAAGGCTGGGAGCCAGTGCCAGTAAGCGGAGTTGAAGATGCTGCCTACTATTTCTCTACCTATAATGCCGAGGATAAGACTACAGTAAGCACGAAGCAGAAGGTGATGATTTTAGGTGGCGGACCTAACCGCATTGGACAGGGCATTGAATTTGATTACTGTTGTGTGCACGCTGCGTTAGCGCTACGGGATTTAGGGTATGAAACGATAATCGTTAACTGCAACCCAGAAACTGTATCTACCGACTATGATACGTCAGATAAACTATACTTTGAGCCTCTGACTGTAGAGGACGTTTTGAGCATTTATAAGAAAGAAAATCCAATCGGGGTTATCGTACAATTTGGCGGTCAAACTCCATTAAATATTGCAAACGACCTAGCCAAAGAGGGGGTCCGGATTCTTGGAACAGCGCTTGAAAGTATAGACTTAGCGGAGGATCGTGACTTATTTCGCCAAAGCATGGAAAAGTTAGGGATTCCTATGCCAGAATCCGGTATGGCTAGCAATGCTAAAGAAGCACTAGCAATTGCAGCTCAGATTGGTTATCCGCTAATGGTACGTCCTTCTTATGTCCTTGGTGGACGGGGAATGGAGGTTGTTTATGATCAAGAGATGCTTGAATTGTATATGTCAGCAGCTGTGGATGTTAGCCCAGAGAAGCCGATACTAATTGATAGATTTCTCGTTAATGCAATTGAAGCTGAAGCCGATGCGATCTCTGATGGTGTGAATGCTTTTGTGCCTGCTGTGATGGAACATATTGAACTAGCAGGAATTCATTCAGGGGATTCGGCCTGTGTCATTCCTACTATCAGTATATCTGAGTCACATATAGCGACGATCAACGACTATACAAAGAGAATTGCACAGGAATTAAGCGTAATAGGTTTAATGAATATCCAATATGCAATTGCTGATGATACTGTCTATGTTTTGGAAGCTAATCCACGAGGATCTCGGACTGTGCCACTAGTGTCAAAAGTCTGTAACATTTCAATGGCTCGTATTGCTACTAATGTCATTATGACAGCTACTATGGGTGGAGCGCCAATTGTACCCACTTTGTCAGCGTCAACAATTATGCATTTCGGGGTCAAAGAAGCGGTATTCCCCTTTAACATGTTTCCGGAAGTTGATCCACTGTTAGGGCCTGAGATGCGCTCCACCGGTGAAGTGTTAGGTATTGCAGATTCGTTTGGTTTAGCCTTCTTTAAGGCGCAAGAAGCGACACAAGTATCCTTGCCCACTTCAGGGACGGTACTTATTAGTGTATCTGATCCTGATAAAATGGCTGTCTTAGAAATTGCTCGCGGTTTTGTAGAGCTTGGTTTCTTAATTCGAGCAACGGAAGGGACCAGTCAATATCTAAACCAAAACGGTATTGTAGCAGAAAGCATCAAGAAGATTAATGATGGCAGACCAAATATAGTGGATGCAATGATGAATAAAGAGATTAACTTGATTATTAATACGCCAATTGGCAAGCATAGTCAAACGGATGACTCCTATATCCGTAAGGCAGCGATTAAGCATAAAATACCATATTTGACAACACTTGCTGCTGCGAATGCTAGTGTTAAGGGCATCAAATCTTACAAAGAGACAGAACTAAACCAAAGTACGATAAAGCCTCTGCAGGAATATCACGCAAGCATTAAGTAAAAATCGGGTAGGAGGCTACACATTGTTGAGTAGCGGACCTCCCACACCACTTATCCCGATATCGGGATAACAGACCCGTACGTACCGTTCGGTATACGGCGGTTCCTTAGTTAGCACATTGTTTAGCATGAGATAGAGAGGATATGGTATGCTAGAAGAAAATATGTGTAAGCAACCTGCAGTGTTAGGTAGTTTGAAAGGATGGACTAATGGACGGAACGAAGAGAAGCAGTATTAGCATAGGAGTTACTGTTATGGTTGTGCAAAAGCAAGATCAACGTAGTGGTAAGCTAACAGAAGGTGTTGTCAAACGGATTCTTACAAAATCTTCTGATCACCATCACGGTATAAAGGTGATGCTTGAGAGTGGAATTGTTGGTCGAGTAAAGGAAGTTAAGTAGTGGAGTTAGGGAATATCAGTGGGAGGAAAGTATAATTATGACACCAGCTAATTGCCAATATTAATTTGACTCTAAATTAATAGCTTTGTCCAAGGAGCGTTGAAGTATTATTACGGTTTATTTTGTGCGCTCTTTTTGGACAGCATTAGCAGGTAACTTGCTTTTCTTGCCGTGGTAAAACAAAACATCAAATACAGACCTAATCTGTGCGAATTGGCACCTGGTTTGGGTTGTGTTTAGATATGTTTGGGCTGTAAGAAGGTAGTATCTTCTTCCAGTCTTTTTTTAAGGAGGTATACGATGACTAAAATGACCAATGGCCTTACGGCCACTGCAAGTTTTAAAGATCAATATAATGACTTAATTATGCAAGTGTTTGGATTCAGTTTTGATACCTGGTTTAGCCACAATTTGTGGGGGAAGGATTATGAAAGCTATTCCATCATTGAAAACAACACCATGCTGGCGAATGCGTCTGTTTTTAGGATGAAACTGCTAGTGGATGACCGCCCATTAGATTGTCTGCAAGTGGGTGCAGTTGCAACAAGGAAGGAATATCGTGGTCAGGGGTTGTCACGAAAGATTATGAATTGTATTTTGGACACGTATTCAGAGACACCATGTTTCCTTTTTTGCCAATGATAGTGTCTTGGATTTTTGTCCCAAATTCGGGTTTGCTCCCATATCGGAACAGCAAACCTTTGTAGAGTGTAAGTTGGATGCCAAGAGAAAAATGAGTGAACTCTGTATCATCGATCCAATAGTCGATCAATATAAGTTTTTCTCAACTCCTGCCGTATCTACATTTTCCAGGAGTAGAGATGATTGATTTTGGCTTTAATCCTGATTGGTTAGGCGTAAGCGGTTCCTTACATGATTACAAGATTGACGATTCTACTTTGTTTGTGCGTGGATATTTTTATGTTGATAAGAGCTTTATCGTACCAAAACTAATCCGGACTTAAGGGAGCTAAACTAATGTCTCCAATATTGAGGGAGATTATATTGAAAGGGCGCTGTATATTATACTAAAAAATAGTAGACATTAGTCGGTTAGGATAACATCCTGCCGACTTTTCTTGTAGACAAACTGACAAATTCGTAGTATAGTATTCCTAAACAGGAACACTTTAGTATAAGGTGAATGGAGGTGTGTTTTAGATGGATGTAGTCGAGTTACTAACACAGTTCAACCTCACAAGACAAGAAGCAACAATTTATATTGCATTACATACAGAAGGTGATAGTACTGGTTATGAGGTGGCTAAATTAACAGGTATTTCGCGATCTAATGCCTATACATCACTAGCGAGTTTAGTGGATAAAGGAGCCGCGTATGTGATGGAGGGTTCGGCAAATCGGTACACAGCCGTTGCTCTCGAAGAGTTTTGCACGAACAATATTCGCAGAATGCAAGAGTTGAAACAGAAGTTGATATCCGTGATGCCTCAAGCACGGGCACAGCCTACCGGATACATCACAGTTAAAGGTGAAAATCATATCCTAGACAAAATGCAGACCATGATTGTAGAGGCTGACGAACGGGTATATCTCTCGCTTTCTAAGAAAATCCTCGAGCATCTCCTGCCTGCGCTAAGAGATGGACTACTCCGTGGGATTAAGGTTGTGATTATTACAGACATCGCTCTTGATCTTCCTGGTGCCACCATCTATCGTGCGGATAAGGAGGCTAATCAGATCCGTCTAATAGCGGATTCAACGGATGTTTTAACAGGTGATATATCCGACGGTGCCGAGTCTACTTGTCTTTATTCGAGAAGTAAGAACCTAATTGACCTTTTTAAAGATGCATTGCGCAATGAGATTACCTTAATCGAACTAAGAAAGGGCGGTAATAAATTATGAAAAAACCATTTGTAACCCTAAAACAAGTACAGGAGATAACCTCTGAGTATCCCACTCCGTTTCATCTCTACGATGAGAAAGGAATCAGAGAAAACGCAAGAAAATTAAAGGAAGCGTTTAGTTGGAATCCAGGATTTATGGAGTATTTTGCTGTAAAAGCTACTCCAAACCCCACCATTTTACAGATCCTAAAGGATGAAGGGTTTGGAGTCGATTGCTCTTCATTGACCGAGTTAATGATGGCGGAAGCAGTTGGATTTCAAGGAGATCAGATTATGTTCTCTTCTAATGTTACGCCAGAGGAAGATTTTATTGCGGCACGCAAATTGGATGCAACAATTAACCTAGATGATTTCACCCATATTGAATTTTTGGAGACAGTAGCAGGTATCCCAGAGACTATTAGTTGTCGATACAATCCTGGAGGCGCTTTTGCCATTAATAATCATATTATGGATACCCCAGGTGAAGCCAAGTATGGTTTTACACGAGATCAGTTGCGAGAAGGTTTTTTGATATTAAAAGAAAGAGGCGTTAAGCACTTTGGATTGCATGCGTTCTTAGCGAGTAACACAGTGGCCAATGAATACTATCCAGCGCTTGCAAAAATTCTGTTCCAAACTGCAGTAGAACTACAGGAAGAAACGGGGGTCCATATTGCCTTCATTAATCTTTCTGGAGGAATTGGGATACCGTATCGCCCAGAGCAGGAAGCCAGTGATATTTTTGCGATTGGTGAAGGTGTTCGACAAGCGTATGAAGAGATTTTTGTGCCTGCAGGGATGGATGATGTAGCAATCTTTACTGAGCTTGGACGTTTCATGTTAGGGCCTTATGGATGCCTTGTTACACGCGCATTACACGAAAAACACATTTATAAGGAGTATATTGGGTTGGACGCTTGTGCAGCCAATCTTATGCGACCAGCGATGTATGGTGCCTATCATCACATTACAGTAATGGGTAAAGAGCTTGATCCCTGTGATCATAAATATGATATTACAGGTGGACTATGTGAGAACAATGACAAATTTGCTGTTGATCGAATGCTACCAAAAATCGAGTTGGGTGATTTCGTGGTCATCCACGACACTGGAGCACATGGGTTTGCCATGGGTTATAACTACAATGGCAAGTTGCGTTCAGCGGAAGTGTTATTGCGTTTAGATGGATCAACGCGCTGTATTCGACGGGCGGAAACACCAGCTGACTATTTTGCGACATTAAATGTACCTGGACTTGTTAATATAGAGACAGAAAAAAAAGAAACTATACATTATTGATGAGGCGAGCCACGCGTTCTAGAGTGTTAAAGGATAGCAATTTAGTTAGTTCGGAATAACGGCAATAGTCATGGATGCGAGATGGTCTAACAAACTCCCCTCTCTAAAAGGATTTAGCCCGAATAAGTCGAAGTACTAGTATGGGGTATGATATATATACCAGTAATACGTAGACTTAAGGAGTGCAGCTAGTATGGTTAAGAAGCCGGAGAATACCCGGGTCGTAGTAGGTATGTCAGGAGGTGTCGATTCAGCCGTAGCAGCTCTCTTATTAAAGGAGCAAGGGTATGATGTAATTGGGATTTTTATGAAAAATTGGGATGATACGGATGAATCAGGGGTTTGTACGGCAGAACAAGATTATCAGGATGTGCGCAGAGTATGTGCACAAATAGATATTCCCTATTATACCGTGAATTTTGAAAAAGAGTATTGGGAACGGGTTTTCACTTATTTTCTTGAAGAGTATAAGCGAGGACGGACGCCAAATCCCGATGTCATGTGTAACAAAGAGATTAAGTTTAAGGTTTTTTTGGAAAAAGCGTTAGCATTAGAAGCAGACTATTTGGCTACTGGTCATTATGCTCAAGTAGGAATCAGAAATGAGGAGTTTCAATTAATCCGCGGTATCGATGCAAATAAGGATCAAAGCTACTTTCTTTATACCCTTGGACAATACCAATTATCCAAGGCCATGTTCCCGATTGGCCATATGACCAAAAGCGAGGTGCGCAATTTGGCACATAAGCATAATCTAGTTAATGCTAGTAAGAAAGACAGTACAGGGATTTGCTTCATTGGAGAGAAAGATTTTAAAAGCTTCTTACGTAGCTATTTGCCCGCACAATCTGGTAGAATTGCTACGCTGACAGGTGAAACAGTGGGTTTGCATGACGGGTTAATGTATTATACACTTGGTCAACGCAAAGGGTTAGGTATCGGTGGAGCAGGTGATCCCTGGTTTGTTGTGGGTAAAGATTTGCCTACAAATGTTCTTTATGTAGCTCAAGGCCAGGATCATCCTGCGTTGTACTCAAAGGGTTTAATGGCAACAGACCTCCATTGGGTCGGGGCTAAGCCAGAATTCATGGAATTTCATTGTACGGCCAAATTTCGTTATCGCCAACCAGATCAAGAAATCACTATCAAGCTTCTTGAAGACAATAGTTGCCAGGTTTGGTTTACAAAGCCCCAGCGGGCAGTTACACCTGGTCAATCCATGGTCTTATATCAGCAGGATGTGTGCTTAGGAGGAGCTATAATTGATGCAACATATTAATCAGCGTGTTTTCGCCCACACGTCATTTTTTTATGGTTGGGTTATTGTTTTTGTTTCAGCTGTGGGCATCTTTTTTTCTGGACCTGGCCAAACCTATGGTGTTTCGACCTATATAAGTCATTACATTACTGAATTCGGTTGGAGTCGTTCCTTTGTTTCGTCTCTATATTCAGCTGGTACACTATTGGCCGGCTTTACATTCTTTAAGGTTGGTCGTTTGATTGATCAGTGGGGGCATCGTGTGATGCTACCGTTAATTGCAATGTTATTCGGTCTTGCTTGTATTTGGATGAGTTTTGTCACTACACCAGTTATGTTGTTTTTTGGTTTCTTCTTAGTTCGCTTACTGGGTCAAGGTTCGATGACGTTAGCATCATCAACACTAGTTCCTCAGTGGTTTGTTCGGAAACGGGGAAGGGCTTTAAGTATTATGTCCCTAGGCGGAGTACTTGGTTCTGCCTTAATACCTCCCTTTAATACCTGGATGATTGAAGCTTGGGGTTGGAGAATGGGATGGCGTTTTTGGGCCGTGTTATTACTATTGTTTATGGCGCCGTTCGCTAAGCTACTAGTACGTAACCAGCCTGAGGATATTGGTTTATTACCAGACAATGTTCGTCATAATGACGAAGTAAAAACAATGGATACTGCTAGCGAAAATGAAGAATACTCTTATACACTTCTACAAGCGCGTAAGACGAAAACCTTTTGGTTGCTTTTGTTTTGTATGTTTATTCCTAGTATGGTAAACACTGGGTTGGTATTTCATTTGATATCGATTTTAGGCGAGCGGGGTCTGAGTTCGTCTGTTGCGGCTTTAGTATTAAGTTTGATGGCTCTTGTCGCACTACCATTCACTTTTGTTGCTGGTTATTTACTGGATCGGGTTCGAAGTCCAAATCTTATTATAGCAGGTGCTTTTATAGGGCAAGTACTTCTAATGGTATGGTTACTATACTCTCGGTCTGTGCAATCTGCCATTATGTTTGGGGTAATCCGTGGTATTGTTGGTGGATTTGAAGGAGTGAGCTATAATGCTATTTGGCCAGCTTATTACGGACGACAACACTTAGGTAGTATTCGTGGGTTTTCCATGACGGTAATGGTTATTGCATCCGCTTTTGGTCCTCTACCTTTTGGATTTGCCTATGATCTTTTCGGGAGCTATACGCAAGTAATCTGGTTTATGACAATCTTTCCGTGCTTAGGAATTATTGCAGGATATCTTGCAAAATGTCCAGTGAGAAGAGTAATGCATAATGTAGACCAAGGAGTAATGGGCTAACACGAGTAGTGTAGTAGACGGGATATGGCGGAAGATATAATAATTAAGAAGTGGCATCTCTTTGCCACTTCTTAATTATTGTGATTAAACTTAAATCCAACCTCGTAAACGAAGGGCCTCAGTAATGCGTTCTAATGAAACCATATAGGCAGCTGTACGTAGATCCACATCGCCATATTTCTCTCTGACTGCCCAAGTTTGATCAAACGCTTTAACCATTTGGGCTTCTAATTTTTCTTTTACTTCTTCAGCAGACCAATAATAACCAGTTAGGTTTTGTACCCATTCATAATAGGAAACAACGACTCCACCAGCATTTGCTAGAATATCTGGAATTACAATAATGCCCTTTTGTGCAAGGATTTTATCTGCCTCAGGTGTTGTTGGACCATTCGCTGCCTCAGCAACTAATTTTGCTTGCACATCGGCAGCATTGCTTGCAGTAATCTGATTTTCTAAAGCAGCGGGAACAAGAACATCACATGCTAAGGTCAGGATTTCGCTTGCTGGAATCTCCTGAGATCCAGGGAAACCGACAACGGATTTGTTGCTCTCTTTATAGGTGATGAGTGTATCCACATCGAGGCCTGCTTGATTTAGGATAGCACCTCTTGAATCACTGACAGCCACAATTTTTACGCCAAGATTGGCGAGCAATCGGGCTGCATGGGAACCTGCATTACCAAAACCTTGGATGACTGCGGTGGCTTTTGATAATTGGATGCCGACTTTATTGGCAGCTTCGCGGATGGTATAGATACATCCCTGGGCAGTTGCGGTATCCCGACCAAGAGAACCCCCAAGAATAATCGGTTTACCAGTGATAACGCCAGGATTATTAATTCCACCTTGCGTTTTGTTATACTCATCCATCATCCATGCCATAATCTGGCCATTTGTATATACATCGGGTGCGGGTATGTCTTTGTCGGGACCGATAATCGGTGCTATCGCTTGGGCAAATCCGCGGCTTAAGCGTTCTAATTCACCGTTTGTTAGATCTTTTGGATTACAAATAACGCCACCTTTTCCTCCACCGTATGGGAGAGCAGCAACACCACATTTAAAGGTCATCCACATTGATAACGCTTTAACTTCATCTACCGTTACATCAGGATGAAAGCGGATTCCGCCTTTGGTCGGACCAATAACGTCTGTATGTTGGGAGCGGTACCCAATAAATGTTTTAAGGGTTCCATCATCCATTTTTACTGGTACGGAAACGGTTAATACGCGTTTTGGATGCTTAAGGATCTCATAAACATCATTGGGTAGGTTCATTTTGTCTACAGCTTCTTTTAATTGCTGTTGCACGATTAAAAAGGGGTTGGATTGTTCTTGTTGTATCAATACATTCACCTCGTTATTTTATTGCATACCTTTATACAAGTATACGCTTGTACATGACTGAATTCGTCATTTTTTCTAGTTTTCCTTTGTCTTTTTGGATCAAACTTGTTAAAAAACAGCAAAAAGCAGCCTTGTCAAGAGGCTGCTGGTGTAGTGATCAGAAGAGTTCCTGTGTAATCGATTGATTAACCTGATTCATAATTTCACTGAAAGCTTGTTGTGCTTTTAATAAATTAGTAAGAGTCAGGTTCGCATGGGCTTGACTCTCTAACGTCTGATAGTGTTGAATTTGATCTGGTGATATTTCTTTACCTTCCCCTTGTGATGCTTGTAACGATTCTTGGACCTTTTGAAGCTCTTCGATTAATTGACTTGCAGCAGGATCCAATTTAACACGTGTTTGTGCAGAGGTTAGATTTTTATACTCCTCTGTATCCTTTACTGCTAAAGCTAATTCCTTTGCTTTTTCCGATAAACTCAAAAATAATACACCTCCATTTATTGGTTTATCCTATAGTTTCCGGTTATCTTAGGGGTTATCCTGCAAAAACAGTCAATTACACAGATTCTTAACATGAACAATTAGTATTCTTAGTATTCGTAACAGGCTTTTGCTACGGTCATGTGGTGGTATAGCTATTCGTATAGTATATCATTAACGAGTAGCGAGAATGGGTGATGATATTGAAGGCAAAGATTATTGTCGACGCGGATGCTTGTCCGAAGAACTGCTTGGTTTTGCTCCAAAAAGAACGAAGTCGATTTGGGTATCGACTCATTACAATTGCTTCATTTAATCATGTTATTAATAATAGTGAACACATTACTGTCGGTAATGAAAAAGAAGCTGCTGATCTAGCTGTGATAAATCGTGTTCAAGCGGGTGATTTAGTGGTTACGCAAGACTGGGGTTTAGCGGCTCTTGTTCTCGGTAAGGGCGGCAAGGTGTTAGCACCGAATGGACGGATCTATCACGAGGACGATATCCGGTTTATGTTAGAAGAAAGAGCGGTAAAAGCAAAGATTCGTCGAGCGGGGGGGCGTACGAAAGGTCCTGCTGCTCGGGGTAAACAAGACGATCAGAAGTTTTTTGCATCGTTGTTTGAATTGCTCTCCCAAATGGACTAAGACTCTCAGAAACTACGAAAACCAAGTGGAGTTGCAGTTTGCATATTTTCCCCATTTCGGGTATTCTGTCAGAAGTGAGTAGATTGCAGAAATTTTTGAGGGAGTGATATACATGCTTAAAACGAAAGCGGAGACAGTTCTTGACCCGTGCATCGTAGTGATTTTCGGAGCTACTGGGGATTTAACGAAACGCAAACTCTATCCTGCGTTGTATAACCTGTTTAGGGATGGGCATTTGCCTGAGCAATTTGCAGTGGTATCTATTGGGCGGCGGGAGAAGACGGGGGATGAACTCCGCTCCGATGTGATATCTTCCATTCATGACTTCTCACGCGTTCGTTTAGAGTTGAGAGCTGAAGATGAAGCATTTCTGCAAAGCTTTCATTACTATAATCTCGATTTTTATGATTCCACAAGCTATGATGGTCTCCAAACACGGTTGGAAGAACTTGATGAAATCTACCAGACACGAGGAAATCGTGTGTTCTTTTTAGCAGTAGCTCCAGAGCACTTTGCACCGATTGCAAAGGAAATTCACGGACATAAAATGGCTCAGAATCTAAATTCTTGGCAACGCGTTGTGATTGAAAAACCTTTTGGTCGGGATCTTGTATCGGCAACACAGTTGAATGAAGATATTCGTCATACGTTTGCGGAGCAAAATATTTATCGCATTGATCATTATCTTGGTAAAGAAATGGTGCAAAACATTTTGGTGTTGCGATTCGCCAATACACTATTTGAACCACTCTGGAATAATAAGTATATTGATCATGTACAAATCACATTTGCGGAGACCGTCGGTGTTGAGGGACGGGGACCATATTATGAGCAAGCAGGGGCTTTGCGGGATATGGTCCAAAACCATATGTTACAGTTACTATCATTGATCGCCATGGAACCCCCTGTGGATCTAGATACGGAATCTATTCGTGATGAAAAAGTAAAGATTCTTCGCTCGCTCTACATTGACGGCGAAGATGTGGTGCGTGGACAATACGGACCCGGTGTGGTGGATAATATGCAGGTAAAGGCATATACCGATGAGGACCGAGTACTCGCTGATTCTCAGGTGGAAACATTCGTTGCCTTGAAAGCCCGGATAGAAAATTTTCGCTGGGCGGGTGTTCCATTTTACCTGCGGACAGGTAAGCGGATGCCGAAGAAGTATTCGGAAATAGTTATTAGTTATAAAAAACTTCCAGGAGTATTGTATTTTAAAAGTGGCAAACTCGAACCTAACTTGCTAATTATTCGTGTCCAACCGGATGAAGGCATTTATCTTAAATTTAATGCAAAACGACCAGGAACTCTTCAGTCAATTGTTCCTGTTTCGATGGATTTTTGTCAAAACTGCTATGAAGGATTGAATTCTCCCGAGGCCTATGAACGGTTACTCTATGATGTAATTCGGGGTGAATCTACTTTGTTTACACGGTGGGATGAACTAAAGCATTCTTGGAGCTTTGTTGATAAGATTGCCCAAGAGTGGCAAGCTGAAGAAAAGCAGACAGTTCCTTATTTAGCAGGAAGCTGGGGTCCAGCCCAAGCGGATTTTCTCATGCGAAAGCATGGACGTGAGTGGTTCCAAGAGGGAGGGAGTTAACGATGAAGATATATGATGTTTCAATGGAAATTCATCCACTGATGCAAGTGTGGAAGGATCGAGACGAGCGACGACCAGAGTTTCAAGTTACACGTGATTATGAAAATGGGCAAGGGGGACGCGAGACACGTGTATCTCTTGACATGCACACGGGTACTCATGTGGATGCTCCATTACATTTTATCGAGGATGGATTAACAATTGACCATACTTCAATCGAACGTTTGGTGCGGAACGTGAAAGTGCTAGACTTGACATCTGTCAAAGATCGCATTACGCGCGAGGATTTACAGCATTATGATATAGAGTCTCAGGATTTTGTGTTATTTAAAACTCGCAATTCCTATTGTGATACTACCTTTGACTTGAATTTTGTCTTTTTAGAAAGAACTGGTGCGGAGTATTTAGTCGAACAGCAAATAGCTGGTGTGGGTACCGATGCTTTAGGCATAGAACGGAGCCAGCCTCAACATGAGACACACATTAGCTTACTAAAACGGGATATTATTATTATCGAAGGTCTCCGGTTAAAGGATGTGCCAGCGGGTGAATATTTCATGCTCGCTGCACCTCTTAGAATTGTGAGCGTGGAAGCGGCACCAGCAAGAGTTGTACTTATTGATCTGACGTAGAGTTATTCTCTTATTTATGTTGACATAGTTATATTCTGTCTGGTACACTAGACGTAGCTAGAGTTTTAACAAGTCCAGAGAGGCTTAGAAAAGCATAGACAATTACATTACAATGGACCTTTAATCCAATCCAGTGAGGTTGGGAAGGACGTCTATACAAAAGTAGCGTGTTCTCACGTCTTACTCTATGTATGTTTAGACTTCTACCAACTGGTAGGAGTCTTGTTTTTGGCTACCCATGTTTAGACGTAAAGGTTCTCCATAGGAGGGATTTCATTGTTTTCATTGACGAGTACAAAGTATTTGAATGAACGAACAATTGAAGCATTATTGCGGCGCGCCCAGTTATTTGTGAATCAAGATTACTCTTGGAAGAAACGGGCAACTGTGGTGAATTTGTTTTTCGAACCTAGCACACGTACTAGCCTCTCGTTTCAAATGGCAGCCCATCGGTTAGGCTTAACGGTTTTGGATTTCTCAGTGAAGAATTCTAGTGTCCAGAAAGGCGAGTCGCTGATTGACACACTGCAGACGATAGAAGCTCTCGGAGTTGATCTCGCAGTAATACGGCATAAAGAGGATTGGCCGAGTATGGTTGCAGGCATGGATTGCGAGCTATCTTTAGTTAATGCTGGTTCTGGCGCTCTAGAGCATCCGACCCAAGCTTTATTAGATGCACTAACAATGCAACAACACTTTGGTTCCTTGCGCGGATTAAATGTTACTATTGTTGGTGATGTTATGCATAGTCGAGTTGCCCGTTCTAACCTACATTTGCTTCGTACAATGGGTGCGAATGTGATGTTTGCTGGTCCGAACCAATACAAAGCGCAGGAGTTAGCTGATGTACCCTGGGTTGATATGGATCAGGCTGTAGCGCAGTCTGATGTAGTGATGATGTTACGGATTCAACATGAGCGCCATGAGAATTGCGGAGGAATTAGTGACTATAATAAAAGTTTTGGTTTAAATCGGGATAGACTAACATTGATAAAAAATAGTGCCATCATTATGCATCCAGGCCCGGTAAACCGTAATGTGGAGATATCAGATGAAGCGATGACGGATAGCCGTTGTCGGATATTACAGCAAGTGAGTAATGGAGTAGCCATGCGGATGGCTGTCTTAGAATGGTGTTTACAAGGAGGTAGCAATGAAAAATTGGTTTCTGCGTAAGGGATTAGTATACCGAAATGATCAATTGATATCTGAAGATGTCTTAATTATTGATGGAATCATTGTAGCGTTTGGCGAACAAGCGCAAGCTCTGCGTGACAAGTTTCAGGGCTTTGTCACTGATTATGACGCTGAGGGCTTAATTATTAGTAGAGGGTTTATTGATTTGCACGTGCACTTACGAGAACCAGGAGGAGAAAGTAAGGAGACGATTGCTACAGGGACGAAGGCAGCTGCAGCCGGTGGCTTTACCTCTGTATACGCGATGCCAAACACCACACCAACCCTAGATAACCCAGAAATTATAGCTGCATTTACCCGACGATGTAATGAGACTGCTATGGTTAATGTTCATCCAATTGCCGCTCTAACTCGTGGTCGCTTGGGGCAGGAACTCGTCGACTATGCGACGCTACGTAAGAATGGAATTCGACTGTTTTCTGATGATGGAGATCCTCTATCGAAGGCAAAGGTTCTGCAATCCATGAAAGCAATTGCAAACGTTAACGCTGTGTTAGTCAATCACTTAGAGGATAAATCTCTTGTGGGTTCTGGACTGTTTTATCAAGATATTCCAGCGGAGTCTGAATACCAAATGCTTGAACGGGATTTACAGATTGTCGCTGAAACTGGATGTTCCTATCACGCAGCCCATTTAAGTTGTGCCGAGTCGGTGGAATTGATTGCGCAAGCGAAAGCACAGGGATTGCCGGTAAGTGCTGAGGTTACACCACACCATTTAGTTCTAACGCATGAAGATATTCAGGAACCTCTAGGGCACTACCAGATGAAGCCTCCCCTACGGAGTCGTTATGACCGTGATGCATTAGTTAGTGGGTTACGGGATGGTATTATTGATGTAATTGCTACCGATCACGCTCCTCATGGATTCGAGAAGGAAAATGGCGTGAAAGCTGGATCACCGTTTGGTGTCACGGGTCTAGAAACTGCCTTTTCCGTTGTTTATACGCACTTAGTGCAAACCAATAAACTATCGTTTCTGCGAATGCTAGAGTGTTTAACACATGGGCCTGCAATAATTAGCGGAGAATTTCCACAACTTTCTGTAGGATCTGAGGCTGACATAGTAGTCCTTGATTTAACCGTAGAACGACAAGTTTCGCAAGACGGTTTTTTTAGTAAAGGGACAAACTCTCCTTTTGTTGGTCAGACGTTCGCTGGTTGGCCTGTGCTAACGTTGGTCTGTGGAACGGAGAAATATCGCTCCCACACTTAATTGTACGTAACTTTTTGTGTTTGCTATACGAAGAAGGACACCCCTGTCTTTTTACGCTAGTGGAAAGATCAGGCATTGTTATTGTGCGTCTTGAAGCACATTTCTGAGCAAGTTACTAGGAGGACTGACATGAGAGTTAATGTAGCAAAGATCACCAACCTTAGTGCGGATATTTGGGAATTAGTACTCAATGGTCCATTCCCCTATGACTCCATCCAAGCTGGACAATTTGTTAATATTCGGATCGGAGAGAATTACGATCATATCCTTCGCCGTCCTATAAGTATCGCAGCTGTTGATCGAATAAAGCAGCGTATGACAATTGTATTACGAGCAGTTGGGGCAGGGACAAAATGGTTAAGTGAGCGGAGAGTGGGGGATAGCCTCGATGTACTTGGGCCTTTAGGTCACGGTTTTCCCATTCAGAGCACGGCAGGTGCTGTATTGATTGTCGGTGGAGGTATTGGTGTACCACCATTATATCTATTAGCGAAGGAATTGCAGCCGATCGTGGGGCAGTTGGATATTTTACTAGGCTTTCGTGATCAACAGGATTGTTTTTGGCTCGATAAGTTTGCGCCTCTCGGTAACGTTACTATCGCAACCGAAGATGGATCTGTTGGAAAGAAGGGTTATGTCACTGAGGCTATCGTAGCGGAGCCGTATTATGAGAAAAAATGGCAGTATCTATACTCGTGTGGTCCGACTTCCATGTTACGAGCCATTAAAGAACTCTTTGTGGAAACGCAGGTAAAAGGATACGTGTCATTAGAAGAGCGTATGGCTTGTGGGGTGGGAGCATGCTATGGATGTGTATGTAGCAGTGAAAATAAGCAAGCAGCAAAACGAATTTGTAAGGAAGGACCAGTCTTTGATTGGCGGGAGGTGACATTGTGAATAAGCCAGACCTAACAGTAGATTTAGCCGGATTGGTGCTTAAGAATCCAGTAATGCCGGCTTCAGGTTGTTTCGGCTATGGACGTGAGTATGCACAGTATTACGCTTTAGAAACACTTGGTGCTGTCGTCGTAAAGGCAACCACCCTAGAGCCATGGTTAGGAAACGCTACACCGCGAGTTACAGAAGTGCGTGGTGGGATGCTAAATGCGATTGGTCTTGCCAACCCAGGTCTGCAGAAGGTTGTACAGGAGGAACTCGTCTGGTTATCTACGCAGAATGTACCGATAATTGTCAATGTGGCAGGTAGAACAGAAGACGAATACTGCCAAGTTTCCGAAGCAATCGCTAATTGTGAATTAGCCCATGCTGTTGAGCTAAACGTATCCTGTCCGAATGTTAAGTGTGGAGGAATTAGCTTTGGTGTTGATCCTCATGTGTTACAGGATTTAGTGCAAATGGTTAAGCGAGTTTGTGCTCTTCCGCTGTTCGTCAAGCTTTCACCTAATGTAACCTCTATCGGCGATATGGCACAGGCTGCTGAACAAGGCGGTGCTGATGGAATTAGTTTAATTAATACTTTAATTGGGATGGAAATAAATATTCACAGACGCAAACCTGTTCTTGCAAACGGAATCGGCGGGCTTTCGGGACCTGGAATTAAGCCTGTAGCTGTGCGCATGGTTTATCAAGCAGCAAAGGTTGTTTCCATCCCGATTATCGGGATGGGTGGTATTTTTACTGGAGCGGATGCCATTGAGTTTATGATGGCAGGAGCAACGGCTGTCATGGTTGGAACGGCTAATTTTACCGATCCCTATGCTTGTCCTACTATTATTGATCAGATTAAAGAATTTATGGTGGATAATGCGATTACGTCGTTAGCAGAAATACGGGGGTGTGTGTTATGATCAATACAGCAGAGCGAATTATTATTGCTCTAGATTTACGTACTAAGCAGGATGTTTTAGCAATATTAAAGAAAATACCACAAGCACAGTTTGTGAAAGTAGGGATGGAGCTGTTTTATAGCACTGGTCCCGATTTAATTGTGTGTTTAAAAGAGATGGGTCTTAAAGTTTTCCTCGATCTTAAGGTACATGATATTCCTAATACTGCTTATGGTGCAATACAGGTTTTGTCGCAGCTGGGATGCGATATTTTAAACTTGCATTGTGCTGGCGGATTAGAGATGATGCAACGAGCGCGGGAAGCGATTACAGGTGAGACTTTACTGATTGGGGTTACTCAGCTAACGAGCACCGATCAACAGGTTTTAAACACGCAGCTAAAAATCTCTGGTTCTATTGAAGACTGTGTACTTCACTATGCGAGTATGGCCCAGCAAGCTGGTTTACACGGTGTCGTTTGTTCGCCGAAAGAGGTAGGTTTACTAAAATCGAAATTGGGTACCGATTTTATTACAGTAACACCAGGAGTACGACCAGCTGGTAGCGGAACACAAGATCAAAAACGGATAATGACACCAAAAGAGGCAATACAAGCAGGTAGCGATTACCTTGTTATAGGTCGGCCGATCGTTGCTAGTTCGGATCCCCAAGAGGCGTTTGCTAAAATTCTTGTAGAAATGGAGATGGTTTCATGACAAATCAGGAGATATTGGAGCTATTTAAGGAGATAGGGGTCTTGAAATCGGGGCACTTTCGCTTAACATCGGGTCTGCACAGTGCAGAATATATGCAGTGTGCTACGATTTTTGAACGTCCTAGTGTTGCTGGACGAATTGTGGCAGAATTACTGTCAAAGCTACCTAGTGGGATCGATACAGTGGTGGCTCCAGCGATTGGCGGCATTAATATGGGCTATGAGGTAGCTCGTTCCCTAGATTGTCGTTTTATCTTTGCGGAACGCCAAGATGGAGTTATGCAGTTGCGTCGTGGTTTTCACCTGGAACCTTCCGAACGCATTCTTGTTGTGGAGGATGTAGTGACCACAGGAGGATCAGTAAAAGAAGTTCTCAAGATAGTGGACGATATTGGTTGTCAGGTTCAAGGTGTAGCATCCATTGTTGATCGCAGTGGTGGTAAGGCGGACTTTGGTGTGCCGTTTGTCTCGTTAGTGAGTGTAGATATTAAGACCTATCAACCAGAGAATTGTTGGTTATGCGATTCCAATGTGCCAATGACGAAACCAGGCAGTCGAGTGTAATAAAGAGGAGAGGATGCGTTATTATACGCTCCCTCTCCTCTTTTGTAATACACAACAGAAAAAACCCTCATATAAACTGTTCGGTACCACACGTATAGCATGGGTTAAATCACGATGCATTTTTTTGCCTCTAACCTCAGTAAGGCCTGGCATTGCTTGAGGTATCTTTAGCGCGGGTTCTAGTATTTTTAGTTGCTCACCATAATAGTCTAGAGCTTCTTGCACAATTTCTTCATTTTCTTCTGGATTTAAGGTACAAGTTGAATACACCAAAATTCCGCCTGGTTTTAAAGCGCTAAAAGCACTTTTAAATAAGCGACGTTGCGTGTTTATGCAGCGCCTGACTAATTTAGCCCGCCAGCTACGGTATGTTTGCGGTTGCGTGATCAGAAAGAGACCCTCTCCGCTACACGGAGCATCAAGTAGTATTCGATTAAAGTATTCCGGTAATTGTTGTCCAACCTGGACGCCGTTCGTACAAATTACTTCAACAATAGACGCACCTTGTTTTTCTATGTTATATTGAAGTTTCTGCACTCGAATCTTGTCAATTTCGGAAGCTAAAATGTATCCGCGATTTTGCATTAAGCAGGCAAGCTGTGTACTTTTGCTACCAGGAGCGGCTGTCAAGTCTGCTACTTTTTCATTGGTTTGTGGTCGAAGCAGGAGAGGAGGAATCATGCTAGATAGGCTTTGTAAATAGATTTCTCCCTTATGATAACAATCTAGTTGCTCAATACGCCGTTCTTTCGCATTTGTAATTACAAGACCATCGGAATACCATAATACCCGATTATATTTGATTCCCTGTTGTTGTAATTGTTGCATAATTGTGCGCGAGTCTGCTTTCAGTGTATTCACCCGTAGGGATGGGCTGCGATCATTGGTGCATCCTTGGAGAATTCTATCTGCAACTGAACTTGTAAAATATTGGTATAATTTCTCTACATACTCTTTGGGCAATCGTTGTTGTGCTTCGCCAATTGATTTCATTATAAGCCCTCCCTTAATTTAGCGAATGTGTCAAGCTACTAAGACATATACATAGAGATAACGGAACAGAAGGGAGAGGTGCTTAATGCCTCGGAAATTCATCTATGTCACCATCACAAAGAGATACTTATTAGCCTTTACCCTTTTAGCACTCGCTCTATTTGGTCTTAGTCTTCCAAATACTTATCATCTAGCGGTGATGACAGCTGCAATTGTTACAACTACTGCAGAGTATGATATTGTTTTAGACGCAGGACACGGTGGAGTTGACTCTGGTGGAGTTGGGGCTGATGCCGTTTATGAAAAGGATATCACACTCGATATTGTTTTGCGCCTGCGCGACATCTTAGAGAATGCTGGGTTAAAGGTTGGTCTAACTCGCGACAGCGATACTGATGTGACCCACCTAGCCGATCAAGGAAAAACACGCCATCAAAGGGATCTTTTAGGCCGCTATAAAATCCTTCATAGTGGTAAGTTAGGTATGAGTGTGCATATAAATACGGCAAAGGATACAGAACAAAAAGGTGCAATCGTTTTCTATATGCGTAACGCCTACATTGATAGGCAGTATGCCCAAACTGTTTTTGATGAGCTTGAGCGCGTGCAAACCATGAATCACACATTTATCGTTCCGCGCAGCAACTTAATGGTGTTAAAAGCAAAGCCTCCAGTGATTATGATCGAGGTTGGCTTTTTAACCAACGAGACGGATCTGCAAAAGCTTACAGATCCACAATTTCGCCAGTCCATAGCTGAAGCCTTAGCTACTGGCATACTTAAGTATTGGTCACTTTATCAACTAGAACAGACCGAGTAAGCATCTACAGTAGCGTGGACTATCTGATTTAGGCTTGGGATGATTTTCTCAGTAAATGCATCAAAGTTATCAGGTGCACTGTTATCAGCTTTATCAGATATGGTGCGAATAATCACATAAGGTAGGGTATTTAAGCAGGCAGTATGAGCAATCGCTGCTCCTTCCATTTCTGCACAGGTAGCTTGAAATACCGTTGCTATTTGTGCCTTTCGCTCAAGGGATGAAATGAACTGATCTCCACTTACGACGACTCCGAAGTGTGTTCTTTTCGCTCCCACTATAGTCCTCGATGCAGTAAGTGCACACTCTCCTAGGATAAGATCGGCAGCAAAACAACTCTTTTCCATCTGCGGAATCTGCCCTAAAGGATAACCAAAAATAGTCGTATCAAAATCATGATAGAGTGCGGCACTACTGATAACGATATCGCCAATCTCGACACTACCACTTATACCACCTGCGACACCAGTGTTAATTATGGCTGTTACGTGGAAGTGGTCGATCAGTATTTGCGTACAGATCGCGGCATTTACCTTGCCTATTCCACAACGGACAACAATCACAGATTTGCCAGCTAGCATACCTTGATAGAAGGTTAAACTAGCTTTTATACTGTGGCTCTTGTGTTCAAGCATTTGGAGCAAGCCATTAACTTCAGCTTCCATAGCACCAACTATTCCGATAATCAAAGCATATCACCTCGTTTAATTTGGACAAGATAAGTGTATCACAAAACGTTTGCGATTACTAAGGAAATTAGTCAAATTTTGGATATACAGGCAGGGTATTAGAAACAATTGGCGTACTAGTTATATATCTCTATTATAAAGGAGCCATAATCGATGAATCCATTGAATTTTGACTACAGTAATGCTCTTAGTTTTTTTAAAGAACATGAGGTGCAATATCTCAGCGAGGAAGTTAAACTTGCACATTACAAACTGCATGAAAAAACAGGAGCTGGCCATGATTTTCTTGGTTGGTTGGATTTGCCGATTAACTATGATCAAATAGAATTTTCTCGCATACAACAAGCTGCCAGTAGAATTCAGTCAGATTCTGATGTTCTCATTGTAATTGGGATTGGGGGATCGTACTTAGGTGCTCGAGCAGCAATTGAGATGTTGACTCATTCGTTTCAGAATTTACTCGAAAAATCCCAAAGAAAGACACCCCAGGTGTTTTTTGTCGGGCAGAATGTAAGTGGAACCTATATTCAGGAACTGCTTGAAGTACTTGAAGGTAAGGATGTTTCGGTCAATGTTATTTCCAAATCAGGGACCACAACGGAACCAGCGTTGGCATTTCGAATTTTTCGGGATTACCTTGAAAAGAAATATGGTGTAGCACAAGCAAGTAAGAGGATTTATGCCACCACAGATCAGTCGCGTGGAGCACTCAAGCAATTAGCTGATGCAAATGGGTATGAAAGTTTTGTTATTCCGGATAATGTTGGAGGCCGTTTTTCGGTTCTAACAGCGGTAGGGTTGTTACCGATTGCCGTTAGTGGTGTAGATATCGAAGCTATGATGTGTGGTGCTGCAGATGCACGAGAATGGTATAGCAGTCCCGATCTTTCCCAAAATGCAGCGTATCAATATGCAGCTGTTCGTAATATTCTATATCGTAAGGGTAAAACAACTGAAATAATGGCAAATTATGATCCTAATCTTCACTTCTTTGCTGAATGGTGGAAGCAACTATTTGGTGAAAGTGAAGGGAAAGATCAAAAGGGGATTTTCCCAGCTTCGGTTGACTTTACGACCGATCTACATTCATTAGGTCAGTATATTCAAGAAGGATTGCGAAACATATTTGAGACTGTTCTCGTTGTGGATAAACCAAAACATGATTTTACAATTGCAGCTGATCCCGAAAACATTGATGGACTAAACTTTGTAGCTGGAAAAACCATGAGTTTTGTCAATCAACAAGCATTTAAAGGGACACTTTTAGCCCACACTGATGGAGGTGTTCCCAATTTAGTACTTGGTATTCCTGAAATCAGCCCTTATTATTTTGGTGCATTAACGTATTTCTTTGAGAAGGCATGCGCTATAAGTGGGTATTTACTAGGTGTCAATCCCTTTGATCAACCAGGGGTTGAAGCGTATAAAGTGAACATGTTTGCCCTGCTAGGTAAGGCAGGGTTTGAAGAGCAGAAATTAGAGTTAGAAAAACGCTTAAAGTCTTAGAGACGGACGCATCTAGAGCTTTAGGATTGCCATTCTGATGTTTTTAGCCAAGAAAGCTCCCTTTTGGGAGCTATTTACTTTGTTGCCGAATTTGTCAAAAAGTGCTATAGTTAGATCATACCTGGTTTGACAAAAAGGAGTATCGCTGATGGTGGATGCATTGCATTTAACTGAAATTATAAAGCAAAAAGGCTTTCGTTTAACAATAGCTCGGCAAAATGTAGTCGATATGGTGTGCAAATCGCTATATCCCTTTACTGCTGAAGAAATGTATGCGCAATTGAAAGAACAAGGCATCGGTCGTGCTACAGTCTTTCGCACGCTTAAGCTATTACAGGAATTGGATGTTTTGGTCCGGGTACATTTAGAGGAAGGATGCCAGCATTATCAATTATCAGCCGCTACAATAAACGCCAGTCATTGTCACACTGAGGATCACCACCATGATCGAATCATCTGTCGTCACTGTGGCGAAATAAGTTATTTAGATGAATGTCCGATGAAAACGAATGTAAACGAGATAGCTAAGCGTTCAGGGTATCGTATTCAAGGGCATCATCTAGATCTATATGGTGTTTGTCGAGGTTGTGATAAGTAATTTCTGACCGAATGCATATTTTTTGCTTTTTATGTGAACAACTGATACTAAGTATCATAAGTTCTGTGATAGAATTTTAATGCTAGCAAGGAAGAAAAAAGATGATAAAGTACGAGGAGGATACACATGAGAAACTTTAAGATGCTAGGATGTCTTGTTAGCGTACTGCTGGTATTCGCAGTATGGGGAGGAAATGCTAGCGCTAATTTAAGAGCAGTGGCCACGTTTTCGGTATTAGCAGACTTTATCCAACAAGTGGGGGGGGATAAGGTTTCTGTAACCTCAATTATTCCTCTCGGTGGTGATCCTCACAGCTGGGAGCCAACTCCGCGGGAAGCTCGCAGTATTGCGAGTGCTGATGTACTTTTTTACAATGGTCTTGGACTAGAATTATGGGTGGACCGCTTAATTAGTAATGCAGCTCGACCCGATTTGCCAATAGTTGTTCTGTCTGCGGGGTTAACACCACTGCCAGGACCAACATTTACTAACCACGCCCATGATGAAGGCGATCCGCATTTCTGGTTAAGTGTTCGGTATGCGATGGATTATGTAAAAAAGATTCAACAGTCACTTAAGGAATTAGATCCTAAAAACGCCCAGTATTATGATGAAAATGCCCAGCGTTACCTCGATAAATTAATGGAGTTAGATGCTTGGTTATTTCAACAAGTAGAACTAATACCTAAGGACAATCGGCAGATTATAACCTATCACGATGGCTTTCGTTATTTAGCGGATCAGTACGGATTTGATGTTGTTGGATTTTTAGTCGTTAATCCTGATCGAGAACCGAGTTCAAGGGATATGGCGCAGTTGGTCAGGTTATTAGCAGCATTGCCTCGAAAGGTAATCTTTACAGAGCCTCAGATAAGTGGAGGTAGCCGCTATGCCCAGGCTGTGGCTCAAGAGGTCGATGGTAAGGTATATACATTGTACAGTGATAGCTTATCGGAAGCTGTGCCTTCGTATATCGCAATGATGCGCCACAACGGACGTGTATTGGTAGAGGCACTACAATGAACGACGATCAACAGATGAATTCGGCGATTAATGTAGATTCGCTCACAGTAGCTTACGGATCAAAAGTAGTTTTGGATAAGGTTTCGTGGATTGTAAACCAATGTACACTTGCTGCGGTCATCGGACCAAACGGCGGAGGCAAATCTACCTTATTAAAGACCTTATTAGGTATGGTACACCCTAATCGAGGTGAGGTGACATTATTTGGTAAGAGTCCTATTTGGGCGAGGCGTAAAATTGCCTATTTACCCCAAGCGGAAGAGGTGGACTGGTTGTTCCCGATAACCAGTCTGGAAGTGGTTCTTCAAGGGAGGTTGGTCCACTTAAAATGGTTTCAGAAAACCTCTAAAGATGATGGATTATTTGCCCGTTCCTGCCTTGAGCAGGTAGGAATGTCCCATGTTGCCAACCAGCCAGTCGGGGAATTGTCGGGAGGACAAAGGCAAAGAGTATTTATCGCAAGAGCACTTGCGCAACAGGCGAGACTAATAGTTATGGATGAACCAGCTACAGGGTTAGATGCTGCTGCTCAACATGACCTGTTGGATTTGTTCTGGAGTCTTAAGAGTCAGGGGCATACCATTGTAATTACTACCCATGATCTAAACTGCTTGGCGGAGCACTTCGATAGTGTACTAGGTTTGAATGGACATGTTGTGGTGTCAGGTGTTCCTTCAAAAGTCTTAGATGCCGATATTCTCACAAAATTATTCGCTAGGCATTTCCCCATAATGAAACCAACAGGTGAGGTGTCTTTTCATGATCGTTGAGTGGTTATTTGAGCCTTTTCAATATATGTTTATGACGCGAGCTTTAGTAGGTACCTCTCTAGTCGCTGTGCTCTCAGCGGTTATAGGGACATTTATTGTGTTAAAAGGGCTCGCCTTTATTGGAGATGCTATTGCACACACTTCGTTTAGCGGGATTGCAGTAGCTTTGTTATTAGGGATCAACTTGTATATCGGATCGATGATTTTTGCGTTGATTACAGCCGTGGGAGTGACATTCTTAAACAGGAGTGCTAAAATAAGAAATGATACAGCTTTGGCCATTTTATTCACTGGAGCATTTGCATTTGGTGTGATACTCATGACGACTATGCCGAATTTTGCGGGTGATTTGTCAGCCCTATTGTTAGGATCCGTGTTAGGAATTCGTCTGTTGGAGTTGTACTGGATCGCTGGTGCTGTTATTGTTATTGGTGCCTTAATGATTCTAGCTTTTCAGCAACTTGTCTTTGTTTCTTTTGATCCTGTGGGGGCTGAAGCCGCAGGCTTACCAGTTGTTGGGTTACAAATGCTACTAATGATTATGGTTGGCATATCGGTTGTGGTCTCACTGCAGGCTGTGGGTGTTATTTTAGTGATGGCTCTACTGATTACTCCAGCTGCAACAGCTTCTTTATTCACAAAACGGTTGTCACATATGATGATGCTAGCAGGTGTTTTTGGCCTGCTGGCTACTTGGTTTGGTTTACTTATATCGTATCATGTAGGAGCCCCTCCAGGTGCTACTGTGGTACTAGTTGCTACGTTAGAGTTTGCAATCGGGATGTTTGTATCTAAGCTCAAGACCAGTATTTGGGTAACAAGACATTCTACCCAACGTTCACATGGCGGAAATTAAAAGGATGATTGTATGGAAACAGGATTAGATGTGGAGGTATTATCTTCAGAGTCTGGACTGATGATTAAAGATATAATTTATGGGCGCTTAGCGCTCAGTCGCGGTCTTTTGCGACGCATGAAGCAAGGTGGAGGTGTGTTTCTAAACGGTGAACCTGCTTTTATTACCCAACGAGTCGTCGCTTGTGATCGAATACGGATTCAGTTTGCCGATGCAGCTACAAGTGTGGTGCCCCAACAGATTCCACTTACTATTGTCTACGAAGATGATTCGTTATTAGTGGTTAATAAGCCACCAGACCTCGCTGTCTATCCCACACGGTCTTATCCTGATGGAACGTTAGCTAACGGATTGGCTTACCTGTGGCAAGAGAAGGGAATGGAACGCAAAATTCGATTGGTGCACCGACTCGATCGAGAAACTTCTGGTGTACTATTAGTAGCGAAAGAACCATACGCTTATCGTAGTCTCGGTGAGCAACTACGTACTACACATTTAGAACGCACTTACTTAGCAATTGTACAGGGGATATTACCCGATAAATCAGGAGTGATAACACAACCAATCGCCCGACTAGATAGTGGAGAAGGTCATGGTTTGCGGCGTGGAGTGGTAGCAGGCGGAAAAGAAGCCACCACTTATTATCGAGTGATTAAGGAATACAAAGACCTATCATTAGTCCAACTCCGTCTAGCCACAGGACGCACCCATCAAATTCGGGTACATTTATCATGGCTGGGGTTTCCGGTTATTGGTGATCAGATGTATCATACGCCAAGCTCGCTGATTGGTCGTCAAGCATTGCATGCCTGGAGTTTACGATTTTTACATCCGCGCCAGGGACAAGAGGTAGTAGTACGAGCAACTCTGCCTGCTGATATGCTCGCTCTATTACAAGAGAGATGAACTATCATGCTATGATTGAAGACAGCTGGGTTTTTCTGTTGTTAGCAGTGTCAATTATTGTAAGTATCCGTATGCATCGATTTTACAGTTGTCGGAAGGAGAAAGGACTTGTGATTGCGAATTAAGTACTATGTAGTTATTAATTCTGTTAGGGGAGGCGTTCACGCATGAGTAGAAAAAGTGTAGGATTGGCTATTATTATGTTGTTGGTTTTTACTATCTCTGTTTCTGCATTAGAGCTTACGGGAGACATTTGGATACTTCAAAACCCAGAGACACCGGCAACAGAAGATTTAGGGCATATGCAAAGAGCTGAGTTTACCTTACTGGGGATTGGCCCCATCCGCTTAATGAGTGAGTTCGAGTTCGCTGGAGATCGCCAACGCATAGCGGACTTATTCCATTTATTACGTGATAATTTAGACGCAGACAGTATTGGTGCACTTGATCAGGAGTTATATGTTGTCGGTGGTATGACAAGTCGCGCTCGCGTTGATTGGCCATTGCTTGTTAATGGGATTTCTGTTATAGGTTCTGTTGGGTACCGGGTGTCAGGAAATGTGTTCAAAGCAGATGGTGCTACTGAGGTAGAAAGTGGGATTTATCATGGACTGACTTATGCAGGCGGCGTAGGTATGGAGCTGATACGTAGTTTGCGAATCTCCGCCATTTACGAGATTGGGCCAAGTTTACAAACTCTCCATGGTAACGATCAGTCTGCTATGTGGACTGGGTGGGACTTAGGATTAGATTATCGGATACCGTTTTTTGTTGGCAAAGCAGGATATCGATCACAAGAATTAGATCCCGAGACGGATAAAGGATTTAAACTGGGTGGTCCGTATATTAGTGTCGGAATCCATTTTTAAAGTATAGCAGTTCATGAACACGAATAAACCTTCCCAGTAACCTATGGGGAGGTTTATTCGTGTTCATGGATCAAAGTGGAATTACCTTAAGGTCAGAGACTACCCATGTTGTTTCAGTGGGTATCATAGTATAAATAAGCTTGAGTCTTACCTGGTTGGGAAGGTAGATGAGCGTAATTACTTCAAGATCCCTTGGAATAAGTGAGTGTATCTCCCACTCATAGTCGCTCCCTAATGATTCTAGAAATTGCATTATGGGTTGCATCTGCGTAGGTGGTACTTGCAGATGACGAGTTAGCCAGGTGCTATCGCTATTTTTTACCGCATAATAAAATGAAGCAAACCAGTGTTCTAATGTTTGGAGTAGTTCAGCGTTTGGTAGCTCAGGTAGTGGTCGCATGTTGAAGTTGCGTAACAGCCACGCTTTACCTTGCTGTTGCCAGCTCGATGTTGTTTGATAAATGGTAGGTGTATTTGTTGTTAGGTAGCCAGTAACCAAAGAATACATGTCACGGATCTCCAGATCTGTTAGCTGTGTCGAAAACGTCTCGATATAACTAGGACGATCGACTAAATAGGACATGAACGCCTCCTGTTGATCAAATTCGGGATGAATCAGCGATGCTAGCTTGACTCTATCGCGCTTAGCTAGTGCTTGGTCCCACCGTGCAATGGTATTAATGAGTTCGGCTTGATCCACATCAATGGTTTCCTCAATGACTTCCTCTTCTATGATTTCTTCTTGATCTATATGGGTATCTATATGGGTATCAATTTGGTCCCTTTGTTCAAGGAGTAACTCTGATCCAAATCGTAGTATTGGATAGCCTTCGATTTCCCAGGTATAAATAGAGAAATCCGTTTCTCGGTGATTCTGTAGTATTCCTGGTAAGATAGCTGTAATCCCTCTCGGTACAGTAATCTGCATTGGTGATGATGTTACTGGTATGAAGAAGCTAGGAAACCAAAGCGAGCTTTGGTCTAGGATCCCGGCGGTGCTATGATGGGAATGAGCAAGGAATCCTTCGTAAACAAGATCTAAGACTGTTGGAGAAGTAGTAGGCTCACGTAAAACTATACGAACAGTTGTCTGACTACGTGTTCGTTCAATCGTATACTTTGCTAAGTTAGGAATCCATAATGCTGTAATCTGTGCATTTGGGAATAACTCAAATTCGAATGAATCGCCATTGATGTCTACAAGTAAGCTGCTGTCTACTCGTAAAAATCCTTGTTCTGGCAGAAAAAAAACATCTAGCTGTTTCTGCGCTCGCCCTGTAGGAGCATTGATGCACAAAAGCAGAATGAGGAGTGTACATTGAATTGGTCGCTTCAAGAATTTGCCCCCCTTTTTTCTTATATATTCTTGATCTGCTTACGAGAATCCTGCTAACAGGCATGAACTAGCCCGTTCCAACAAAAATATTGTCTTGCTTAACAGCGAAGAATGTAATAAAATAGTTATAATTGAATTGGAGGAAATAGTATGATAAAAAAGTGCCTACTATGGTTTCTACGTGGTTTGCCCCTAGGCTTCGCAAATGTATTACCAGGGATTAGTGGTGGGACAACAATGTTGGTGTTAGGCTTTTATGATGAATTAATTGATGCGTTAAAGAAGCTGTGCATTAAAAAGCTGCTACCCTTTGGGCTCGGGGTAATATTTAGTATTTTGTTGGCTTCTAGAGGGGTTGTTTTTATCTTAGAATCCTATCCCACGGGTACACAAAGCGTATTAACCGGTCTTATTTTAGCGTCTGTCTGGGTAGTGATTAAAAAGATTGGACCCGGTCGCCAGGGACTTATCTGTCCCCTGTTTTTGCTAGGTTTTGTGATCGTCGCTGCATTTACTTTTGGTACTAGTGCATTTATTGACTTAGGGAAAAACCCTTTTCTTGGCATGTTTATAGCTGGAGTTTTATCAAGTACAGCCATGTTATTACCTGGAATTAGTGGATCAACAGTCTTAGTGATATTAGGTCTATATGAGTTAACACTTCAGGCCGTTGTCCAACTACAATTCTCACTTCTTATTCCCTTTGCACTTGGTGTTATTGGCGGTTTAATCCTATTAGCCTGGGTTATGAGCTTTCTATTAACTCGTTATCCAAGGGTTACTTTAGCGTTGTTAGCTGGTATGATACTTGGGTCTGTACCCATGCTGCTTATAGATATCTGGAACTTACGTAATATTTTTTGGATCGGGATGGGATTTCTGACGGTAATCGCAATCGAATATGTCAATCTATCCAAACTAAGGCATTGTGTTTTCTGTAAAAACTTGCTATAATATGTTTGTGCACAAAAATGTGTACATACGAGAATGGGAGGTTCACTATGCACCCGTATCTAGAAAATATTAATCCGTACCTAGGTAAACGCCTAGTCGAAATAGGGTTAGATAAGCAATATGTAAAAGGAGAAGGCTGTTATCTTTATGATCATAAAGGTAAATCGTATCTGGATTTTATCGCTGCTTACGGAGCGTTACCTTTTGGCTTTAATCCGCCTGAGATTTGGCAAGCAGTTAATGATATCCAAGCAAGCTTAGAACCAAGTTTTACCCAGCCGTCACTATTGGAAGCAGCAGGTGCTTTAGGAAAGCGTCTAGCTGAGGTTGCGCCATCAGGATTAACTCAAGTAACATTTGCTAATAGCGGAGCCGAAGCAGTTGAAGCCGCTATTAAGCTCGCAAGAGCAAAGACTGGTCGGATGGGAATTTTAACCACACACAATAGTTTTCATGGGAAAACACTAGGAGCTTTGTCAGCAACTGGGAATAGTGGGTATCAAACAGTGTTTGGTGCACCGGTAGCTGGGTTTCAATATATTCTCTATGGTGATATTGCGCAACTTCGTGCAGTATTGTCCAGTCAAGGACAAGATATAGCCGCTTTTATCATTGAACCGATACAAGGCGAGGGTGGTATTATCGAACCACCAAAAAGTTATCTAGCTGAGGCAAAGGCTATCTGTGCTGAGTATGGTGTTTTACTCATATTTGATGAGATACAAACTGGGTTAGGTCGAACCGGTCACTTATTTGCTTGTAATGCTGAAGGTGTTTCGCCTGATATTATGACATTAGCCAAGGCTTTGGGTGGCGGGTTGGTACCCATTGGAGCAGTATTGTGTACGGCTGATGTATATACAGATGATTTTGGAATGAAGCACTCGTCCACATTTGGTGGTAATACATTAGCCTGTCGTGTTGGACTTAAAGTCTTAGATCTATTGACGTGTGATGATGGACGATTAATACAAGAGGTGGCTCATAAAGGCGCCATTCTTAAAAACGGTTTACTTGAGATTCAAAAAAGATACCCGCAGATTATCCAAGCAATTCGCGGACGAGGGTTTATGTTAGGGATCGATTTTGGCAATTCCCGTTCTTTGTATCCTGAAAGCTTATTGGGCGTTATGGCCGAGCAAGAAATATTAACACCGATGATCGCCAGCTACTTGCTAAATGTTGAAGGCTTGCGAGTAGCTCCAACGCTAAATGGAGCAAGCGTAATTCGGATTGAACCACCATTGATAACTACAATGGAGCAGATTGAACGAGCGTTAGTTAGTATTGAACGTGCGGTGGCCATGTTAGCCAAACGGAATACAGCAGCATTTTTAGGACATTTAATTGATTTTGAAGTGCCCGATCATAATGCGGGGGTGAATGCGCCGCGACCAGTAATTGAGTCTGTCGAAGATCCCAATGAAGGTCGATTTGCTTTTTTAATTCATCCTATTGATATGAAGAATTACTCCGATTTTGATGAGAGCTTACGTGTATTTGACATTGAGCAATTAGGTGATTTGTCCGCTCGTTGGAGCGATATGGTTGAACCATTCTTAGTCGCAAGTGTGAGGATTTCGAGCCCTGCTGGGAAGAGTGCGTTTGGCGATTTCATTGCAGTGCCTCGCACTGCTCAAGAATTGAGGGCCATGCCTAGAGACAAAGTGTTATCAGAAATGACCGCGGCAATTGAGCTAGCAGTAAGTCGCGGTGCTAAGATTGTGGGACTCGGTGCTTATACATCCGTGGTTACAGCAGGTGGTCGTTCGTTATTAAGCCAGGTGGAAGTTCCTTTGACCACTGGAAATAGTTACACGGTGCTATCTGGTGTAGAAGCCCTAACCATCGGTGCAACACGGTTGGGTATGGAACTGGCTGATGTTACAGCAGCAGTGGTTGGAGCCGGTGGTGCTATTGGAAAAGCTTCGGCGATTCTATTGTCAGAGGATGTTAAGGAGCTTATCTTAGTGGGTAATCCTGATCGACCCGAGAAAAGTGAATATCGGATGCTTAAAGTAGTAGCTGAAATATTTCAGTATCTAGCTAAGCAGCTAAGCCTAGGAAAAACATTTGTAGCGGGCAGTATCGGTTCGTATGTTGCCAACTTAGCGAATCTTCCTGAGCTAGATTCTCCGCTATCAGTATGGATTGATGTTGCAAAGGACCAATTAGCTAATGGCTGTCCGATTACACTAACTGTTGATCACAAGCATTGGTTGCCAAAAGCTGACATTATCCTCGCAGCAACAAGTAGTACGGATGCTATGATAACATCCGATATGGTAAAATGGGGCGCATTGATTTGTGATATGTCTCGTCCAGCTAATGTTCATCGTGATATTTTAGAGAATCGTAGTGATGTACTAGTGATGGATGGCGGTATCATTGAAGTGCCAGGAAAGCCAGACTTAGGTTGGAATTTTGGTTTTGACGTAGGGACCGCTTACGCTTGTATGTCAGAGACTATGATGCTAGGATTAGAACACCTTTACGAGAATACTAGTATTGGTGCGGACCTGAATTTGGATCATCTGAATCGATTACGAAAGTTAGCGACTGTTCACGGATTTAAGCTCGCTGGATTCCGTAGTTTCGATTTACCGTTATCGGAGGATATTTGGCAGCGTGTTGTGGAAACTCGTAGAAAGACTGTAGTGAACGAACGTAAACACGCATAATAGAAAAAGCCTATTCGGTTATACACCGGTAGGCTTTTCTTTTGCATATAACGGTTTATTCTCGAATATAAATGAAAACGAGCTTGTCGACAAACGTTTAGGGGGATACCTATGCATCGTGTAATGGTTGCTGGAGGAACGGGTAAGACTGGTCGTGAAGTCGTTCGTTATTTGTCGTCTCGGGCTGATATGAATGTGGTAGGAGTATTAGGCCGTAAGTATGTAGGTAGTGACATGCGCTGTGTTTTAGCAAATTTTGATAGCCAAGTACCAATTCTTGACAACTTTCGTGAGGCAGTGGATAAGACAAGTCCGACAATTTGGGTGGATTTTAGTCCACCTGAAGTGGCAAAGGAACATTTTCTTCCCAGTGTTTTGTTGGGAATTCACCCAATTATCGGGTCCACAGGATTTAGTGCTGATGAGATGCAAGCGTTTAGTCGGCTGTGTGAGAAACATGGGTTAGGCGGTGCTCTTATCCCTAACTTTTCTTTGGGGGCTTTAATAATGTTGCAAGCTGCGCGGTTAGCAGCTCAAGTCTTCAACGAAGCAGCGATTGTCGATATTTATAATCCTGATAAGAGGGAATGTCCATCGGGGACATCGAAGTTAATGGTGAAGGAAATGAAAAAAGTATCAGGCTTTAAACATAAAGATATATCCACCCATAGTTTACGCTTATCTGGAGTGTTGCCCCATCAAGAGGTGGTTTTTGGGGGCGATGGTGAATCCCTGACCATCCAACATGATGTAAGTGACAGACAGTGCTATGGTCCAGGTGTGGCTAAGGCAATTCTAAGCATTAATCGCTTTGAACGCTTAGTTACAGATTTAGGGGAGTTTCTATGATACAGCAATAAATTGCAGGGCTGTTACACAATGAATGAATTCGTACATTGCGTGACATTCTTTTTTTGTTCCTATGCAGGTTAATTCCCTAGCAACTCGAAGTATTATAATGAGAAAAATTGATCGTAAGGGGTGAGTTTTATGCCTAGAAGACGATTTATCGAAAATTTCGCTAAATTAGTCTTGTTAGGGCTTTTGATGTGGGTTAGTGCGCTGCAGCTGATTCCGCCCTCAGCCATACCTAAGAATCAAGACTCGAATTTTTCAGCCTATCAAGCTTCTGATCACTTACGTGTAATTGGGCAACACCCTCGTATCCCAGGTTCTGCATATCACAAAATGTCGTATCATTACCTACAGGACGAACTACAGCGTTATGGGTTAGATTCCACTTTGCAGCAAACCACCATTGTGGATGGAGATTTGAGGTCGGTGCCTTTTCAATCGGCGTCTATTACTAATGTGGTGGGGCGCCTTCCTGGGACAAATTCTTCGGGTGCAGTCCTTTTTGTTGCTCATTACGACTCTGTGCAAACGGGACCAGGAGTGGGTGATACAGCCATGGGTGTGGTTGCTCTATTGGAGATGGCTCGACTTATTGCAGCAGAAGGGCCACTTCGTAACGATCTCATAATCTTGTTTACAGATGGTCATGAGTACGGCTTATTAGGAGCCCAAGCTTTTGTGCGAGAGCATCCCTTCTTTGACGAGGTAAAGATGGTTTTCAATTTTGAAGGCCAGGGTCCTAATGGTCCTGTATTTATGTTTGAAACCAGTGCTAACAATGGGTGGCTAGTGCAACAGCTAGCAAAAGCTGTGAACTATCCCTTTGCTAGTTCAGTCAGTCAAGATGTGTATCACTTTTTAAGTTTTGATAATGACTTTCGAGTTATTACAGATGCTGGTGTTAATGGCCTTGGGTTTAGTATCGTTTCAGATATGGCCTATTACCATTCGGCTAAGGATAGTTTAGCTCGGCTTGATCTGGGCAGTCTGCAGCATCATGGCGAATATGCTTTGGGGTTGGCTCGTCACTTTGGTCAGATTTCCTTAGACCAACAGGCAACGACTGATGCCGTTTATTTTACTGTTGCCCGACAGTTTCTTCTTCACTACAGTAAGAATTTTGTGATGCCAATTAGTTTGGTACTAGTATTTCTGTTTGTGGTACTGATCTGGATAGGTGTCACTCGATCGTATGTTAAGTGGCCCCAGATTCTCCGTGGTTGTGGGGTGGCTCTGACTTGTGTATTTCTTAGTCTGGGAATACTATGGCTTGTACAGACGGTGTTGCAACTTAATCAAGATACGTATGAAAGTTCCAATTACTTTGTGGTATTTATGGGGTTAAGTGGTGGCGTCACTATGAGCCTCTATACCTTAGCTACTAAGGGTTTAGGTTACTATGGAAAAACCATGGGATCGTTAATTGTTCTATCTGTTGTGTTACTTCTTATTAGTGGGTTTATGCCTGGTGCTAGTTACATTCTAGCCTGGCCTTTGCTATCTATCTTAATTGGTGTCGGCGTCTTATTTTTCAGTGAAACAAAGCAAGAAAGTTGGTATGAGGAGTGGGTTAAGTGGGTTAGTATACTCCCAGCTCTACTCATATGTATGCCAGTGATTTGGATGCTGTTTTTAGCCATGACACTTGCACAGCCACTACTAGGAGCGTTACTCTGGGTGCTCTTGTTAACTCTAGTTATGCCTTTATTTATATGGGAGAAATGGGATGGGCGAATACTACCCACAGTCTGTATCGTTGCGAGTTTGGCAGTGCTTATTATGTTAACAAGTCAAGGTCATAGTGGAAATCACCCCAAGCGAACAAGTCTTTTTTACTTGCTAGATGCCACAACTAACCAGGCTGTTTGGGCAACACTGGATCGGAAAGTCGATGGTACTATGAAAGACTTGTTTCTGGAAAGTGTACAGGATAAGCTTGTGGCGCTATCTCCTTTTGGAGCCATATACACAAGTGCCAAAGCAGAGGTGGTACCTTATCTACAAGCACCAGAATTAGTCGTAGTATCCGATGAAATTAGCGCGGCTGGAGTACGTTCCCTTGTTTTGAAAGCTAGCTCACTGAGACAAGCTCCTACTCTTACAGTGTATCTATTAAATAATGTTTCCTTACTAGCAAGTAGCGTTAATGGATACAAAATAACTAATCAATTTGAAGCTGACTGGTACTGGGGACTACGATTTCACGGACTACCAACGGATGGAATCGAATTAGCTTTCCATTACTATCCTACTGATGACTTACACCTAATCGTGCTGGATCAAAGCCATGGTTGGCCCTTAGTGTCTAATGTCACCGTTCGTCCACGTCCTATTGACAGGATGAGTAATCCGGGGGCTAGATATCACACAGATTCTACTTTTGTGAGCAAGGAGTATACATTCTAGTTCGGATGGAAGTAATAATACAGGTATACATAGCGTAGTTTATCCCGTTAAAGCGACTTTTATGGTAATGTAGTTGAGAAGGAGCTGATAAACATGTCTGAAAGAGAAGCAAATCAACAACAGAGTATTTCTATTTTGCTAAACCAGTTGAAAGCGGCCAATAAGGAAATGGGTCAGGTGGCTAAGACTATAGATGGAATTGCTAAGCAAGCTAATTTGTTGGCTTTAAACTCTGCCATAGAAGCAGCAAGAGCAGGAGATGCAGGACGAGGTTTCTCGGTTGTAGCCGATGAGATTAAAAGATTTGCTGATCAAAGTCGGATCTCAAATCAAGATAGTTATCAACTAATCCAAAACATTCAAACAAGAGCAAATGACATTATGGCTGTGCGCTTAGCTGATCTAGCGTATGATACAATTGATAAAGTAGATCGCAATTTATTTGAGCGAAATTGTGATGTACAAGCTTGGTCTACGTTCATGAAAATTCGGCAATGTTTGGCGGAACCATCGCAAGATACACAACAAAGTGCTAGTGAATTGATGAAAAAGATTGTAGATATCTATGAGGTGTATTATGACCTATTTTTGGTAGACCGATCAGGTAAAATTGTGGCTGCAGGTGTAGATCAAACGCAGATAGGGCATGATGTATCGCAGAGGGAGTGGTTTAAGCAAACGATGCAAGAAGAGGAAGTCTATGTTTCGGACATGTATTTCTCAAAGTCTGTTGGCGGGTATACCGTATCCTATTCGTGCCCTGTTTACTCCAACAGTGGCGAGGCTCTCGGGGTGTTTACCACTCGGTTTAACTGGGATTATGTCCTTGATATTTTGGACAGTGCAAAAGTTAGTGATGACGGTCTCATCTATTTGGTAAATAGTCAGGGCGTGGTTATTGCTAGTCGGAGTCGAGAGGGAACCCTAACGGATAATCTCTCCTCGTTGTCTGCCGTTAAAAACGCTAGTGGCGGATCGACCTATGGATATATACTTGAGCAAGGGAATATAGGAGTAAAAATGCTTTATGGATATGCGCACACTAGAGGGTATAATGCGTACTCTGGGAAGGGCTGGTCAGCGATAGTAGCTGAACCAAGCGAATAAATAAAAAGGGGTGTTTGGATGGCACGCAATGTTGTAGTAGTTTTACTTGATAAGCGTAGAGAATCTGCAGTAACAGTTCAAGAATTGTTCACAAAATATGGCTGCTTTATTCGCTCTCGACTGGGTCTGCATGAAGTCAATGATCAATGTGTAGATGATGGTTTTATTATTCTAGAGCTAAGCAATAAGGATGAAGCAGTTAAGTTGCAGCTCGAATTAAATACACTGACTGGTGTATCCGCTGAAGTAGTGCATATTTCTCTCGAGTAAGCCCCCTGCCTTTCGGGGGCTTCCCTCGTTATTGCTCTATGCTGTTTGCCGACTAAATTGATTAATATAGAGTTGGTGGTAAAATCCCTGCTGTGCTAATAATTCTTCATGGGTACCTTGTTCAATGATTTCTCCATCGTTTATTACTACGATAGTATCTGCATCACGAACTGTACTTAAGCGATGGGCGATGACAAAACTAGTTCTTCCTTGCATGAGATGGAGCATTGCTTCTTGAATGTGTATTTCTGTTCGTGTGTCGACACTGCTTGTAGCCTCGTCGAGGATGAGAATAGCTGGATCAGCGAGTAGAGCACGAGCAATAGCAATCAGTTGACGTTGGCCTTGACTCAAGTTCCCACCATCTTCTGTTAAGACAGTGTCATACCCCTCGGGTAGACGGCGAATAAATGTATCTGCATTTGCTAACTTGGCTGCAGCTTCCACTTGCTCATCTGTGGCTTCCAATTTGCCATAGCGAATGTTCTCACGTACTGATTCAGAGAATAGAAAGGTATCCTGCAATACAATCCCCAACAGTTGCCGTAGGTTGTTGCGTGCAATGTCTTGGATGTTCTTGCCATCAATGGTAATGCTTCCCTGATTTATCTCATAAAAGCGGGTTAATAGATTTATTATTGTGGTTTTACCTGCACCTGTGGGCCCTACTAAAGCAATCGTTTGGCCGGATGTAACGTGGAGGTCTACATGCTTTAAGACTGGGGTATCTAACATGTAAGAGAAAGATACATCAGTAAAGTCGACATTGCCTCCAATCTCTTTGAGCGCCACAGCGTTAGGAGCATCTTTAGTTTCTGGTGCTTCATCCATGATTTCAAAGAAGCGTTCGGCTCCAGCAATGGCTGATTGTACCATATTAAATTGATTAGCAAGTTCGTTTACAGGTCGAGTGAATTGTCTAGAGTAGCTGATAAAACTCGCAATCACCCCCACAGTGATCGCGCCTTGAATCACCAGCCAACCGCCAAATCCAGCAAGGATCGCAAAGCTTAGATTATTCAAAACGTTCATAAAGGGCATAATAATACCCGAATAAATCTGAGCTTTAATTCCAGCCTCTTTTAGCTTTAAATTGTCCTGGTTAAACTGGCGGATAAGAGTTTCTTCACGACAGAACACCTTTACGACTCGCTGCCCAGAGATGGTTTCTTCGATTAAACCATTAAGATCACCAAGATTCTTTTGTTGGGCTGCAAAGTATGTTCGGGTTCCTTTGGCAATTTTTTTCGTGGCCACTATCATAATGGGAATTGTAAACAAACTAAATATTGTGAGCAACGGGCTTAAATAAATCATCATTGCAAATGCACCCATGATAGCTATGATACTAGCAAACACTTGGGTAGTACTTGAGTTTAGTGTGTTGCTAATATTTTCAATGTCGTTGGTTAAACGACTCATTAATTCTCCATGGGGCTTACTATCGAAGAAACGCAGGGGAAGGGTGTGTAGTTTAGCAAATAAGTCTTTACGCATTTGGGCAATAATTTTTTGGGACAAACCGATCATATAGTAGTTTTGCAGCCAGGTACAAAGAGCGCTGACAACAAATATGCTCAGCATAAGGGCAGATAACCGTAATAGTCCTGGAAAATCTCCAGGAGTAATATAGCGATCAATGGCAACTCCGATGAAATACGGTCCAGTGAGCATTAAAACGGTTCCAACAACCACCAGAGCAAAAACTACAGCAAGTGTCTTTGCTTCCTGGATCATATAGTGCCAGAGTCGTTTGAGGGTTTGTTTTGGGTTTTGTGCTTTGACAACTGGCATCCCCATTCCGAGGCCACCCCGGCCTAAGCCGCCTGGGCGCACGCTTGTGCTAGTCTGACGCTGGTTTGATTGGTTTTCTTCTGGGCTATTTTTAGCCATTAATGACATCCTCCTCGCCGAGCTGTGATTGGTAAATGTCTTGGTAAATAGGGCTCGTATTTAGTAATTGTTGGTGGGTACCAGACGCCACGATGGCTCCGTCATCAAGCACAAGAATTTTGTCTGCATGCATAACGGATGTAATACGTTGTGCGATTACAAATGTAGTTGTGTTGCTCTTGCGCGCTTGTAGTGCCTGTTGGATGCGAGCTTCGGTCCCTAAGTCCACTGCACTCGTACTATCGTCAAGAATTAATATGCATGGTCTTTTTAAAAGAGCTCGTGCAATGGAAATACGCTGTTTTTGCCCTCCTGAGACATTCACACCTCGTTGTCCAAGCATCGTATTATAACCTTTTTGAAACTTCGTGATGAATTCATGAGCTTGAGCCATCTCGGCTGTTTGCCGCAGCTCACTATCGGTTGCTTCCTCATCGCCCCACCGGATATTATCTCCAATAGTACCTGTGAAAAGTCGAGAATCCTGCAATACAATACTTACAGCTTGGCGTAAGGTTTGGAGTTTGATGTGGCGAATATCTTGATTGTCAAGCAAAATTCGGCCAGCCGTTACATCGTATAGCCGTGGAATGAGACTGACTAGAGTAGTTTTTCCTGAACCGGTTCCTCCAAGAATAGCAACGGTTTCTCCTGGATTCGCAGAGAAACTGATATTCTTTAGCACGGGATCTCCCTGGGCTTCTGCATACTGAAAGCTAACATTGTCAAAGACTACATGACCAGCTTCGGGCTTGAAGTCGGTGGCCAATGGACTGTCTTCGATATCTACCTGGGTTTCAATAACTTCACATATGCGGTCCGCCGATGCTTTAGCACGTGATATCATGATAAAAATAAATGCTACCATCATTAGAGAGAAGAGAATTTGTGTCATATAGTTTATAAAGGCTATAACCTGACCGACCTGCATGGTGCCAGCATTAACTTGAATCCCGCCAAACCAGAGAACCGCTACGATACTCAAATTCATGATTAACATGATTAATGGCATCGCTAATGCCACAAGGCGTGAAGCTTTCATTGTGATTTCCATGAGATCAGCATTTGCCTTAGCAAAACGTTTCTTTTCTTGATCACCGCGGACAAAGGCTTTAATGATGCGTACACCAGCGAGATTTTCTTGCATCACATTATTTACCCTGTCTAGTCTTTGTTGCACAATGGAGAAAAGGGGATACCCAGCTTTAATAATAAATCCCATAGCGATTACTAATACGGGAATCGCCACGAGAAGAATGGCTGCTAATTGTGGATTAATCCGAACGGTCATGATGATTCCACCGATGCAGAGTAGGGGGGCACGGACCATCATTCGTAAGGACATCAATACAATATTTTGCACCTGGGTAACGTCATTTGTTAAACGTGTTATTAATGAAGAGCTCTTGAATTTATCCAAATTAGTAAACGAGAATGATTGCACTCTCGTAAATAGTTCGGTCCGTAAATCAGCACCGAAGCTTTGAGCGGCGATGCTTGCTGCGATAGTACACCCAAAACCACCAACCATCCCAATGACTGCTATTCCAATCATTTTTATGCCAGTCTGGATGATAAACGAAACATCACCCTGGGCTATTCCTTGGTCAATAATGCTTGCCATCAATAAGGGTTGGTATAAATCGGTAATTACTTCAACTAGCATTAGTAAGGGGGCTAATAGGGCTACTTTCCAATAGGGTTTGAGAAAAGCGAATAATTTGATCATGCTGTTCCTCCTGGTTTTAGTAAGTTCTCCTTAATTTGGATAAAAAAGCGTCGTATTAGGGCTAGCTCTTCTGTGTTAAAATTAGCGAAGGTTTGTGCTTCTAAATCTTTGAGCGTATCCTCTACAGCGGAGCGAATCTCCTTGCCTTTATCTGTGAGATAAACCCGGGAGACACGGAGGTCATGGCGATCGGGCTTGCGGATAATGAATCCACTTTTCTCCATACGTTGCAGAATGACTGTGACGGTGGCTGGTGTACTCATCAGTCGCTCACTTATCTCTCTTTGGGTTCTTCCATCTTGTTCCCACAGAACAAAGAGAATAGGGGGTTGACCTCTATGTAAGCCTAGTTTATTAAATAGGTCTTGAGCCCGACTGTAGTGAAGTTTCGCTACGCTAATAAATAGGGAGTCAATGGAGTTGTTTTGCTTATGCATGCATGGATCCCCCTCTCGGAAAATAGTTAGGCACCTAACTATTTGTATTGTACTAAATATTGGTTCGTCTGTCAAACACAACGTATCCTCCTGTTAAAGCCGAATGCAGGTTTCCGTGGTTACCATAGTATACGGATGGATTGGGTAGTAATGGTAAGGGTGTACACGATAATCGCATAAATTGACAAAGTATACATGTTGACAGAATTGGATCACACAAATATAATGGAACAATAAAATCGGATAATCTGGTAAGAATACTAGGTATTTAATATTGGGAGGAATTTAGTGTGAGGAAGGTAGCTAGGAATTTAACCGAACTAATTGGAAATACACCGCTTTTAGAGCTTACAAACTTTGCCAGAAAGCACAAGCTAAAGTCAAGAGTTATAGCCAAACTAGAGTTCTATAATCCAGGTGGAAGTGTTAAAGATCGAATCGGATTTGCCATGATTAAACAGGCTGAAGACGATGGGTTACTAAATCCGGATAGTGTGATTATTGAGCCCACTAGTGGTAACACAGGTATTGCGCTCGCTCTTGTAGCTGCTGCGAGAGGGTATAAGCTTGTTTTAGTTATGCCTGATACTATGAGTGTTGAACGTCGAAATTTGCTTGGAGCCTATGGGGTCACACTGGTTTTAACACCTGGAGCGCAAGGAATGAAAGGTGCAATCGCTAAGGCCCAAGAGATTGCTGCAGAAACACCAAATTCATTTATACCTCAGCAGTTTGAAAATCCTGCTAATCCTAGGATGCATAGGAAAACTACGGCAGAGGAGATCTGGAGTGACACTGATGGTGAGGTGGACATTTTTGTTGCTGGAGTCGGAACAGGGGGGACGATCACCGGTGTGGGAGAGGTCTTAAAAGAACGCAAGCCTGAAGTGCAGATCGTAGCAGTCGAACCGACTGATTCTCCTGTATTATCAGGTGGAATTCCAGGACCTCATCGAATTCAAGGCATTGGTGCAGGTTTCGTCCCTGCAATTTTGAACACTGCAATTTATGATGAAGTAGTAAAAGTAAGTAATGAGGATGCTTTTGCTACAGCTCGGAAATTAGCGGAATTCGAAGGACTAATTGTGGGCATATCATCAGGTGCAGCCGTGTATGCTGCGACACATTTAGCCCAACGCCCCGAAAATGCAGGGAAAGTGGTCGTAGTACTATTACCAGATACTGGCGAACGCTATCTTTCTACCACGTTATTTGATCGGGATTAAGGTACACACAAAAAAGAACGGCTCAGCGGATCCGTTCTTTTTGCGCGATATTCTTTACTTTGTTACGCGATCAGAGCTCCTAGCGGGGACGGTGTTATCAATTAACCAGACATCAGAACCATATACCATGATTTGAGGACCTTGGATATATTCACGGAAATTATTGCCAGGTCCATCGATTAAGTGCATCATCCCAAAGGTCAAGATTCCCACACCTTGCATGAAGGGGGCCCGCATACTTAGTTGCATATATGGGGGACGGTATTCCACCCGATTTCGTCCGTGGGAAACGGTGTAACCACCCTCAAATGCACCAATCGTGATACGACCGCGACCTCCACTGTTGATACTATACTCATCGTCTACAAGTAACTGACCATAACTTGTATTCCTAGTAATTGCTAATAAATCAACATCAATATTAATGTTCGTATTGGCGCGCATCACATAATCCTTAACGCTTAGATACTTGTCGTATTGTACAGTGATGGTTACAGAATTGTAGCGATCCGCGACCACCACTTCTTGAATCGGCCACTCCTGACGAAGCTGGTTTGCGCGCAATGGGAATGCTTCAATGAGTACTGAACGAGATGGGATCACAACACTCTGGCGGTCTACAGGATTGCGACGGTTTGCTTCATAGGTTTCAATCGTATAGGTATTTCTTGATAAGGTATTATTAGCAATAGCCACATAGACTGTATCATTGGTTAGCCAAGATACTGCCATGATTCGATCGGATACATATTCTTTTGGTGTAAAGGCTAATACGGGTGATGTGAGTAATAGAGCGATTAATACTGATAGAACAAATTTTTTCATGATAAAACCTCCTGCTCTTAGTTAGACTAACGATTAGTAGCGATATACGACAGGGGAGCGGGAATGGCCTACGTAAAGTTGGGGTACATGTCGGTCAGGAGCAGTCCCAAAGTAGGAAGCCATTTCATCTCTAACATGTACATAGAGTTGGTTAGCGGTTATTTTACCATCATCGGTATTAATGGTTTGTAGCCCATGGACAAGGAAATGGGTAAAAACGCTCTGCCCAGAATCTCCTAGATGAGGATCATAAGTTGCCTTGGTATCACTATCTGTGGCTGTAATCACGGTGTAACCTGCTCTTCTTAAGGCAAATGGTAGAAGTGGAAACGTAGAATTACCATCTATAAAGGTACCCGAGTAGCTTGCTTCGAGAATAACTGTTACATCCTGTCCTTTAAAATCACTTAACCAGAGTTCTAATTCACCATCGCTGATAAGGGTTCGATCTAGATCGCTGTTGTTACTTAATTGTGCATCATATGGAAGAATATGATGTAGACCACCAGTAGTCGGATAATAGACTTCATCCTTGCGTATGTGTTCTAGAGTCAACCCAGCGTAATACACTACCAGATAATCGTTTGGCTTACTATGTGTGTTGGCATATTGAATCCAATCCTTGATCTCTTTTTTGGTTGCTTCGCTATTGATTAAGAGTTTTCCCATACCGGCTAAATCGTTTCTTAAAAACAATTCATCCCAGATACTTGTAGCATCTTTGTCTGCCCCCATAGAGGAATATTGTGGGTATGCTAAATGTCCATAACGTTCTATTCCAATAATCAGATACCAGCCAATCCCCGCGTCTATACTGTTCTGGTTGGTGAGATAGGTAGTTTTTCCAGATTGAATGATTACAGATTGACGAACGGGACGAATATTATCATGATCGATAGTTAGACTTTTCCAACCCGGAGAAATTCCATCAATGCTAAATCTCCCAGAACTGTTCGTATACACAGGACTTGAACCAGATAGCGTAGCCTTTGCTCCCGTTAAAGGCTTATAGTTTGGATCATTCATTACTTCACCGCTAACAATGATTGCTGATTCACCAGTTGAAGCTGCTCCTACACCTTCTTGGATATAGACGTATCCAACTAAGCCACCAGGTAGTTGGGGAGTAATCTCGATCGTAGCACAGCCTGCAGTAACAAATGCAATTAGTATTAGAGTGAATAAATTTACCTTCATAGCATCCAACCCTTTCCCTATAGAGTATATATCTTCCTATTCATATTAGTTCCACATCCAAATTTTAATTCCTGCAACATAGTACTTTGTTTTAATAGTGCTTTGAGTTACTGCTTCTTTAGTGATTTTGCTCTGTACTCTCCACCAATGAGGACGATAATAGGGAGAATTACTTGAAAAGGAAATGCATAGATAGGCCAAATATCCTGTGCCCAAAATAGCATCTGCATGATGTCATCAAAAAGAAAATACGAGGTGCTAATCATAAGTAGTGTAATAGGGGTAACAGTAAAACGGTAGTCGTGAAAGTTGGTGATCGCAGCCACTCCTTTGCAGGTAGCCAATAAGCAAGTACTCACTTTGACAAAACTACTGATAATAAACATAATAGCAACAATGATTTCTAAGCGCTGAACAAAGTCTGCGATATTTAAACGAGCAATGGCAATGTAAGCAGGAAAGTAGGAGTGCTTATATATTTCTACTCCAATGATGGCTACCACTAAGGTTGTTATAATTAAGATTACGAGAGTTCCCATGAGTATCCCTAACCAGTAGATCCTATATGGAGATGAGCGCTTTTGAAAGCCAGAAAAAGCTAGCCAGAGCACGATAGTCTGGGCAAAAGGAAAAGCAAATACATTGGCAGTACCCTGGAGTACTGGCATTATACCATTAAATAGAAAGGGGCGAAAGTGATCCATATTCAGTTCAGGCAAGGCAAGTGCAGTGGTAATGAGTACGATAATAATAGCAAAGCGAAAGAAAAAATTACTCCAGCGTCCGAGTACCTCAATTCCTTCTTTCACTATCCACAAACAGAGAAGAGCGAACAAGGTAACTGGAAATAACTGCGGTGTCTCTTCGAGACCAACTGTAATAATAAATTCACCGAAGTTACGTAGCACAAGTGCGCCAAGGTGGAAGGCAAACCAGGTATACACCAGGCAGATCAAGCGCCCAAACGTGTTGCCAAAGATCACAATAATTATCTGAAAAGCATCATAATGAGGATAAAGACTATGTAATCGAGCATACACAGTCACAATAGGAAGTGCAAGTAATCCACTGAGAATGACGGCTAACCAGATATCACCACCAGCTTGTCCTCCAATACTCAGGACTACAGCGCTTCCTGAGATAAAGAGGACCATAAGAGATATAGCTTGCTGCTCCGATAATACTTCTAATTTCATCTAAGACCCTCGCTATTATCGTTTTGTAGTGCCGAAATAATGGTCTCAATAAGTACGGATGGATTGAAAATGGTTGTTTCAGTCATCTGTAATACCGATAAACCATAAGCACAAAGCATTAAGATACAATAGAAGATAATTTTTGGTGTATCTTTCTGATGCCAAAGTTTTATTTCAGCTATGACTATCAAAATTAGAGTTGTAGTGAGGAGGACCACCTGCATATCAATCCCTCATTTCAATGGGTTTTGAGACCAAGGCACTTGCGCGAATAACGGGTTTTACTCGGATATCCGTTTGCAAGCTGCCAAAAACTGCAGGCCAATCATCCGCTACTAGTTTCCACGCTTCTGGGTCTCTGCGCCGTAAAACACTGCCCAATCCTACCGCATCACTGTTATATTGTTGCAGTTTGATAATTGTGCGCTTCATCAATTCCTCAAGATGCTCTGCTAAATCGCTCTCTAGTTTGCTACGAACACTAGGTTGACTAAAATCCACTTTTTGATTGGCTACCTCTGCGAGAATAACCTGGAGATTCGTTACGATACCCATTGTTATTTGATCATCTTTAATGAAGGGTTGGAACTCTGTCTTATTACCTACAACCTCATAAGTGATTTGCGCGGTAAGACCCGATTCCTCGTACCGTAGTACAATTAGTCCTGAGATTGACTCATTGAGTAGGTAAGACAGAGCTAGGCTCTCCTTTCCATCTAACCATCCCACCATTTTATCTCTACGAAAAAAAGCTACCCCTTTAATACGCGTAAGCTTCTCTTCGCCTTGCTCTACCAGTCCAACTGTAGCTATTACAGGGGCAATACCTGGAGCTGTGAGTTTTTGCATGAAATTCCATAATTCTTCAGGAATTGATTTTGGCTCTGGAGCATGATGTTGTAAGATTTGACTTAGTTGTTGCGAGATACTTGATTCAACGAGTGGAGTGCTTGCTAAAATTTCAGCAGCCGTTTCTTCCTTAGAAACTAACAGCCACACATCTGACCGAATTTCTGCATCGCGCTGCACAAAGTCTAGGATGGGTAGGATACCTTCACGTGCGATTTCTTCGCTGATAATTACTACTTTCGCATGGGCCCAATAAAGTTTTTTGCCAGTTACTGTGATGAGCCTGCGAATAGCACCGAAAATCGTATCGGATTGTGCTTGGACAGTAGTTGGTTTAAATTCGGACTCTGGCCCAGCTCCCTCGAGGTTAATAATTTCAACTGTGACTATATATGAGTCGCCTTCACCTTTGTCAACGGCTAACCCCAACGCAATGGCTAAGTTATCAATTTCACGATAATTCCAACAGCCAGCCAAGAGTAGAGCTGCAATGAGTAAGAGAATCAAGTGCTTCATTTGCCTTCAATCCTTTTGCGTTTCGGTCTATTTTTTTTTGTGATCAGTTTTGGCCGGCGTTGCATCCACCACCAGGGGGCCCGGATCACTGTATCTTTAACATCTTCGAGTTTATATGAGGATAGCTCTGTCATATAGGGAATACCAAAAGAGCGAATTGACATCAGGTGAATAAATAGCCCAATGACTGCAAAAACAAAGCCGTAAAGTCCTAGTACGGACGCAAACAAAACGAAGGCTAAGCGGATAAGAATCACAACCCCTAAAAATTGCGGGATCACAAAGCTTGAGATTCCAGTTAGAGCAATGACAATAATCATAGGAGCGCTCACAAAATTTGCAGTTACGGCTGCATCACCTAAAACAATAGCACCGACGATACTAAGGGCTTGACCGATTGGCGAAGGAAGACGGACTCCTCCCTCGCGCAGAATTTCAAAAACTAATCCAAGCACAATGAGTTCGAAAATGGTAGGGAACGGGATTCCTTCTCTCGCGGCAGAGATGCTTAGGAGCAGTGGTGTCGGAATCATTTCCTGGTGATAGGTGATTAGAGATAGATAAATGGCTGGAGTGCTTGTTGTAATAAAAAAACCGACATAGCGTAGCATCCGGTCCAAAGAAGCTAAAGCCCAGTTGCGGTAATAGTCTTCATTGCTTTGAAACCCCTCCATAAAGATGAAGGGTACTGTTAATACAAAAGGAGTTCCATCACAGAGAATTCCTACTCGTCCTTCTAGTATTTTGCCTGCTAAGATATCGGGACGTTCTGTATGCCCCACAGTTTTAAAAGGACTTAATGGAGAATCTTTGATTAGTTCCTCAATATAACCAGATTCCAAAATGCCATCTATGTCAATCTTGTTGATCCGTTCAAAGACTTCCTGCAGGATTTGCGGCGAAACCAGATCTTCGATATAACAGATAGCTATCTTCGTTTTTGTACGTCTGCCTAGTTCCTGCATTTTAAACTTTAGACGAGAATCCTGGATTTTACGTCGCAGTAGCGAGATGTTTATGATGATGGACTCGGTAAATCCTTCTCGAGATCCCCGTACTACACTCTCAGAAGTGGGCTCACTAATGCTGCGGTACTCCCAGCCTTTAACGCTTAATATCATTCCTAAATCGGTGCCGTCAATGAGTAACAGGGCATCGCCGTAGAGGATGCCCTCAATCATCTGCTCTAGTCCTTTTGATATCCTTAGGGATTCGACAGCAATGATATTTTCAATGGATGGATAGATCTCGCGTAAATGAATAGATTCCGATTTACAGCGCGTTAGTGGAGAAATAACGTTCTCGCCAAGATAATCTTTATCGATCATACTATCAATAAAGATTATTCCGCACTTTATTTGCGTATTTCCCAGAGTAAATCGTCTGTATCGGATAACATCGTCATCATGGAAAATTTTCTGCTGGAATATTTCGAGGTTTTTTTCGATTGATTTAGATAGTTTCATAGTCATAGTATTTGGTCAAAAAGCTGAATTATTCATTAATGCTAAAGTTATCTAAAGACATTGTGTGGTCTAGGTGAGCCCAATTTTGGTTATTCTACCTACCATATACAGATAACCAGTTATCACAACATGAATGATAAACGATACCGTAAATGTGAGTACTAAGCTCCAGTTCTCGTAGACAAGCATCTGATTAGCAATCAGGAAATAATGCACTAGTGTTGCGCCGCCTGCAAACAAGCTAATAGTAACCAACAGCCTCATAAACGACACTTCGTTTTTGACCCAATGGGCAAAAATTATAACTGTGGGTATCCAAGCCGCTGAGATGAGCAGTGGAATGTTAAAGAGATAGAGAAAATCTGTTTGAATAAACTGCCAAAAGTTGTAGATGTTTTGCATAAGTAGTAATAAAATTATTGCAGTTCCAAAGCCGAAAGTGAGGCCAAAAGGCAGCAAGTGTCGGACCTCTTCTCTAGGTACGAAAAAGAACATCATTACAACCAGTAGAATTACCGATAATAGCCCGACTAAATTGGGCAAAAGCATAGGATCGCCTCATTACGTTTAAAAGTTATGGAGTGCTTATAGTATGCCAGCTTTAGCAGATGCTATGCACAGAATAGAATGCTTGATACCCATATATGTTAGGGATCCCGTATAATCCTTGTGAGCCGCTCAATTACGACCAAATTCTGGTATAACGCAGTGTTATCCAGGTTATACTAGGGCTGAGGTGATACATAGTGACAATAACGATAGCTTTAGGAATAAAGTTTATCATGATGTTTGTTTTTGCATTATCCACTCTAACGTTATTTGATACTAATCCAGCTAGTTTGGTCTTCGTTTATGCTATTATTGCGACAGCGGTTAATTACTTTATAGGGGATAGAATGATTCTACCTACAACAGATAGTAGCGTCGCTTCAGTGGCGGACGGCATTATGGCTGCACTTGTTGCTTGGATCATGGCTAGATTGCTTACAGGATTTCGAACTACTTTCGCAACTTTACTAGCTTTTGCAATTCTAGTGACGCTAGGAGAGTACTTTTATCGTCAGTTTGTGAATGATTCAGAGCGTGTAGCCCCTTAAGTCGGACGTTTCTTATCAATTTTGAGTTGAAGTTATTGCGGGATCAAAAAAAGGCTCAGGAAGAGCCTTTTTTTGATGAACTTATGGAACCTCCATTATCATCACTAGCGCTATAGCTGCCGAGAATCTGCAGAGAGTAACTGATTTTCTCTATTTCTAAGAGTGCTGCTTTAACGTTGTCCTTGTCCAAATTACCTACCAAGTCAAGGTAGAAGTAACATTCCCACGGTTTGTCTTTGATAGGGCGAGATTGCAGGTTTAGCAGGTCAATGTTGTAACGTGCGAATATTCCTAGACTATTGTATAAGGCACCGACACTGTTTGGCAGAGCATAGAGTAAACTAATTTTCGTGTCTGTTACTTTGACTTCAAGATTGCGACTGATGATCACAAATCGGGTATAATTGTGATTGACATCCTGGATATTAGCTTGAATTACATCTAGACCATAAAGTTCTCCCGCACGCTTGCTGGCAATAGCCGCTTTCGTGATATCCTTTACTTGACTGACATATTCAGCACTTATAGCTGTGTTATAATACGGGGTCTCAATCCAATGGGGATACTGCTTGAGAAAAACCCTGCTTTGTCCAAACCCTTGTGGATGCGAATACACGGCTTGAATGGATGCAAGGGTGGTGCCAGATGTTCCCAATAAATGATGGGTGACATGGATGAATGTCTCCCCGACTATATAAAAATTATATTGTTTGAGAAAGTCAAAAACCTCAAAAATTCCTCCTGTGCTTGAATTTTCAATGGGAAGCACTCCGTAATCAATTTCGTTATTGGCTAGTAATGTGAAAATTTCTTCAAATTGTTTCACGTTCGTTTTTTTTGCGGATCCAGGAAAGTATTGAGTTAGTGCTTGTTCACTAAAAGACCCAGGAACACCAGGGTAGGCTATTCTTTTCATGTGGTAGAGTGCTCCCCTTTCATCCAAACACAATTAAACGTAAGCATTTTGGATTGCTGCAATTTTTTGAACCGCCGACACTAGATGCCCATACTTTTCGGGCTTGAGCGATTGGGCTCCGTCAGAGAAAGCGAGTTCCGGCTGATGGTGTACTTCGACAATCAGACCATCAGCTCCTGCTGCAATAGCTGCTTTGGCTAAGGGTGCAACCATTTCCCACTTCCCAGCTGCATGACTAGGATCGCAAATAATTGGTAAATGCGATAATTCCTTGATAGCAGGAATTGCACTGATATCTAGCGTATTGCGTGTATAGGTCTCGTAGGTACGAATTCCCCGTTCACACAAAATCACGTTCGTGTTTCCCTCGGACATAATATACTCTGCAGCCATCAGTAGCTCCTCAATAGTGGCAGCTAGACCTCGTTTCAGAAGAATTGTTTTCTTGGTTTGACCCACTTTTTTCAAGAGAGCAAAGTTTTGCATGTTTCTCGCTCCGATTTGGAGGACATCTGCGTAATTTGCTACTAGATCAACAGTTTCCGATGAAACACATTCTGTCACAATTGGCATTCCAGTCTGTCGTTTTGCTTCGAGCAGAACTTTTAGACCTTCTTCTTCTAAGCCCTGAAAGCTATAGGGTGAAGTGCGAGGTTTAAATGCTCCGCCTCGCAGTAACTGTGCTCCAAGGCCCTTAACGCTCTTTGCAATAGTAAGTATCTGTTCTTGGGATTCCACCGCACAAGGTCCTGCGATCATTAGTAAGTGACCACCACCGACTTTGTGGCCATCAATATCAATGACTGTATCTTGGGGGTGGAAGTGTCGGCTGGCTCGCTTAAAAGCGTGCTGAACACGCATAACGCGATCCACATAGGTGTTGGCCTGTAATTGACTTTCGTTAATCTGGGTAGTATCACCAATAAGACCTAACAAAGTGTAATTATGCCCTTGCGAGAGATTAACATCAAAGCCTAGCGTTTTCAGTTTCTCATGCAATCTGTGAATTTCGCTTTGGGGCGTATTGGGTTTCATAACAATTACCATTGGAAATCCTCCTTTTAATTTGTTGAATAAAAAAAAGACTTTGCTAAAAGTCTCCACACAAAGCCTCTAAATACAATTGCTAGGGAGCAGTCTTTACACTGCGTGGGATCCTTTTAGAATTCGTTTATATTTTGCTCTACTCCAATAAAAATAGCCAACGCTAAAAAAATAATAGCCCCAGCTAAAATAATAAGCAAAACTATTAACTTGTGTGCTCGCTGTTTTTGTAGTTGTTGTCATCGCACACACCCACGGTTTCTCTAGTTTGCTCAATTATATAGAGTATGAATCCTTTTGTCAACATGTAATGTATATGATTTTACCGCTGAATACCTTGTTGCCCGCCAAAAAAAGCGTTGCTGTTGTAGAGCAATTGCGATAAAATAGATAGAACAACGATGTTGGAAAGTAGTGAATTGCTATGAAGAAAAGTCGTATTGTGGTTAAGGTAGGAACCAGCACTCTAACGTATCCAAACGGACGCCTACAGCTTGGTCAGATTGAACGTTTGGTGCGGGAATTATCCGATTTGGTTAATGAGGGTCATGAAGTGGTTCTCGTAACGTCTGGAGCTATAGGCGCTGGAATGAGTCGCTTAGGGATGGATAAAAGGCCCGTAACTATTCCTGAAAAGCAAGCTGTTGCTGCAGTTGGTCAGGGTATGCTCATGCAGGTGTATGCTAAGATATTTGCCGAATATTGTCATGTTTGTGCCCAGGTGTTATTAACAGCGGAGGATTTACAGCAACGTAATCGCTATTTAAATTGTGGTAATACGTTGGAGAATCTCTTACATAAGCGTGTGGTACCTATTGTGAATGAAAATGATTCAGTGGCAGTGGATGAAATTAAATTTGGTGATAATGATCGGTTATCGGCCATGGTTGCTAATTTAATTAATGCCGATTTACTTGTGGTTCTCTCGGATATAGATGGTGTTTATGATAAAGATCCACGAGAGTACCCAAATGCCCAATTGATTCCAGTGATAGCAGAGGTCACAAAGGACATTGAGAGCCTTGCTGGCGGAGTTGGTTCTTTAGGAACCGGTGGTATGGCGACGAAGTTTCAAGCCGCTAAGATTGCTCGGTGTTCTGGAATTCCGATGGTTATTACGAATGGTTCGAAACCTGGTTTACTTGGACAATTAGTAGCTGGTCAATCGGTGGGCACATTATTTTCCCCGCAAACCGTTGCATGGCCGAGTCGCAAGCGATGGTTAGCATTCTATACCCATCCTCATGGTCAAATTGTTGTTGATGACGGAGCGCAACAGGCTCTGAAGGCAGGTAAGAGTCTGCTTCCTGCTGGGGTTTTACGTTGTACAGGTAGTTTTAATGCAGGTGATTTAGTACAGATTGTCAGTGAACACGGACACGAAATCGCCCGCGGGTTATCCTACTATTCGGCTCAAGAGGTTGCGTCTATTAAAGGGCAAATTTCATCTGCTGTTGAGGATATCTTGCCAAACCACCCGTTTGATGAAGTAATTCATCGTGATAATATGGTCATGATGGATATGTTAGAGAGGAGAGAGTGTCATGGAGATCGTTGAGAAGGCAAAGTTAGCAAAAGAAGCTATTCGGACTTGGCAAAGGGTAAAAAGTTCACTGAGAAACAAGGTATTAGAGGAAATGGCCTTAATTCTTATTAATAATAAGGATGAGATTCTATCGGCCAATAGAATCGACTTGCAAAATGCTCAGGACAAAGGTATTAGTGGAGCCTTGTTAGACAGGCTAGCTCTAACTGATGATCGCATTATGGACATGGCACAAGGAATGCGAGAGGTCGCAAGTATGCCTGATCCACTCGGTGAAGTGTTGCATGGTATGGTTCGCCCTAATGGTCTACAAATCAATAAAGTGCGTGTTCCACTTGGTGTAATCGGAATCATCTATGAAGCGCGCCCGAATGTAACTGCTGATGCTACAGGGTTGTGTTTAAAAGCAGGTAATGCAGTTATTCTTCGGGGCGGAAGCGAAGCAGTTCGTTCTAATCAACGCATTGTAGCGCTTTTACGGCAAGCCCTTGTAAACGTCGAATTGTCGCCCGAAATCGTACAGATTGTCGAAGATACTGATCGTGCCCAAGTACAGCAAATGATGAAACTCAATCAATATATCGATGTAATTATTCCGCGCGGTGGGGCAGGGCTGATTCAAGCTGTTATTAATCATTCTACTGTACCTGTGATCGAGACTGGAGTAGGAAACTGTCATATTTTTGTTGATGAGAGTGCGAATCTAGCGGATGCGTGTGCGATCACCATTAATGCAAAGACGCAAAGGCCAGCTGTTTGTAATGCAGCCGAAACGTTGTTGGTCCACAGTGATGTCGCTGATGAATTCTTGCCTCAAGTCTATGAAGCACTAAAAGCGAAGGGAGTGCTTGTGCGCGGTTGCACCCAAGTAAAGCAGATCCTACCTGATGTTGAATTAGCTAGTGAGAGTGATTGGGAAACCGAATATCTTGACCTGACTTTAGCGGTGCGTGTAATAAAAACCTTCGATGACGGGCTCGATCATATTGCTCGCTACGGCACAAGACATTCTGAAGCGATTGTTACGGAGTCTTATACCCATGCCCAGCGTTTTTTAGCAGAAGTCGACGCAGCAGCCGTATATGTTAATGCTTCAACGCGGTTTACCGATGGATCTCAGTTTGGTATGGGGGCTGAAATTGGAATTAGTACGCAGAAGCTCCATGCCCGAGGACCAATGGGTTTAAACGAACTAACCACCACCAAGTACATTGTCTATGGTAAAGGGACAACACGCGCATAATGTATACGTGTATATTTTGTTTGGGATCTTACACAAAGCAATAAATTTTATGTATACTAGGTTCAACTTTACTGTCTGCTCTGTGGGCATTAAGACCTCATAGCGGCTACTTCATTATGGAGGTATGCGATGAAGTTTTATAAATATCAGGGACTAGGAAATGATTTTGTTTTTACGGAAGATTTTGCTGGGGATTTATTGGCGATAGCTCCCCGGTTAGCACGAGAGATCTGTGATCGGAATTTTGGGATTGGTAGTGATGGTTTTGTACTCATTACCAAACCAGATAAGGATTATACAATGCGTATTTTTAATGCAGATGGAACGGAGGCAGAAATGTGCGGGAATGCCATTCGTTGTCTAGCTAAGCATTTGCTTGATTATGGTTATGTTCAAGGAGATCACCTAACAATAGGTACGTTAAAGGCTAGTCGAGATGTGTCTGTCCGTAATAACCTCTACACTGTAGATATGGGTGAACCCATTTTAGACGTGCGTGATATACCCATGAATGTCCAGGGCACCTCTTTTGGACATACAATTCAAGTTTTGGATCGCAAATGGGAGATTCACGGTGTGTCCATGGGTAACCCCCACGGTGTTGTCTTTGTTTCGACCGTTGATAGTGTTGTTCTTAATCAGATTGGTCCGATTTTAGAAACGAATCCTATCTTTCCTGCAAAAGCTAATATTGAATTTGTGCAGTTAGTAAACAGGCAGCATATCAACGTAAAAGTTTGGGAGCGAGGTGTTGGTCCCACGTTAGCGTGCGGAACAGGAGCGTGTGCTAGTGCTGTTGTTGCAGCTCACCTTGGTCTAACTGATAAACATGTACAGGTGTCTTTGCCTGGAGGGGACTTGTATATAGAGTGGAAGAGTGACAATCATGTATGGATGACTGGACCAGCAACACTAGTATTTCGAGGAGAATACACAATATACTCGTAGAGAGGAACATGAAAAGATGAAAAAAGCAGAGCGTTTACAAAACTTAGCGCCCTATTTATTTGCACAACTAGAGGCGAAGATCAGTGATGCTAAGAAGCAAGGTATTGATGTAATTAATTTGGGCATTGGGGATCCCGATTTACCAACACCAAAGCACATTGTTGCAGAGTTACAAGCACAAGCCGAAACGGCTGCGAACCATCAGTATCCTACTTCAGTCGGTATGGAGTCGTTGCGCCAAAGTGTAGCAAACTGGTATAAAAGAAGGTATGGTGTCCAACTGGATCCCATTAGTGAGGTTGCAGCTTTAATAGGCTCAAAAGAAGGAATCGCTCACTTGCCGTTTTGTTATCTCAACCCTGGTGATGTCGGTCTAGTACCTGATCCTGGATATCCAGTTTATCAGGCAGGGATTACACTTGCTGGCGGTCAATGTCATTTTATGCCTCTTAAGGCGGAGAATGGATTTTTGCCTATACTCTCAGATATCCCGACAGATGTCTGCCGCCAAGCAAAGTTAATGTATATTAATTATCCGAATAACCCCACGGGCGCAATAGCGACCAGGCAATTCTTTCACGAGGTAGTTGCGTTTGCTAAGGAGTATAATGTTCTCATCGCTCATGATGCCGCTTATTTGGAAGTGGGATATGATGGTTATGAGCCCTTATCCTTCATGCAAGTACCTGGAGCAAAGGATGTAGGTATCGAATTTGGGTCTCCGTCCAAATCTCATAATATGACTGGTTGGCGTATTGGTTGGGTAGTAGGGCACAGTGATGTGGTGAAAACTCTTGTCACCTTAAAAAGTAATATTGACTCCGGAGCCTTTCAAGCAGTACAATATGGAGCCATGATCGCCCTGGACTCTAGTCAAGATGCATTGGAGGAACAATTAGCTATTTACAAGCGTAGGCGTGATATTGTAATCGAAGCGTTAACTACCATGGGATGGCAATTAGGTCGACCCCAAGCATCGATATATATTTGGGCACCCACACCGAACGGGATGAACTCCATTGAATTTGCTGACCATGTTTTTTCGCAAACAGGAGTAGTGATAACACCTGGTATTGGTTATGGTGCTGAAGGGGATCGGTATTTTCGGATCTCATTAACAGTCGATGAAGCTCGCTTACAAGAAGCCATGGATCGGTTAGTCAAAAGTAATATAAATTTCATGCAGGAGAATTCTAAGTAAGAAAGAATCCTATAGTTGAAAAGGATGGTAACTCCATCCTCTTTTGATTATGAAGAGGATTATAAGAGAATCTGATAAACGAAGGTGATTGGATGAGTATTGTAGCTGATTTAGTAAAAGATATTCCCCTTCCTCGCATGGTAAGTGTAAGCCAGAAGTTTGACGAAACACAGCTAGAGGATGTTGGAGGGGTACTAGAACAACAATTAAATCAAGCTAACATTCTGGAGCTTATTAAGCCTGGAATGAAGATTGCTATCGCTGTTGGTAGCCGTGGTGTTGACAAGATTTCGGAGATAACAAGAATTACTGTCAAAGTGCTTAAGGAGGCAGGTGCAGAACCGTTTATTGTACCGAGTATGGGTAGTCACGGTGGAGCATCAGCAGAGGGTCAAAGGGAAGTTTTACGTCATTTAGGTGTTACAGAGGAGAGTGTTGGTGCCCCTATTCACTCTTCAATGGATGTGATTGAGATTGGGAAATTACCAAACGGCTTACCTGTTTATGTCGATACATTGGCATCGCAGGCCGATGGTATTGTGGTAATTAATCGAGTTAAACCGCATACTGCATTTCGTGGTCCAATAGAAAGTGGTCTCATGAAAATGCTCAGCATTGGTCTGGGAAAGCAAAAAGGTGCAGAAACCTGTCATCAATTGGGTTTTAAACATATGGCTGAGCATGTTCCTGCAATGGCACGGATTATTCTGGAAAAGTTACCTGTGCTCTTTGGTGTGGCAACGGTAGAGAACCCTTTTGATAAGGTGTTCAAATTGCGTGTTGTTCTAGCTAAAGACATTGAAACTGTGGAAATTGAGTTACAACGAGAAGCTAAACAGCGGATTCCACGCTTGTTCTTTGATCAGATTGATGTTTTAGTCGTTGATGAAATCGGTAAGAACATTAGTGGTGATGGGATGGATCCGAATGTAATAGGACGGTATCCTACTCCGTACGCGCATGGTGGTCCAGATGTGACGAAAATTGTAGTTTTAGATTTAACAAACGAGACAGAAGGAAATGCCAATGGAATTGGATCTGCTGATTTTACGACCGCTTATTGTGTGAAAAAAGTTGATTATCAAAAGATCTATGCAAACGGTCTTACAAGTACCGTGGTCTCGCCCACAAAGATTCCCACAACTCTAGATAATGATCGACAAGCAATACAAGCAGCCATCAAGACGAGTAATATTTTAGATTTTACGAAGGTTCGGTTAGTGCGGATTAAAAATACGTTAGATGTCGGTAGACTTGAGGTTTCTGAAAATATGCTGGCTGAGGTAAGAAAGAACCCAAATTTAGAGGTTGTCGGCGAACCCTATGATTTCTCTTTTAATGGTGAGGGAAATATTATCTGTCTGTAATGCAAGGTGATATATTTTAAGGAGGAACATAACGATGAGTGACTTATTTAGTTTAAAAGGAAAAACAGCAGTAATAATTGGTGGAAATAGTACGTTAGCACGATCGGTCGCTGAAGGATTTGTTGAACATGGAGCTAGAATTGCCTCTGTTGTCATGAAGGCAGAACTAGGAACTGAAGTAGAAGAGCAAATTCAAGCTATGGGCGGAGAGATTCAATCGTTTGTAGCAGATGTAACGGTTCAAGATAGTATCCAAAGAGCGGCAGATGAGATTTGGGACTGGGCAAAATCGATTGATATCCTACTCTACGCACCTGGACTTAACAGCTCGACACCGTTTTTTGACTTAAAAATGGATGAATGGGATGCTATTATGGATGTTAATCTCAAAGGCTTGGTAATGACGAGTCAGATTTTTGCTAAGAAAATGATAGCACAAAAAACAGGAGGAAGTATAATTAATATCTCCTCGGTTTCTTCAGGTCCTCCTTTATCTAGGGTGTTTACCTATTCTGCTTCTAAAGCAGCAGTGAATAGTGTGACCCAGTTCCTTGCTCGAGAATTAGCTCCGCATAATATTCGCGTCAATGCAATTATACCTGGCTTTTTCCCTGCAGAGCAGAATCGTAAGATTCTAACAGACGAACGAGTAGCCGATATCATGAGGCATACACCAGTTAATCGCTATGGTAAACCCGAGGAGTTAAAGGGTGTAACAGTCTGGTTAGCATCAGAGAAAGCATCGAGTTATGTTACAGGATCCCTGGTGCGAGTTGATGGTGGGTTTGGAGCTATGACTATTTAGGGAGGTAGTGTTGTTAGGTCAGAACGACGTAGGGCATGGGATCATAGTATTTTTATCGAAGAGGGGAAGAGACCGAATGAAGGTAGCGTGTAAAAAACGTGTATATATCGGTTTTATGTTAATTGCTTTATTAATGATTTCTGTTGGCGTATTAGCCCAGAATAATCCTGTAGAAGTTACAATTGTGTTAACACAGGATAACGGTGAGAATCCGGTAACGTATATATTTAGAACGCAAGGTAATGAATCACTGTTTCAATTGATGCAAAGGAAGTTTGTTATAGCGCATACTAATGGTTTTATTGACTCCATCCAGGGTAAGGCGTCGTCGAATGAAAAGAGTACTGCTTGGTTCTACACAATTAATGGAAATATGGCAATGGTGGGGGCAGACGCTTATAGCTATAAGAACGGAGACCTCATTAATTGGGATCTGCGCAGCTGGAGGTAAAGTCTAGAGTAAAGAGCATTGCTTTAGTGGCTATGCTCTCTTCTCTGAGTGTTGCTGGTCGGATTGCGATGGCCCCACTACCAAATATCCAACCAGCTACTTTTATCATTATTATGTCTACGCTCTGTTTAGGAACATCAAAAGGAGTACTAGTAGCAATCGTTAGCACACTTGCATCAAACCTCGTTCTCGGACATGGTCCTTGGACCATGTTTCAACTCATGGGATGGGTAACTGTGGCAGTGGTTACTGGGAGGATTAGAAATACGAGGATGTCGCATGTGGGGATGTCTGTGTTTGCGGCTATCATGGGTATGGTTTATGGTATGGTGGTTTCCTTGAATGGTCTGCTATACACGAATCAAATAGTGTTATATTATTTAGCTGGTTTACCTTATGATATTAGCCACGCAATGGGTAATTTGGTTATTTATCTAGTGTGTGCGCCTCCTCTGCGCAGAGTCTTTGAAAGATATGCGATGTGACCAGTCGGAGAGAGGGAGAGAGCGTAAGATTCTTCAACGAGATTCATGTTTTTGTCTCCTCGATCTAGACAGATATTATTTTGAGAAAAAATAACGTTCTAGCAGGAAAAGTCGGGTTAGTATGGAAGAAAGATAAACAAGTGATCTGATGGCAAGGCCAAGAGGGGGGAGATCCCTTTTTTGTGTTGCCCAAAACATAGGAATGTAATGGTATATGAACGATTGACAGATGGGAGGGGAGCAAGATTAATGCAATAAGTATTACTATAGTTGGTGTTTTGGTTGTCTTTATCACGCTTTTCGTATTAGCCGAGATTATTGGTTTTTTAGCTAGAGTTTTGCCTAAGCCACAGAAAAAGCCAGAGATGGAGGGAAGTTCCTATTTGGAGTCTGTAACATCCAATATATTCTTGTCGAATGACTTACCTATTATTGCAGCTGTAATGAAAAAGCGAGGACAAACCGGAGCGTTACATATAAAACGCATTTATTAGGGAGGACAACTATTATGTCAATGTATCGTGTTACAATTGAGGGACGAACCTATGAAGTTGAAGTAGAGGAATTGGGAACTGTTGAACCCTGTAGTAAGATCGAACAAGATGCTAGTAACGCTTCGGTTGCGAAAGAGATTATAAAACCAAAAGTAGCAGAGGGTAAAGCTGTACCAGCACCTTTATCAGGCACTATTATTTCTGTAAAAATTAGGCAGGGACAGAGAGTTAATAAAGGTGATGTCCTCTTGACGTTAGAAGCGTTAAAACTTGAAAATGAGATTACAGCACCTAGTTCAGGAACTGTTACAGAAATCGTATCAGAAGGCGAAACTGTTGAAACTGATCAAGTCATTGCACGCATTAGCTAGGAGGCAGCCGCATGTTGGAGATGTTGTGGAGTAGCACAGGGCTGAGCATAATAACCTGGCGAGAGCTAGTAATGTTTGGCATTGTTTTCTTGTTGTTATATTTAGGGATTCACAAAAAATATGAACCGTTACTATTAATTCCAATTGCCTTCGGAGCATTTTTAGTAAATTTCCCTGGCTCGGGAATTTTGGGAGATGATGGTTTATTACGTATTTTATACGAAGGAATACGATTAGGGATTTATCCGCCATTAATTTTTCTTGGTGTGGGTGCAATGACTGATTTTGGGCCATTGATCGCCAATCCTCGCAGCATGTTACTAGGAGCGGCCGCACAAGTGGGTATTTTTCTTACCTTTCTCATTGCGTCGTTTGTGCAATTTACATTGCCAGAGAGCGCTTCGATAGCTATTATCGCTGGAGCTGATGGTCCAACGGCGATTTTTTTAACATCACGTTTAGCGCCAGAACTACTAGCGCCCATTGCTATAGCAGCCTACTCTTACATGGCTCTAGTGCCAATTATTCAGCCTAAGATCATGTACTTTCTCACAACGAAAGAAGAACGAATGATTGTGATGGAACAGTTACGCGTTGTGAGTCGCACCGAGAAGATTGTTTTTCCGATAGTGGTAACAGTTTTTGCGGGTTTATTAGTCCCGTCATCCATACCCTTATTAGGAATGCTGATGTTAGGTAACTTGTTGCGTGAGAGCGGAGTTACTAAGCGCTTAGCGGCTACTGCTCAGAATGAATTGGTTAATATTGTAACGATTTTTTTAGGTCTAACGGTGGGAGCAACTGCACAGGCTGATTCTTTTTTAAGTGGTAGAACTATCTTCATTTTGGTACTTGGCGTAATGGCTTTTGCCATTGCCACCGCCATGGGTGTGCTTTTCGGTAAGTTGGCCAAAGTACTGACTAAGGGGAAGATTAATCCCCTTATTGGAGGGGCTGGTGTATCTGCGGTTCCTATGTCTGCTCGTGTTGTACACCAGATTGGTCAAAAAGAGAATAAAGATAATTTTCTGTTGATGCATGCCATGGGACCAAATGTTGCTGGCGTTATCGGGTCAGCAATTGCGGCTGGTTTATTTTTATCATTACTAGGAGGGTAAGCGTTGAGTAAACGAGTAGGTATAACGGAAACATTGTTTCGGGATGCACACCAATCATTATTAGCTACACGGCTAAAAATTGAAGACATGCTAGAGGTTGCCGAACTGATTGACGAGGTTGGGTTCCATTCTTTGGAAGTTTGGGGTGGCGCGACCTTTGATAGTTGTTTGCGGTATTTAAATGAAGATCCTTGGGAACGGTTACGAACTCTACGTAAGTATTTACCAAGGACGAAACTACAGATGTTATTACGGGGTCAGAATATTCTTGGTTATCGACAGTATCCAGATGATGTAGTGGATGCCTTTGTGCAGAAGTCGATAGAAAACGGAATCGATATTATTCGAGTTTTTGATGCTCTTAATGATATTCGTAATCTCGAACGGGCAATTGTAGCGACGAAGAAAGCAGGAGGACATAGCCAAGCATCGGTGGTATATACTTTGAGTCCTGTTCACAATATAGCTGGGTATGTACAGTTGGCTAAAGAACTACAAGAAATGGGTGCAGATTCGCTGTGTATTAAAGACATGGCGGGTATTTTAACACCGAGTATTGCATATGAGCTGATTAGTAGTTTAAAGAAAACTATTGATATACCCATTCAGCTTCATTCTCACTATACGAGCGGTCTAGCTTCTATGACTTATTGGTCGGGTATACAAGCTGGAGTAGATGTAGTGGATACTGCCGTGTCACCTTTGGCATTGGGTACCTCTCAACCACCAACGGAGTCAATTATCGCAGCTCTCCAAGGGACACCTTATGACAGTGGAATTAACTTAGAGATGTTAGCCCAAGTAACCAAAAAGCTGAGTAAAATTCTAGAAGGGTACAAAAAGCCACCTATTACAGTGGATACAGAAGTCTTAATTAGTCAGATTCCTGGTGGTATGTTATCGAACTTACGAGCACAACTCGAGCAACAAAAGCTTGGTCATAAGTTTGCGGAAATTGTTGAGGAGGTACCACGGGTTCGTAAGGATCTTGGATATCCACCATTAGTCACTCCTATGAGTCAGATTGTGGGAGTACAGTCTTTGTTAAATGTAGTAACAGGAAAACGTTATTCTGTTAAGTCCAAGGAGATTAAGGATTATGTGCAGGGTTTATATGGTCGGTCTCCTGTAGAGATTGAGCCAGCTATTCGCAAACAACTAATTGATAGCGAGCCGTTAACGAATCGACCGGCAGATCTTCTAGAACCAGGAATGGCTAAAGCAAGAGAAGAGATTAAGGACATTACCACCTGTGAAGAGGATGTATTAAGTTATATCTTGTTTCCTGAAATTGCTAAAGCATTCTTTGCTAAGAGGTAAACATATTGTTAAAGCCTAAGACGATTGTGTCTTAGGCTTTAACTCTAAGCATAATCTATGATAAATATGCCAAAGTACTAGAAACTGAGGCATAGTCAAGCAGGAAAATCTATTTTCTCAGAGAAGAAAGAGTACGGTGATTATGAAAAGGCAGGTGTTACTATTGAAACGAAGAGTTATAATTGATACAGATCCGGGAATTGATGATGCATTAGCGTTAATTTTTGCCATTCATTCCCCTGAATTACAGATTGAGGGAATTACAATCGCACCAGGTAATGTCAAATCGGAGATTGGCGCAACGAATGTACTTCGAGTGCTCGACATAGTAGGTAACACTGCAATACCAGTTTTCTATGGTGCAAAAGCGCCGCTCTTCAGGAAATTAATTCCTGCCACTCGTATTCATGGTGAGGATGGTCTCGGGGATTGTGGTTGGCCAACGACTAAGCGTTCAGTTATGGAACAATCGGGAGTGGATTATTTAATCGAACAGGTAAAATCATCCCCTAAGGAATTAACGTTGATCTGTCTAGGTCCGCTGACAAATCTTGCATTAGCTATTGCCAAAGATCCTGATGCAATAGCGTTATTTAAAGAGATAGTGATTATGGGAGGGGCGGCCCGGGTGGCAGGTAATGTATCACCAGTTGCCGAGTTTAATTTCTGGTCTGATCCCGAAGCTGCTCATCAAGTGTTGGAGTGGAGTAAAGTTCCACTAGTAGTCATAGGGCTTGATGTAACACGCCAGACCTTGCTAACACCACTCCATCTAAAGTTTCTCAAACATCAGGGTACACCGCTTTCTGATTGGCTAGTTAAGCTCACCCTGCATTACCTAAACATTCATTGGGAACTAAACGGAATTGTAGGTTGTACCCTTAATGATCCGCTAGCTGTTTTAGCTGCATTCATGCCAGAGTTACTAACATTCCAAGATTACAGCGTGGATGTGGCAACAGATGGTTTATGTAGAGGACAGATGGTAGTCGATTATACTGAACTTTGGGGTAAACGAAGGAATGCAAGATTAGCTACTGACGTCAATGTCGATGCATTTCTTGAGGAGTTTCTTGTACGCATTCTTAAAGATGATAGTGTTACTGTGGATATGGTTCATGCGTATCTCCAAGCAAGTGAACTACCACGAACCTAAAGGTGTCGTGGCTTCTGAAAAAGAGGCGATGTAACTTTAGGTTTGTCTCTTCAAGGGTAAGTTCACCAGACTGAGTTAGGAGAAATCCTAGCTACGATAG